>LJNS01000076.1 GCA_001303245.1 Gammaproteobacteria bacterium SG8_30
CCAGCGCCAGCTCGCCCTCCGGGCTGCCCAGGCGTTCGTAGGTCTGCCACGCCTCGAGCGCCAGCGTCAGCGCCCGGGGATCCGCGTTGCCGATATCCTCCACGGCCATCCTCAGGATGCGGCGCGCGAGATAGTGCGGGTCGCAACCGCCGTCGAGCATCCGACAGAGCCAGTAGAGGGCAGCGTCCGGATCGCTGCCGCGGACCGACTTGTGAAGCGCCGAGATCTGGTCGTAGAACAGCTCGCCCCGCTTGTCGAACCTGCGGTGCCCACCGCCGACGACCTCGAGCGCCGTGTCCAACGTGATGCGGGCGCCATCCTCCGCGGGCGTCGCCAGGTCCGCCGCGACCTCCAGCAGGTTGAGCGCGCGACGTGCGTCGCCGTCCGCGGCCTCGGCGAACAGGTCGAGGACCCTTTCATCGGGCCTGAGTCGCTGGCTACCCAGGCCGCGCCGCTCGTCCGCCAGCGCGCGCTCGAGCAGTCCTCGCAGGTCCGCCTTCTCCAGCGGCTTCAGGACGTAGACGCGGGCCCGGGACAGGAGGGCGGCGTTCACCTCGAAGGAAGGATTCTCGGTCGTCGCCCCGATGAAGACCAGCGTGCCGTCCTTCGACGAACGGCAGGAACGTGTCCTGCTGGGACTTGTTGAAGCGGTGCACCTCGTCGAGGAAGAGCACGGTGGGCCGTCCCGTGATCGCCCGCTCCTGCCGGGCCGACTCGACGACCTGCCGAATGTCCTTCACGCCGGCGAACACCGCGGACAGCGCCTCGAACCGCGCATCGCAGGTCGCGGCCACGACGCGGGCCAGCGTCGTCTTGCCCGTGCCGGGAGGGCCCCAGAGGATCATCGAGTGCGGCGTGCCGGACTGGATCAGGCGCGTCAGCGCACGCCCGTCACCCAGGAGGTGGCCCTGCCCGACCATCTCGGCCAGGGTCTGGGGCCGCATGCGGTCGGAGAGCGGTCGCCACGCGTCCTGCTCGGGGTCGAGGGCCAGCGATTCCTGCGGCGTGCTCATCCGGGCATTGTAAACGCGAAGGGAATCGCGCTCAGCGCCGCGGGCGGACACCCAGCAACAGCTCGACCCGGGCCGCCCAGCCGCCGAGCGCGACATAGCTGGCCACCAGGGCCAGGGCGACGCCTGTCAGGTTGGCGACGATGTCCACCAGGTCAGCGTGCCGCGTCGCCGTGAGCGTACCTTGCGCCAGCTCCATCAGCAGTCCGAGGAACGCGGCACCAATCGCGGCGAGCGGATACCACCGGCGCTCCAGGATGCCTGTGAACCAGAGCGTAAGCACCAGATAGGCGAGGACGTGCTCGCCCTTGTCCCAGGCGCTGTAGGACTCGATCACAGGGCCGGGCAACAGGCTCAGGAAGACGATCGCCGCCGCGATCACTACGCCCGCCGCGAGCCACCAGCCTCGCCAGGCAAGCCGAAGCACGCGATTCACCTCGCGTTGGCCGAGCCGACGACGTCGACGCCGGCCGGTGGAGAGAACTCGAACAGCTCTGCGGGCAGGCCCGGATTGCGCTGGATGTCCGAGAACCGGATCCGGGCCGTCTGACCGAGGCGGTCCGTCAGTTCCATGCGCTCGAGCTCGTTGCCGCGGAAGCCGAGTCTCACGCTACGGAAGTCCGACTCCTCGAGCTTCGGCGTCAGCTCGATCCACTGCAGGGCGTCCTCCTGCCCGCCCGCTCGGACCGTGAACGCGGCGGCGACATCCCCCCTTCCCGACAGGAGCATGGCGGGTGTCGTCGACAACGACTCGCTCACCTCGCGCACCGTGACTTGCTCGAGCTCCTCGTCGTAGAGCCAGACACGCGTGCCGTCGCTAACCAACTGCTGCGCGTAGGGCTCGCGGTAGTCCCACCGGAATCGCCCGGGCTTCTGGAGGAACAGCGTCCCCCGGGCTCGCTCTCTGACCGCGCCTGCCTCGTCGACGATTTCCTGGTCGAAGCCCGCGCGCAGCGACTGCAGGCCCGCCAGGTAGCCCTCTACGCGGGCCAGCGCAGCGGCGTTCGCGTCCTCGCCTCGCGCGGGCGGCGCTGCCACAAGCACCAGGAGCGCCGTTGCAGCGAGCGCATGAACGGTCACAGAGCGTGCCATCAATCCTCCGGCGGCGGCGGCGCCAGGACCTCGCGGCTGCCGTTGGGTTGCAGCGGCCCCACGAGGCCCGCCGATTCCATGCTCTCGACGAGGCGGGCCGCGCGGTTGTAGCCGATCTTGAGACGCCGCTGGACGCCGGAGACGGAAGCCTTGCGCGTCTCGGTCACGATGCGCACGGCTTCGTCGTACAGCGGGTCCTGTTCACCTTCGACGCCGTTGCCCTCGCCTGCCTCGACCGTTTCGTCGGACAGGCCGGGCACGGGTCCCTTCGGTCCCGACAGCACCTCCTCGACGTAGGTCGGCTCCACGCTCGAGCGCAGCGACTGCACGACCCGGTGGACCTCCTGGTCGGACACGAACGCCCCGTGCACCCGCTGCGGCACGCTCGTCCCCGGAGGCATGAACAGCATGTCGCCGTGACCGAGCAGCGATTCCGCGCCGCTCTGGTCCAGGATGGTCCGCGAGTCCACCTTGGCGGAAACCTGGAAGGCGATGCGGCAGGGAATGTTCGCCTTGATCAGACCGGTGATGACGTCCACCGACGGACGCTGCGTGGCGAGAATGAGATGAATGCCGGACGCACGCGCCTTCTGGGCCAGCCTCGCGATCAGTTCCTCGACCTTCTTGCCGACGATCATCATGAGGTCGGCAAGCTCGTCGATGATGACGACGATGAAGGGCAGCGGCTGCAGCTGTGGAATGTCGCCCTCGTACTTGCCCGCCCGGAACAGGCCCTCGACGACCGGGTCGACGAGCGGTCTGCCTGCGGCATCGGCATCGCGGACCTTGCGGTTCAGGCCGGCCAGGTTGCGCACGCCGAGCGCCGCCATGAGCTGGTAGCGACGCTCCATCTCGGCGACGCACCATCGCAGCGCGTTGGCGGCCTGCTTCATGTCGGTGACCACCGGCGCGAGGAGATGCGGAATGCCCTCGTAGACGGACAGCTCCAGCATCTTCGGGTCCACCATGATGAGGCGGACCTGTTCGGCTGTGCTCTTGTACAGCAGCGACAGCACCATCGCGTTGATGGCCACCGACTTGCCGGAGCCGGTCGTACCGGCGATCAGCAGGTGCGGCATGCGGGTCAGGTCGGCGCAGACCGGCGCGCCGCCGATGTCCTTGCCGAGGGCGAGGGCCACCGGCGAGTGCAGGTCGTCGTAGGCGCGCGACTTGATGATCTCGCCGAGCGTCACGAGCTCGCGCCGCTCGTTCGGGATCTCGAGGCCGACGACCGACTTCCCGGGGATGACCTCCACGACGCGCACGCTGATCGCCGACAGGGCACGCGCGAGGTCCTTGGCCAGCGCCGAGATCTGGCTCACCTTGACCCCGGGCGCCGGCTTGAGCTCGAACCGCGTCACGACCGGGCCGGGCTGCACGGCGACGACTTCGACCTCGACCCCGAAGTCCTTGAGCTTGATCTCGACGAGCCGGGACATGGCCTCGAGCGCTTCCGGGGAATAGGACTGTTCCCGCTGCGGCGGGTCGTCCAGCAGGCTGAGCGCCGGCAAGTCCCTGGACGAGGGCTTCGCGAACAGCGGGACCTGGCGCTCCTTCTCGACGCGCTCGCTCTTCTCCGGTACCGGCGGCGCCGGCGGCTCGATCCTCGGTGGGGTCCGGGTGGCGGTCTTGCGCTTGCTTTCGCGCACCACGGCCTCGCGCCGTTCGCGCAGTTCCCGCCCGGTCGCCTGGTCGCGGGCGGCGGCGAACCGGGCCCGGACCGCGTCGAAGGCCCGGAACGTCCAGTGACCGAGAAAGTCCATCACCGTTAGCCAGGAAACGCCGGTGAACAGCTGCACGCCGGCAAACCAGAGCGCGAGCAGGATGAGCGTCGCGCCGAGAAAGGAGGCGACTCCCGCGAGGCTCTCCCCCACGAGGCTGCCGAGCACACCGCCGGCCGTGGACTGCAGCACGCCGGGATCAAAGTGCAGCGTCGCCAGGCCGCAGCTCGTCAGCAGGGCGAGCACCAGGCCGACGGCGCGGAGGGCGACCGTGCTGCGGGACGCTCCCTCGCCGCCGTCGTGCTTGAAGCTCATCCAGGCCGCGTAGGCGATGGCCAGCGGGAACAGGAACGCGGGCTTGCCGAACAGCATGAACAGCAGGTCTGACGTCCAGGCACCGAGCGGGCCGATCAGGTTCCCGATGCGCCCCGGCTCTCCGGTGTAGCTGAAGCTGCGGTCCGACGGATCGAAGCTCACGAGCGCGAGCAGGAGCACCAGCGCGATCGCGGCCAGGATCCAGAACGCCGCCTCGCGCAGGCCACGGACGATCGCCGGCTCGAGGCTGCTGCCGTGCTCGACGTCATTCGATCGCGTCGTCGCCGCCAAGTTTCTCAACCTGTACCTGAATTTATGAACGTAAGACATTGATTATACGAACCCGCATCGATCCGCCGCAATAGGGATCGCCGGTCGGGAAGGCCGTAGCGCCGGCGTCGCGGCACCGGGCTTTCAACGGTCGCCCTGGGCCCGTAGGATGGCGCGTCTCGCGCGACCGCCGATGAGCGGCTCGCGACCCGTTGGACACGGCGGAGAACTATACATGAGCACCCCTCGCCACAGTCGACTGATCATTCTCGGCTCCGGGCCGGCGGGCTACACGGCGGCCATCTATGCGGCCCGCGCCAACCGCAAGCCGCTGCTCGTGACGGGTCTCGAGCAAGGCGGACAGCTGATGACGACGACCGAGGTCGACAACTGGCCGGGCGACGTCGAGGGCCTGCTGGGCCCCGACCTGATGGATCGCATGCGGCGCCATGCGGAACGCTTCGGGGTCGAGATGGCTCCCGACCACATCGCTTCCGCGGACCTCTCGCGCCGCCCGTTCCTCCTGCGCGGCGAGTCCGGCGAGTACACCTGCGATGCGCTCGTCATCGCGACCGGCGCGTCCGCCCGGTACCTGGGCCTCGAGTCGGAGACGAAGTTCCGGGGCCGCGGCGTGTCCGCCTGCGCCACCTGCGACGGTTTCTTCTACCGCGACCAGCCGGTTGCCGTAGTCGGGGGCGGGAATACCGCCGTCGAGGAGGCGCTCTACCTGGCGAACCTCGCGTCGCACGTCACGCTGATCCACCGTCGCGACAGGCTCAGGGCCGAGAAGATCCTGCAGGACCGGCTGTTCGCGCTCGCCGACCAGGGCAAGGTGACCCTGCTCTGGAACCACGTGGTGCAAGAGGTCCTCGGGGACGACAGCGGCGTCACCGGTGTGCGGGTCCGCAACGTGAAGGACGAGGCGCCGGCCGAGCTCGAAGTCCCGGGCGTGTTCATCGCCGTAGGTCACTCGCCGAATACGCAGCTGTTCGAGGGACAGCTGGAGATGAAAGGCGGCTACATCCAGGTCAGGTCCGGGCTTTCCGGGGACGCGACAGCCACCTCGGTCCCAGGCGTCTTTGCCGCCGGGGACGTGGCCGACCACGTCTACCGCCAGGCGGTGACGTCGGCCGGCACGGGCTGCATGGCCGCGCTCGACGCCGATCGCTACCTCGAGGGTCTCGACGCCGGCGACTGACTGAGCCGCAGCGGGCGACGGTACGAGACCGTGCGTTTCATCTCTCGAGTCGAGCCCCGGTGGATCGCGTGACGCTGGTCACACGGGTCGCCGCCGCGATCGAGGAGGTTTCGCCGGACGGGTGGAACGCCCTGGATCTGCGCGGACGGCCCTTCCTGCGCCACGAGTTCCTCCGGGCCGCCGAGCGCAGCGGGTCGGTAGTGCCGGAGACCGGCTGGACCCCGGCGCACGTGGTGGCCGAACGCGACGGAACGCTGGTCGGCGCCGTGCCGCTCTACGTCAAGAGCCATTCCTGGGGCGAGTTCGTCTTCGATTTCGCTTGGGCCCGCGCGTACGAGCAGCACGGGCTCGCCTACTACCCGAAACTCGTGGCGGCCTGCCCTTTCACGCCGGCCACCGGACCCCGGCTCCTGGTCCGGCCGGGCGAAGACACCGCGGCCGTGCGCGTTGCGCTGCTGGATACCGCCGAGCGCCTGATGCGCGACATGAACGCCAGCTCGCTGCACGCGCTGTTCGTGGAGGACGACGAGCGCGAGTTCCTCTGCGCACGCGGCTTTGCCGCACGCCTCGACTGCCAGTTCCACTGGCAGAATCTGGGGTTTGCCGCCTTCGACGACTTCCTCGGGACGTTCACGGCGGAGAAGCGCAAGAAGGCCCGTCGCGAGCGCCGGCGCGTGGCCGAGTCGGGGATCCGGTTCCGGGAACTGCACGGGGGCGACCTGGATGCCGACCCCGTTTTGCTCGAGACCGTGTACGCGCTGCACGCGCGGACCTTCGCGGAGCGCGGCAACCCGCCCTACTTCACGCTGGAGTTCTTCCGCGACCTCGCCGCGGCGCTGCCCGACGTGCTGATGGTGAAGCTGGCCCTGCTTGGCCAGGAGCCGGTCGCCTGCGCCGTATTCCTCCGTGGCCGGGACACGCTGTACGGTCGCTACTGGGGCGCCGCCGGCGACTTTCACAGCCTGCACTTCGAGACCTGCTACTACCAGGGCATCGACTACTGCATCCGCGAGGGCCTGGCGCGTTTCGAGCCCGGCACTCAGGGCGAACACAAGATTGCCCGGGGCTTCGCCCCGACGGCCGTCTGGTCGATGCACCGGATCGCGCATCCGGCGTTCGCGGCGGCGGTCGGGGACTACCTGGCCCGGGAGCGCACGCACGTTTCCGGATACATCGAAGCAGCAAAGCGCCATGTGCCCTTCCGGCGCGCAGAGCCAGCCGCTACCCTCGACGTCCATGTCGGGAATCATCTGGATCAATGAAGCGGATCCGCCGGCCGCCCTGCCGCCGTCCCGTCTCGCTCTGAGGGAACCCAACGGCCTGCTCGCCGTCGGCGGTTCGCTCACTCCGGAGTGGCTCGTCCACGCATACCGGGCCGGCGTCTTCCCCTGGTATTCGGAAGGACAGCCGATCCTCTGGTGGACACCGGACCCCCGTGCCGTGCTCTTCCCGGACGAGTTCCGTCGTTCGCGCAGCCTGCGCAAGTCGATCCTCAACCGTGGCTTCGAGACGCGCCTCGATACCGCGTTCGAGGACGTCGTGGCGGCCTGCGCTCAGCCGCGGCGCCGGGATTCAGGCACCTGGATCACGCCCGCGATGCACGAGTCGTACCTGGAGCTGCACCGGCAGGGTCTGGCGCACTCCGTCGAGACCTGGCGCGAGGACCAGCTCGTCGGGGGTCTGTACGGCGTGACGCTCGGGCGCGTGTTCTTCGGCGAGTCCATGTTCACGCAAGCGACCGACGCATCCAAGGTCGCCCTCGCCCGGCTGATCGACGAGTGCCGGACGCGGGGCGTCGGCCTGATCGACTGCCAGATGGCCACCGATCACCTCGCCTCCCTCGGCAGCCGGTGCATTCCGCGTGCGCAGTTCGAGTCGCTGCTCGAGGAGCTCTGCGAGGACGGCATCGAGCTGTGGCGTGGATGAGACACCGAATTGCCTTGGACTGCGGCGTACGGCACAATCCGCGCGCCGCTTGCCGCAGCTGCGAGGCTGGATGTCCAAGGAAGACGCGATTCAGATGGAAGGGGAAGTCGTCGAGACGCTCCCCAATACGACCTTTCGGGTCAAGCTCAAGAACGGGCACGTCGTCACGGCCCACATCTCGGGCAAGATGCGCAAGCACTACATCCGCATCCTGACCGGCGACCAGGTCACGGTCGAGATGACCCCGTACGACCTCACCAAGGGCCGGATCGTCTACCGGGCACGCTGAACTACGGCGTTCGAACGCAGAGGACCCCCGCAGGGCGCAGGCCAGGCGGGGGTCTTTTCGTGAGTGGTGAGCCGTGAGGCGTGAGTCGAAAGAGCGCGCTTGTCGTACGACTCACGGCTCACGGCTCACGGCTCACGACTCACGGGATCAACTCCGGCTCCCGCGCGGCGCGGCAAATGAGCTCCAGGCCCTCCGCGCCCTCCGCGTGCGTGACCCGCACGCTGCCGCCGTCGACCAGTCGTCCGAATAGCAGCTCCTCCGCCAGCGGCCGCTTGACGTGCTCCTGGATGACGCGCCCCATGGGACGGGCACCCATCTTCGGGTCGTAGCCCTTCTCGGCGATCCATGCCCGGGCGGCGTCGTCGACGACGAGCGCGACGCCCTTCTGTTCGAGTTGGGCCTCGACCTCGAGCAGCAGCTTGTCCACGACCCGCTCGATGGTCCGCGGATCCAGCGACTTGAACTGGATGACCGCGTCGAGCCGGTTGCGGAATTCCGGCGAGAACATCCGGCGGATCGCTTCCATGCCGTCCGTGGCGTTGTCCTGCGGCGCGAAGCCGATGCCGGGCCGGCTGATCTCGAAGGCACCAGCGTTGGTCGTCATGACGATGATGACGTGCCGGAAGTCCGCCTTCCGGCCGTTGTTGTCCGTCAGCGTACCGTGGTCCATGACCTGCAGCAGCAGGTTGAACACGTCGGGGTGCGCCTTCTCGATCTCGTCGAGCAGCAGCACGCAGTGCGGGTGCTTGGTGATCGCCTCGGTCAGCAGTCCGCCCTGGTCGAACCCGACGTAACCGGGAGGCGCGCCGATCAGGCGCGACACTGTGTGACGTTCCATGTACTCGGACATGTCGAAGCGCACGAACTCCACGCCCAACACGATCGCAAGCTGCCGGGTCACCTCCGTCTTGCCGACGCCGGTGGGGCCGGCGAAGAGAAACGATCCGACCGGGCGCCGCTCCGCGCCGAGGCCCGCACGCGACATCTTGATGGCTGCGCACAGCGACCCGACGGCCTCGTCCTGGCCGAAGATGACGAGCTTGAGGTTCCGGTCAAGGTTCTTGAGCACCTCGCGGTCCGAAACGGAGACGTTGGCGGGCGGGATGCGCGCCATGCGCGCCACGACCGACTCGATCTGCCCGACGTCGACGAGGCCCTCCTGCTCGCCGGTAGGCCGGAGCCGCATGGCCGCGCCGGCCTCGTCCACCACGTCGATCGCCTTGTCCGGCAGGTGTCTGTCGCCGATGTGGCGGGCCGCGAGCTCCGCCGCCGCGCTGAGCGCCTCGTCCGTGTAGCGGACGCCATGGTGCTCCTCGAAGCGGGAACGCAGGCCCTTGAGGATCTCGATCGTCTCGGACACGGTAGGCTCGACGATGTCGATCTTCTGGAAGCGCCGCGCCAGCGCGTGGTCCTTCTCGAAGATGCCGCGGTACTCCTGGTAGGTGGTCGAGCCGATGCAGCGAAGCTCCCCGCTCGCGAGCACGGGCTTTATCAGGTTTGAGGCGTCCATCACGCCGCCCGAGGCCGCGCCCGCCCCGATGACGGTGTGGATCTCGTCGATGAACAGCACCGCGCCGGGCTGCTTGCGAAGTTCCGAGACGACGGCCTTCAGCCGCTTCTCGAAGTCGCCGCGGTACTTGGTCCCGGCGATCAGGGCGCCCATGTCCAGCGCGTAGATGGTGCTGTCCGCGAGCACGTCGGGCACCTTGCCCTCGACGATGAGCCGCGCGAGGCCTTCCGCGATCGCCGTCTTGCCGACGCCAGCTTCGCCGACGTAGAGCGGGTTGTTCTTGCGCCGGCGGCAGAGGATCTCGATGGTGCGCTCGACCTCGAGCTCGCGGCCGATCAGCGGGTCGATCCGGCCGTCGAGTGCGAGCCGGTTGAGGTTGGTGCAGTACTTGTCCAGCGCGCTGCCACCGGCCTCGCCCTCGCGCTCCACCTCCGGGCCTTCCTCCTTGCCCTCCGGCTCGCGGCTCTCCACGCCCCGGCTCAGCCCGTGCGAGATGAAGTTGACGACGTCCAGCCGGGTGATGTCCTGCAGCGACATGAGGTAGGCGGCGTGCGACTGCTTCTCGCTGAAGATGGCAACCAGCACGTTGGCGACGCTGACCTCCTTCTTGCCGCTCGACTGCACGTGAAACACGGCGCGCTGGAGCACCCGCTGGAACCCGAGCGTCGGCTGGACTTCCCGGTCGTCGTCCTCGGGCAGGCGCGGCGTGGTCTCGTCGATGAACTTCTCCAGGTCGCGGCGCAGCGCCGCCAGGTCGGCCCCGCAGGACCTGAGGACCTCGCCGACCTTGGGCGTGTCGAGGATCGCGAGCAGCAGGTGCTCCACGGTCATGTACTCGTGGCGCCGCTCGCGTGCACGCTGAAAGGCCTCGTTCAGGCAGTATTCGAGTTCACTGGATAGCACTCAGGCCTCCTCCATCGTGCACAGCAGCGGGTGCTGGTGCTGCCTCGCGTAGCTGGTGACCTGGGCCACCTTGGTCTCGGCAATCTCGAAGGTGAACACGCCGCACACGCCCTTGCCGCGCGTGTGCACTTCAAGCATGACCCGCGTCGCCTTCGGCCGGTCGAGGCCGAAGATACGCTGGAGGATGTCCACCACGAACTCCATCGGCGTGTAGTCGTCGTTGATCAGGACGACCTTGAACAGCGGCGGCTTCTTCAGCCGAGGCTTGGCCTCCTCGACGACCAGGCTGTGGCCTGAGCCGCCCTGCTCGTTGTCCTGCCCGGCACTCACCGGTGTCCCTGCAGTGCATCCATGGGCCGCGATCCGATCATGGATACTTTATAGGGGTAGCCGGCGCAGTGCACAAGGCGATCCCCCGCACCGGAACCGCCCGCACCGGGACACCACTCCGCGGGCGTCGCGGGCGTGCCCCCCGGGAACTTAACAATCCGCCGCAAGTCCCCGGGCGGCGGGCATTTTCGACGGCTCTTCCGCCTTGTGGCTGACAGGCTGCAGCCCGTATCATCCGGAACCGGTGCGGAGGCTTTCGCGCCGCTCCTGGGCCGTCAACGGACATGCAGGTGCTCAACAGACTGGCTGCGCTGGCCAACGGGTCCGGCGCTGATACCACCGCGAAGCTCGCCGCTGCGGCCCCGACGGCGGTATCGGTGCTGCTCGTCGTCGCGCTGGCGGCCCAGTTCGCGGCCGTGGTCTGGCGAGTCGTCGCGCCGGCGGAGCAGGCCATGTCGGTCGAAGGGCAGGTGGCGCCTGCATCGCGCGGCGCCAACGTCGCGGGGATCGTCAACGCTCACCTGTTCGGGAACGCGGCCCAGGTCGCCGCCGGCGACGCGGCCTCGGCGCCGACCACGAGCCTGAGGCTCGTGCTGGCCGGTACGCTGGCGGGACCCGATCCAGAGCAAGGGTGGGCGATCATCGGCGAGACCGCGCAGAACGCCAGGGTCTATGCGACCGGCACGAACGTACCGGGCGGTGCCCGGCTCAAGGCCGTCTATGCCGATCGCGCGATCCTCGACCGCAACGGCAGGCTCGAGTCGCTGCCCCTGCCCAGGCTGGCGGGTGGAACCGGTCCCGTGCCGGTTTCCTATGCGCCCCGGCCCACCCCGCAGCAGCCGGCATCGCTCGCCGACAGCGTCCGCCAGCTCGTCGAGCAGGACCCGGCCGCCGTGTCCGAGATCATCCGCCCGCAGCCGGTGTTCGCGGGCGGCCAGCAGAAGGGCTATCGTGTCTACCCGGGAAGGAACCGAGCCCAGTTCGCCAGGCTCGGGCTGATGCCGGGGGACCTGGTGACGGCCGTCAACGGCGCACCGCTCGACGACCCCAGCCAGAGCCTGGAGTCGCTTCGAAGCGTCGGCACCGGCTCGCCGGTCATGCTGACCGTCGAGCGCAACGGTCAGGTTCAGCAGATCACGGTCGATCCTACCCAGGTCATGTCCGAGTTGCCGGAAGTCAACGCCGCGGGTGCAGCGCCTGAAGAAGGCGCGGACGAATGACGCCGCGCAGGGGAGCCACGATGAGAGTCCGACGCCTGTCCACGCTCGCGCTAGCCGCGCTGCTCGCCGCCGGCGGCACCGCCCATGCGCAACAAGGCGCGATGATCACGCCCAACTACAAGGATGCGGACCTCGGGCAAGTCATTGAGGCCGTGAGCCAGGTGACGGGCAAGAACTTCATCGTCGACCCGAGGGTCCGGGCCCAGGTGACGATGCTCTCCTCCACGCCGATGAGCGCCGGCGCCTTCTACGAGGCGTTCCTGGCCATCCTGCAGGTGCACGGCTTCGTCGCGGTGCCCTCGGGCAACGTGATCAAGATCCTGCCCGACGCCAACGCCCGCCAGTTGCCGGCCAACGACCTGCCCGATCGGATCGTGACCCAGGTCATCCAGGTACGGAACGTCTCCGCCGCCCAGCTGGTGCCCATCCTGCGGCCCTTGATTCCGCAGTACGGCCACCTCGCGGCCTACCCGTCATCGAACATGCTCATCATCTCCGACCGCGCGGCGAACGTGAACCGCATGGTCCGGATCATCCAGCGCATCGACTCGGGCGGCGACTCCGACATCGACAT
>LJNS01000014.1 GCA_001303245.1 Gammaproteobacteria bacterium SG8_30
GCGTGAAGCGGGTAGAACGGTTCCATTTGATTCAGCTGCTCGGGCGCGATGTGCGTCTGGCACAGCGGGGACATGCCCAGGTCGATGAAAGTCGTCTCGAGCGGTGCGGAACAGAATCTGCACGTCGGCGAGTGCGACTCGGGAGTCTGTTGATCTTGCGGCACGGCGGATTGCGGAAGATTCATTGCTTGAGTGTCCCCGGGGTTTCGATTCGGTCGTCAGGTAACCGCGCCGGCAACCTGCCGGTGCACGACGGAGATTTTGCCATGCGCTCAGTGCCAGGACTGTGAATCAATGCCGTCGCGTGGAGATCACCTGGCGCAAAATCGCCCTCATGAATCGGACGGGTTACAGCCTCGGACCGCGGATGCGGCGACCGGCACGGAGGGAGCGAGTCGGGCGGGTCGTCCGGCCGGGGCGAGCGGTTGGCGGGACGTCGGCCAGGGCCTGGTGCCCAGGGCTCATAAGTGAGAGCCGCGTCACACTATCTGGTTGGCATCGAGAGTTGTCTGGCATTAGCTTAACGGCTCATCGGGAGCGGCGGGCAACTTGCCGGACCGTTCCCATCGAAGAACAGCAGGGGGATGGTCCAGGGACCCGGCTCTGCCTCAGCTTCAGCTCCGACGGACTGGCGCGGGCGGGATCGGCAAATGGGTAGCGCAACCACGGTGTCGGTCAGATCCTGCGATGACGTCGAACTCGGAGGCGCTCGGGCCAGGCCTGAGCCTGCGCGCGTCTCGGCCTGCATCGAGCGGTTCACCGACTGGCTCGACGAGTACGGCGAGACCTCGTGGGATCACCAGAGCTACTACGCCGGTCCCATTGGGCGGCGCGCCAAGGCGCTTTACTACAGCCATCCAGGGCTGGGCGTTCCAGCGGTACTCCCGATGGTGATCTCGGAAGCCCTGATACCCGCTGGGCGACGCCTGTTCTGGCGACGGCAGCGCTTTCCGATTGCCGACGCGCACTACGCGATGGGATTCGCGGCTCTGAGCGTGCTGACCGGCAAGGGCGCGCACCTCGACCGGGCGCGACACTTCCTCGAGGTGCTCGAGGGCACCCGGTGCCAGGGATACGAGCACCACGGCTGGGGCTATCCCTTCGACTGGGTGACGCGGACCGGCGTCATGAAGTCAGGTACGCCGCTGATCACGACCACGCCGTACGTCTATGAGGCTTTTGCATCTGTCCAGGCACTCGATCCGGCTGCCTGGCAAGTGGACGTGATGAGGTCCGTTGCCGAGCATGCGCTGCGCGACATTCCGGATCGTGTGGTATCGGAGGATACGTCGGCGGCGGGCTACAACCCCCAGGATCGCCAAGGCTGCGTCGTGAATGCGAGCGCGTACCGGGCCTTCCTGCTCTTCGAGGCTGCAGACCGTTTCGCGAGTGACGAGTACGCCCGGACTGCGGGCCGGAACCTGAACTTCGTGCTGGAGTCACAGCGACCGGACGGCGCCTGGCCGTATGCCATCGACGGGGAGCGGGACTTCGTCGATCACTTCCACACGTGCTTCGTGCTCAAGGCGCTGGCCAAGATCGAGCAGGTCACAGGCGATGCCCGGTGTACTCGGGCGATCGAGGCAGGAGTCCGTTACTACACCGAGCACCTCTTCTACGAGGACGGGTTGCCCAGGCCGTTTTCCCGGGCACCGAGACTGACCGTGTATCGTAGCGAGCTCTACGACTATGCCGAGTGTATCAATCTCGGAGTACTGCTTCGCGGCCGGTTCGCGAGCCTCGATGGGCGCGTCGAGGCGGCGGTCGGGGACCTGCTGACCCGGTGGCAGAAGCGGGACGGCTCGTTCCGTTCCCGAAAGCTGATCTTCGGCTGGGACAACGTCCCCATGCATCGCTGGGCTCAAGCGCAGCTGTTCCGAGCCCTCGTTCTCTATCGATACGGCTCGGACCACAAGGCGGCCTGAAAGATGTGCGGAATCTGCGGGCAGTACAATTACGTCGATCACGCGCCCGTTTCGCGGGAACTCGTTCGTGCCATGGCCGAGACGATCAGGCACCGCGGCCCGGACGATGAGGGCTACTATTTCGCGGACGGGATCGGGCTCGGCTTCCGGCGGCTCTCGATCATCGACCTGTCTGGCGGCCACCAGCCGATGGCCGATGGCTCGGAATCAGTCTGGGTTGCCTTCAACGGCGAGATCTACAACTTCCACGAACTCCGGGAGGAGCTCGAGGGGCTCGGTCATGTCTTCAGGACCCGTTCTGACACGGAGGTCATCATCCACGGCTACAAGCAGTGGGGTACCAAGGTCCTCCGACGACTCAACGGCATGTTCGGTCTCGCGATATGGGACGCACGTCGCCGGCGCCTGATACTCGGGCGGGACGCAGCTGGCATCAAGCTCGTCTACTACCGCGTTCAAGGTGGATCGGTAGTGTTCGGGTCCGAGCTGCGAGCGGTTCTGCGGGCACTGCCGAATCGTCCGCCGCTGGACATGACCGCGCTCAACCTGTTCCTGCGATATCGCTACACGCCCGCACCCCTTACTTTGTACCAGGGGATCCGGAAGCTCGAGCCGGGAACGATGGCAGTGTTCGAAGGTGGAGAGTGGCGGGTCGAGAGATGGGATGTCGTGGACGCGACACCGGTCGCGCCGGAACTCAAGGACGAGGAGGCGATCGACGAGCTGCTGGAAGTCTACAAGCGCGCTCTGAAGCGTCACCTGATCAGCGACGTTCCGGTCGGTCTGCTCCTGAGCGGGGGCGTCGACTCGGGCCTGCTGCTCGCGCTGATGAACCTGTACGGTGACCAATGGCCGACCTACACGGTCGGATATGGCAGGCAGGCCTACGAGGATGACGAGCTCACCGATGCCGCGGAGACGGCCCGTATCTTCGGCGCGCCGCACCATCCGGTTTCGATTGACCGGCGGGCCTTCGAGGAAGCGCTGCCAAGAATAGTCTCGATCGTCGAGGAGCCGGTTGCGACGTCGTCGATCGTGCCCATGTACTTCGTGTGCGAGCGGGCGAGGCAGGACGTCAAGGTCGCCCTCGTCGGTCAGGGTCCAGATGAGCTCTTCGGCGGTTACACACGTCACCTGGGCGTGCGCTATGGAGCCTACTGGCGGGCGGTGCCGGACTGGTTGAGAAAGGGGCTCGAAAGTGGGCTCAAGCGTCTGCCGAGAAGCGAGGCCCTCAAGCGAGGCCTGCGCTCGCTGGACGTCGACGACCGGATGGCCCGTTACCGAGACGTGTTCTCGATTCTTCCGGGCGAGACTGTCGATTCACTCTTTCGTCCCGGTCTTCTTCCCGCCGGCTCTGGAGACACGGTTCTCGACATATGGTCCGCCATGGGCCAGGCGATCGATCAGTCCGACGAACTGGGCGGGTTCCAGTTGATCGAGCTGCAGTCGTCGCTGCCGGACGAACTGCTCATGTATGCCGACAAGCTGTCCATGATTCACAGCCTCGAGGTCAGGGTTCCATACCTGGATCGGGAGATCGTGGACTACGCGCGTCGACTCCCGGCGGCGTTCAAGATTCGCGCCGGGCAACGCAAATGGTTGCACCGCAGGGTGTGCGAGAAGTTCCTGCCCGGCGAGATACTTCGCCGGAAGAAACGCGGCTTCGCCGTAAACGTCGTCGACAGTTGGTTCCAGGGTTCGCTTGGCGACAGCATGGACAGTTACCTCAAGGATCCGCGCTCGCTGATGTTCGACCACCTCAACGCGGCCGAGGTCGGAAGGCTGCTCGCGGAACACCGTGCGGGCGTTCACGACAACCACAAGATCCTGTTCAGCTTGGTGGTTCTCGAAGAGTGGTTGCGCTCGCAGGACTACGAGCCCAACCGTGCGGCGGCCTGACGTTCCGCGGAGCTCCGCTGGCAGGGCGCGATTTGGCAGAAAGGTGGAGTTGCAAGACCGATGGCCCTCAAGTACGTCCTGATAACGCCGGCCCGAAACGAGGCGGCATTCATAGAGGAGACGATCCGGTCGGTCACCTCGCAGACGGTTTTGCCCGAGAAGTGGGTGATCGTCAGCGACGGCTCGACCGACGACACTGACCGCATCGTCGAACAGTATCTCCCTGGAAGGGAATGGCTGGAGCTCGTACGCAGGCCCGTACGGGAAGAGCGGAACTTTGCGGCCAAGGTTGAGGCATTCAACGAAGGGTATTCCCGCGTCGCGAGTGTGGAATTCGACGTCATCGGAAACATCGATGCCGATGTGTCCTTCGAGCCTGATTTCTTCGAGTTCCTGCTGGACATGTTCGAGAAGAATCCGGACCTCGGAGTCGCAGGCACGCATTACGTGGAGGGGGAATTTCACTCGTTCCAGGACAGCTTCATAAATGTCCAGCACGTCAACGGCCAGTGCCAGCTGTTTCGCCGCGCATGCTTCGAGGACATCGGTGGCTATGTGCCGATCCGGGGCGGCGGAATCGACTGGGTGGCCGTGACCACGGCGCGAATGAAGGGGTGGAATACGCGTTCCTACTCGGAGCGGGTCTTCCATCACCACCGCAAGATGGGAACGGCTGGCACCAGCGAACTGGGTGCACGTTTCCACTACGGAAAGAAGGACTACTTCCTGGGGGGACATCCCCTGTGGCAACTGTTCCGCGGAGCGTACCAGATGGCGAAGCCTCCCTACGTGCTCGGCGGGCTCAGTCTGATTCTCGGATACGCCTCCTGCTGGCTGTCCGGGGAGCGTCGGCCGGTCTCCGATGAATTGATGCGCTTTCATCGCGCGGAGCAGATGGCGCGCCTCAAGAGCCTCTTTGCAGGCCAGGAAGGACTGCACCGCTCATCGGGTTCATGAGGGGCGCAGCGTAAGGGACGATCCGGAGGACCGATGACATCGACCATTGCAGAGCAGTCGTCTACATCGTGCCAGGTCTACGAAAAGGAGATCCTCGTGGAGGGTCGTCCGACCAGGCTTCCGTGCGTGAACATTGACGGTGAGCTGTTCACCGTATTCGACGGGTTCCCGAGGATCATGACGCCGGAAGACGAGTGGGAAGACAGGCTGCGATCGCCCGAGCATGTGATCGAGACGAGTGCATCCCATCCCGAGATCAAGGCCGACATATTTTCCTTCTGGCAGGAATGGCCATCGAGCGAGTGCCGGTATCCGTATCCGTACGACTGGGAGGAGTTGGCGGTAGTTCCGACGACGTCTTATGACGACTGGTGGAACAAGAAGCTCAAGTCGAGGGTTCGCAACAAGGTGCGGAAGTGCGAGAAGAGCGGCGTCGTGATCCGCGAAAGCGAGTTCGACGAGGAGTTTGCCAGTGGCGTGGCCGCGATCTTCAACGAGAGTCCGATTCGTCAAGGTCGTCCATTCTGGCACTACGGCAAGAGTGCAGAGACGATCAGGCGGCAGTTCTCGCGCTACATGTGGCGGGAGCGCGTCGCGGCGGCCTACGTGGACGACGTGATGGCGGGCTTCATCATGGTTGGCAACAAGGGCAAGTTCGGCTACATCGGGCAGATACTCTCGAAGATCGAGGACCGCGAGAGGGGAGTCAACGTCGCGCTGATGGCCAAGGCCGTGGAGATGTGCGCCGAGCAGGGTAACGAGTTTCTCGTCTACGGGTTCTGGGGCGATTCGTCCCTTGCCGAGTTCAAGCGCCGGTGTGGATTCGAGCCTGCACGGGTGCCACGGTACTTCGTGCCGCTCACGCGGGCAGGTTCGCTTGCTCTGAAGATCCAGGCACATCGGGGTATTTCAGGCGTTCTGCCGGCTCCTGTCGTGCGAGCACTCAAGCGTGTGCGGGCTTCAGCTTACGCGCTCCGGAACCGGTGAGATCCGAAGGTGCCGAGGCTGGTTAGCAGATTCTTCCTGTCCGGTCGGCGCCTCGTTCCGCCGTCGGCGGGAACGCCCCGACGGGCGCATTAGGCAGCCGAACCATGCCCGGAATCGTCGGAATCGTCGGATCGGCAAGGGACGAGCGGGCCCGGCACATGGCGACCGGAATGCTGGCCGCGATGTACCGGGAGCCTTTCTACGCATCCGGCTCGATCGAGCAGCCGGAACTGGGCGTCTGGGCTGGCTGGACTGCCCACGAGGGATCCCGAGCGGACCGGCAGTCACGTTACCGCGACGCAGATGGCTTGCTGCTGCTTCTCGCGGGGGAGTGCTGGACCGGCACCGGTGTTTCGGCATCCGGGCCGGCCGACATACTGGACGAGTATCGAAAGCACGGTGACGACTTTCTCGGCTCGCTGAACGGGCTCTTCAGCGGCCTTCTCGTTGACCCCGTGGCTGGCCGCGTGCTGCTGTTCAATGACCGCTTCAGCAGCGAAAGGCTCTATACATGCGAGGAACAGGGGCTCGTGCTGTTCGCGAGCGAGGCCAAGGCACTACTGAGCGTCGTGCCCCGGCTACGGGCATTCGATGACGAGGGCGTGGCGCAATTCCTCAAGTACGGTACGACGCTGGATGAGCGGACGCTCTTCAGCGGCGTGAGCCTGATGCCTGGAGGGTCGCTCTGGTCATTCGAGCCGGGCGCGCAGGCAAGGAAGTCCCAGTACTTCGTTCCGGCGCAGTGGGAGTCACTGCCGACCCTCGGAGAGGAAGAGTTCGAAGAATCGCTGCGCGATGCACTGCGTGTGGTGGTGCCTCGTTACGCAGCGACCGAGGAGTGCCTCGGAATATCGATAACCGGGGGCCTTGATACGCGCATGATCATGGCGTGTCTGCCGCCGCAGGTTACCAACGCGGTCTGCTACACGTTTGGTGGGCTCACGGGGCAGACGCTGGACGAGCGGATAGGGAGACAGGTCGCGGAGGCCTGTCGCCTCGAGCATCGGACACTGAACATTGCTCCGGCCATCCTCTCGGGCTTTCGCGAGTACCTCGACCGGACGGTGCTGGCGACCGACGGCTGCGCAGGTGCAACCGTCGTGCATGAAATCTTCCTTAACCGTCTGGCACGCGATGTCTCGAGAGTGAGGCTGACCGGCAATTTCGGCAGTGAGTTGCTGCGCAGTGTCTCGACGCTCCAGCCGGTCGGACTCGAAGAGGAACTGCTCGATGCGGACTTCCGGTCCGCAGTCGGCGCATCGGCGGCCGGATACGACAATCTGCATCCCGTCACGCGCGCGGCGTTCAAGGAAATTCCCCTGCAGCTCTTCGGATCGCTGGCTGCCGGCCGGTCGCAGGTTACCTTCAGGACGCCCTACCTCGACAATGACATCGTAAGGCTCGCCTACCAGGGGTCACACAAGGCTCGCCACTCGCCAGCAGCGGCACTTGCGCTGGTTCAGGCGTGCAGGCCTGCGCTGTCGAGGATCCCGACTGATCGAGGCTGGCGGATCGGCGACAATTCCGTCGTCTCCCTGGCGCGGCGCAGCTGGGCCAGCTTCACCTTCAAGCTCGACTACCTAGACAAAGAAGGCCTGCCAGACTGGTTAATGGCATTCGATCCTGTTCTTCGTGCGTTCCGCAGCTCGGGACTACTCGGCCTCCACAAATATCTGCCCTACCGGGACTGGTTCCGCCGGGATCTCGCCGACTACCTGAACGAAGTCGTGACCGATCCGACGACGCGGGAGATTCCTTACTTCTCTGGTGACTTCCTTCGCACCATGGTTCGGAGTCACTGCGACGGTCGACGGAACTTCATCCAGGAGATCAACGCGGTGCTGACGCTGGAGGCCATTCAGCGGTTGCTGCTCAGCGCCCGGGCCGGCGGCAGTCCGCCGTCACCGTCTGATGTACGAGGCATTTCTGCATGAACACGCTGATCATCAAGCTCAATGCAACGGGTGACGTAGTCCGGACGACTACTCTGCTGCACGTCCTCCCGGGCGAGGTGACCTGGATAACGGCACGGGACAATCTGCCGTTGCTGCAGGGCATTGCAGACGGTCTTCGCAGCGTCGCCTGGGAAGATCGTGCTTTGGCAATGGATCGCAGCTATGACCTCTTGATCAACCTGGAGGACGAGCTGGATACAGCGGCCTTTGCTGAAGGCATACGGACGAGCAGGCGATTCGGCGCCATCTTGGCCGGGGACGACGGGGTCGGCTACACGGACGACGCACGAGGCTGGTTCGACATGAGCCTCATCAGTGTTCATGGGCGGCAACGCGCGGACGAGATCAAGTACCGGAATCGAAAGAGCTATCAGGAATTGGTCTTTTCAGGCCTGGGTCGGCCTTTCGACGGCGAAACATATCTTCTGCCGGAGCCCTTGGATGCCGGATTGCACGGAGACGTCGCCGTTGCGCCGGTGGCAGGGCCGGTCTGGCCGATGAAGAATTGGGCCTTCTACGACGAGGCCATGCAGAGACTGACCTCCGAAGGCTTTCGGGTAAACGTTCTTCCGCGTCGCCAGTCGTTGCTCGAGCACCTCGGGGACATCCGAAACCATCGTTGCCTTCTCAGCGGCGACAGTCTGCCCATGCACTTCGCACTTGGGCTGGGCATTCCGTGCGTGACCATCTTCAACTGCACGAGCCCCTGGGAGATCCACGACTACGGCCTGCAGACGAAGGTCATTTCGCCGCTCTTGGGTGAGTTCTTCTACAAGAGGGGCAGGGATCCCCGTGCGACGGCGGCCGTGACGGTCGACGACGTCGTGGATGCCGTGCGCGCTAAGATCGACGGTCCCGAGCAAGAGCTTCGGCGGGCTGGCAGGGCGTAATGCAGAACGAGAGCCGGCACCTGGACTCGTTGGCCGCGGACCCGGTGAGGTCGACGCGTCCACCGCACGGACCTCGGACCGTCTTTCCCGTGGCGGCGGTCGCGTCCGGGATTCGAAGGCCGGACTCGAGGGGAGGGTAGGGGAATGCCCGCCTCTGTAGCGGCGCTTCTGGTGGTCATCTTCATTGCGTTCGCCGTCTTCGGTGAAGCACGGCGCAAAGAGGCCGGGCCGGCACTGTGGCTGCCCGTGCTCTGGATGGTCATTTGTGCGTCGCGGTTCCCTTCGCAGTGGATGCAGCTGGGCTCGCCGCTTGTCATGGACGAGGCCGCGGCGACCGAAGGTAGTCCGCTGGATGCCGCATATTTCGCTTCGCTGATCCTCATGGGGACGATAGTCCTTGCCAGGCGCAAGATCGAGCCTTCCCGGCTCATCCAGATGAATCTGCTGCTGGCGCTCTTCTTTGCCTACGGGGCTGTCTCGATTCTGTGGTCGGACTTTCCGTTCATCGCATTCAAGCGGTGGGTGAAGACCCTCGGCCACCCGATCATGGCGCTGCTCATACTGACGGATCCCAATCCCGGTCTGGCATTCCGGACGGTCATGAAACGCTGCGCCTACATACTGCTCCCGCTTTCGGTACTCTTCATCAAGTACCTGCCGGAGTATGGGCGGGGATTCGATCGCTGGACGGGTGCGCCGACCAACCTCGGGGTTGGCCTGACGAAGAACGACCTCGGCTACGGATGCATGGTGTTCGGAATTTTCTCCGTATGGATGCTCCTTGCACCGCGTGAGGGTGATTCCCCGGCCCTCCGCAGGAGGGAAGTCGCATTTGCCGTCGTGCTGCTCTCGATGGCGGTTTGGTTGCTGTACATGGCGGACAGCGCGACCTCGCTCGGTGGCCTGTTGATCGGCTCGGCAACGCTGCTTGCTCTTCGCTTCGGCCTGCTTGGGAAGAAGCACATCGGGACGCTCATCGTCACCGGGCTCGTTTCGGTGCTCCTGATCGAATGGGCATTCGACGCCTATGCCAGGATACTGGAGCTTCTCGGCCGGGAGGTGACGCTGACCGACCGTACGGAGATCTGGGCGGACGTGCTTGCCCTTCAGGATCGTCCGCTGATAGGCGCCGGCTTCGAGAGCTTCTGGCTCGGGCCAAGGCTCGAAGCAATGTGGGCGAAGTGGTGGTGGCATCCGAACCAGGCTCACAGCGGCTACATCGAGACGTACTTGAATCTCGGACTCATCGGCGTCGGTCTGCTTGCTGCGCTTCTCCTGTCGACGTTCAACAAGATCAGGTCGAGATTGTCGCCGACGTTCGGATACGCGGACCTTCGGTTCGCATTCTTCTTCGTGATCATCGCGTTCAACTACACGGAGGCGGCGTTCAAGGCTGTGCACCTCGTCTGGACGATCTTTCACCTGATCGCCATCGACTACCGAGACGAGGCGCGGCAGTCCGCTACGGCCCCGGAACGCGCCCGTGCCAGGCGACGCTATGCACGTGGCGGCAGCCGCTGGCGCCGGTATCCGGCTCGCTGACATGGATACGACTCTTCCGGTCGTGGTGTCGTGCCCTCGCCGGTTCCTTCCTCGTGTCCGCTATGTGCTCGACACGCTCTTCATGGCCGTCGGCATCGAGCTACGCTATCTCGATGAGGCGCCGACCGACGGAGTCTGGCTGAGCTACGGCCACGGGCACCGCAGTGATGGTGCGGGAGACCGTCGTGTCGCCGTGCCGTGTTCCGTTGCGGCGTGGGAGTTTCTCGAAGGCGCGGGCGACGTCACGGCGAGCAGTGTCTTGGACGACCTGCCGGTGATTCTGCCGCAGCCGGCAGCCGCGACGGCACGAGCCTGGGACCTCAGTTTCGATCTCGTGGCCAACGCCTTTTTCTTCCTCACGTCATGGTCCGAGAGACGCGGGGCTGGCACTCAGGCATCAAGACAGCTATTCGAGAACAGCGTCTACGCCCGTCTGGGTTTGCCACAGGACGTCGTGGATCGATACCTGCACGCTCTGCTCGATCGGCTGGACGCTGCGGCGAGCCCTGACGTCATCCGCCGAGCCAGGAACTGGCCAGGTGACCGGGGATTCGCCGTCGTGCTGTCGCACGACGTCGATTTCATTCCATCTGGCATCCGCGACATGCTTCGGCAGGGCGCGAAGACCATTCTCCGGCACCTGGTGCGTGAGCGGGACCCGATGGATGCCCTGCGCGCCGGCACGGGACTCGTGCGAGCCCTGGTGAAGGGCAAGGATCCTTACGGATGCATTCCTGAAATCATCGAACACGAGCGGAGGCTGGGAGTGAAATCGTCCTTCCAGGTCGCCGTGGCGCGTCATCACTCGAATGACGTCAATTACGATTTCGACGATGAGAAGACTCGCGAGTACCTCAGCGTGATCCCGCGGTCGGGCTTCGATCTCTGCCTGCACGGCAGCTATCTCTCGACCCGTCGAGCCGAGGCGTATGTCGGCGAGGCCGAAGTGCTGCGCGCGGCGCTGGGGGCCGTGGAGGGTTCGCGGCAGCACTTTCTTTCATTCGACTACGACACCCTGTTCTGTGCCCAGGAGGCCGCGGGCATCGAGTACGACATGTCGCTCGGCTATCCGGACCGATCCGGTCCTCGCGTCGGCTTCTCCTACCCCTTCTTCCCTTACGACCTGTCTGCGGACAGGCCGTTCAACGTCGTGCAGTTGCCGCTGTTCCTGATGGACGTAACGTTGCGCATCTACATGGGCCTGAAGGGTGACGCGGCTCGGGATGCCGTTCGAGGTGAGATTGCCCGGCTGGCGGGCAAGGGAGGCTGCGTGTCCGCCGTCTGGCACCCGATCGTATTCGGGGGCGCAAGGGACCCGGGCATCGCAGAACTCTACTGGGACATGGTCACGCACATCTCCGACTCTGGCGGACTCGCGACGGATGGCCGGACGATCAACCGCTTCTGGAGAAGCCGGGCGACCGGCTTTGGAAGCTTTGCCGGGCTGCCGGGCCGGACCGGCGGTTGCGCGGATCGTGGCAGGGCCGTTGCCGATCATGCGCTGGAGGGGCAAACGGCGTGATGACTTCAGGTCGTCCGTGAGTCGTCACGAGCGGGCAGAGGAGCGAGCAGCGTGGCACACATCCTGATGGTGGCGTATACGAACTACCTGCGCGATCCGCGCGTGAGGCGCGAGGCCGAAGCGCTCGTAGGTGGTGGTCACCGGGTTACGTTCCTGGCCAGTCGACAGCCCGGGGAGCCGTCACGCGAAGTGGTCCAGGGCGTGGAGGTCCGGAAGCTCCCCGGCATCGCGCACAGCAAGACCTCGGCGGCGGGGTACGTCGTCGATTACGCACTGTTCTTTGCGATGTGCTTCGCGCACATGCTCTTGCGGCCGCTGCGCTACGATCTCGTGCACGTCAACAACATGCCCGATTTTCTCGCCCTGACCGCGGCGGTTCCGAGAATCTTCGGCAGACCCGTGATCCACGACGTCCACGACCTGATGCCCGAACTGTACCAGGAGAAGTTCGGGACCACGGAGGACAGCCTTCTGGTCCGGATGCTGAAGGCGCAGGAGCGGTTGGCCGGGCGCTTCGCATCGGCCGTCCTGACCGTCGAGGATCGGCTCCGGGACATACTGGACGGCCGGGGAGTCCCGCGTGCAAAGGTGCACGTGCTGATGAACCTGCCCGACGACCGAATCTTCGCGCCCAGAGATCCGATGCCTCCCAAGGGCCCGGGAGCCCGGTTCGTCGTCGTCTACCATGGCACTCTCGCGCGCCGCCTGGGGCTCGACGTGGCACTGCGCGCCGTCGCCAAGATCCGGGACAGGATTCCGTCGATCGAACTCCGCATCATCGGTGCCGGAGAGGAGCGCGAGGCCCTGATCGCGCTGCGGAACGAGCTGGAGCTGGACGATTCGGTCACGTTCAGCGACGGCTTCGTGCCCGTCGAGCGCATTCCGGCCATGATCCGGGACGCCGACGTCGGATTGATACCGCTGCGGATCTCAGGCGGGACGGACATCATGCTGCCGACCAAGTTGCTGGAGTACGTCACGGTCGGCATTCCCTGCATAGCGCCGCGGACCGGGACGATCTGCCGCTACTTCGACGAAGACATGCTGCAGTTCTTCGAGGCCGAGAACGCGGACTCGCTGGGGGCCGCGATCGTCGAGATGTATCGCGATCCGGCCAGGCGCGCACGACTCGCGCAGCAGGCGACCGAGAGATTTGGCCGGACCTACACCTGGAGCCGGCACAAGCAAGTCTACACGACGCTCGTGGAGAGGCTGCTGGCGGGGTGAGCGGTACAGATCGGCGGGGGTCTTCTCCCTGCCGGGCCCGGATCAACTGCGTTCGGGCTTCGCGGACCGGCCGATGCCGAAGTACAGGAGGCCGGCCCCTTCCGCACGCTGCCGGTCCCACAGGTTGCGGCCATCCAGGACTGCCTCGACGCCAGCCGAGCGCCAGCTCGGGAAGTCGATTTCACGGAAACCCGGGTGAGCGGTGTTGAGCACGACCAGTTCCGCGCCCTCAACGGATCCGGCCTGAAATCCGGAGCGCTCCAGCTCCGTGGTGGAGTAGTAGGGATCTTCGATCGTCGGAATGGCGGCACGCTGGATCAGGGCGTCGCGCAGGGCGTAGGCAGGGCTGAACGTGTCGACTTTCACGCCCGGCCTGAAACCGAGCCCGAGGATGTGCACGCGCCGCCCCGCCAGCGGCTTCCAGACTCCTGCGACGCGGTCCAGCTGCCGGGCGGGCTGACCGTCGTTGATCTCCCGCGCGGCCTCGGAGATCCGCTGTGTCATTCCCAGGCGTCTCGACTCGCGTGTCAGGAAGTACGGATAGACGGGCGTGCAGTGGCCACCCACCCCGATTCCCGGGAGCAGCAGGTTGGCCTCGCCATCCGTGTTCGCTGCCTGGCGGACCCGCTCGAAATCGACGCCCGCCAGCTCGCAGAAGGCCGCGAGTTCGTTGGCCAGTGCGATGTTCACATCCCTGAACAACATGCCCATCAGCTTGGCGGACTCTGCAGCTTCGAGTGACCCTACATCGTCGACCGGCGCCCCAAGGTAGCGGCTGTACAGTTCGATCGCGCGTCGTCGGGAGTCGTCGTCCAGCGCACCGACGACTTTCGGCGTCTCCTGCAGACGCGAGAGCACCATGTTTGCCTTGACCCTCTCCGGGCTGTAGGCAACGTGAAAGTCCGTGCCAGCGGCGAGACCGCTGTTCTGCTCCAGTACGGGTATCAGGTTGCGCCGCGTGCCTCCGACACTGACCGTCGTCTCGTAGACCACGAGCGTGCCGCGCTTCAGTCCCTTGCCGACCTCCGCAGAAGCAGCCTGCAGGACGCTGAAATCGATCTCCCTGTCGGCCGTCAGGTGCGCAGGCACGATCACGACGATGGCATCCGAGACGGAAGCAGCGGCAGACGTATTCGTCGTTGCCCGGAGTCTGCCCTGCTCGTGCAGTTCTCGCATCAACTCGGGCAGGCCGGGCTCCTCGTACGGGCAGGAGCCCGAAGATACGGAGGCGACGAGAGCCGGATCGATGTCTGCCACGGTGACCAGCGCGCCGTGTCTGGCGAAAACGCATGCCAGCGGCAGGCCCATGCGGCCACCGCCCACGACCGTCACTTGCATTGGGCGAGATCTCCTTTCAATAGCCCCACCAGCAGTATCGCTCGGTCGCCTGGCCCGCAACCGGTACCGCCTGCGCGCGGGAAACCCTTCCGAGTCTATAGATGCGCGGCGCGGGCAGAGCGGTCAACGATCGCACAATTCGTGTCGTACTTGACCAAGGCAGTCCAGAACCGTCATCCCCGTCACAGTAACGGGGCCCCGAGGGCGCGCTTGCGGTCCCGAATCGGCCGCGGCAAGCTTGGCGGCCGGGACCCGGCTCGCCGTCTTGGCGAAGCCGTCACCTGCAGGATGCGAAAGCCGACACCGGTCACACACCGCCTTTCCCGAATGCCCTAGCCTCCTGCGGGGAAGTACTCGGGACACACCCGTTCGTCAAGGGTTACATGCCGCGCAGATTCTTCGATTGCGCCTCAGGTCCCCGACCGGCTTCCTCGCCCGGGCGCACGGCACCAGGACGCTCCGGACCGGCCGGATGCGTCCGGCCTGTGGATCCGCACCGTGTCGCCTGAAGTTGCCGGTATCCTCCATGGCGGGGAGATCGTGCCGCCGCCTGAGGCGGGAGGCGCGCCTGCCCGCAAGGATCAGGTGGAGACATCCGGCGTTGGGGTCGAATTGACCGGTAATCTGCTCGAGAGGCTCGGCACCCATGCCATGGTCCGGCCGGACGCTCCCTGCGGGGTATCTTCCGGGCTGCAGGTCTCCTACGCGCAACTTCATCGGGCCAGCGACGAACTGGCTGCCCGCCTTCATGCCTCGGCAATCCGAGCCGGATCGACGCAGGTCGCTTCGGTATTGGCGGAGAGAAGCCCGCGACTGCTCACGGCATTGCTCGCGTCGATGAAAGCCGGACTGGCATTCAATGTGATCGACCCGCGCTATCCACGCAAGCGGACCAGCGAGTACCTGCGCTACCTGGACCCGGCCGTCGTCATCGACGCGACGGGGGACCGGCGCGCGGAGACGGACCTGGCTGAAGGACTGGCCAGGTCAACCGTTTCCCGAATCGTGGCCGTCGATACCCCTGCGGGACGATCCGGAGGCCCGGTTCCAGAGCCCCTCGTCTCTCGGTCCGACAGGGCCGCCGATTTCCCCATGTACGTCGCCTTCACCTCGGGAACCACCGGGCTGCCCAAGGCGGTATGGGGCTCGCACGGCCCTGTCGCCCACTTCTTCGAATGGCAGGCCGCCACCTTTTCGATCGGAGCCGGCGATCGCGTCAGCGTCCTCAGCGGGCTGGCGCATGACCCTCTGCTGCGTGATCTGCTGATGCCGATATGGACGGGGGCAAGCTGCTGGTTCCCACCGGAAGAAGTCTTCACTACGCCGGGAGCCCTGTACTCGTGGCTTCTCGAGTCGGCCATCAGCGTCATGCACGCGACGCCAAGCCTCATCAGCCTGCTGCTCAACGTCCCGAGGTCCGACGTGGAGCCTCGCCTTCCCTCGCTGCGACACATCTTCCTGGGGGGAGAGCCGCTCCATCGCCACCTCGCCGCACGACTCCAGGCCTTGGCGCCTGCCGCGCAGATCGTGAACTGCTACGGGGCGACCGAGACGCCGCAGGTCATGGCATGGTACCGCGTCACTCCCGCAGTTCTCCAAGAGCGGCAGGCGACGAGCGGTCCCGACGTGGTGCCGATTGGGACCGGGATCGATGGTGTCGAACTGCTGCTGCTCGACGGAGACGATCGTGTCGTCGACGCCGGCCAGACCGGCGAGATCTGCATTCGCACACGGTACCGCGCGGCGCGGATCGAGGACACCTCGGGCGAATCGGCCTCCGGACTCGCCGTCAATCCTCTAACCGGGGACCCGGACGATCTCATCTACCGGACGGGCGACTACGGCTACCGCCTGCCGGATGGCGACGTCGTGTGCGTCGGACGGCATGATCGCCAGGTCAAGGTTCGCGGATATCGAGTGGATCTAGGCGAAGTCGAGCGCGCCGTCGCCGCAATTCCCTGCGTGGGCCACTTCCACGTAGACGTCTGTGTCCGGGAGAATGCCGCGTCCATCGTGCTCTTCGTCGTGCCACGACACGAGAATGAGCCGGCAGACCTCGAGGCCATTCGCTTGCTGCTCGGCCAGGCGCTCCCGCAGTTCATGACACCTCACGAGATCCTGACGGTGGAGAACCTGCCGCTCACACCCAATGGAAAGGTAGACCGGGAGACCCTGCTGGACCTTGTGTCGGGCGTGCGGGAGAGCGACGCGTCCGGACGACCGGCCGATCAAGGCGACCTCATCGACTCCGGGATCGCCAAGATACTCGTGGGCCTGCGCCAGATGCGGTTTCCTCTCCTTGACTCCGCGGAGTCGATCGGTCCGATGGACTCGCTGCAGGTGATCGAATTCCTGTGTGCGCTTCAGGACGAGTTCGGTGAACAGGTGCCGCCTGAACTGCTCAGAAAGTCGCGGACGCTTGCCGAGCTTGCGGTGGGGCTGTCCGGCCTCGGCCATGGCGAACGCGGCAGATACGGAAGTCAAGAGTCCGGCGACGCGACGTCGTCGCTCGAGAGGGCCCCGGTCACGGAGCCGCCCCGAACTCGCGGGAGCCCTGCAGGGGCGCTCCGCAGGCGTCCGCCGTGGATCCCGCGGCGGGAGACGGCATGGGGCGCGGTTCGAAACCGGCTACTCCAGCTCGTGGCGCGCGTGGCACCGGACCCTGTGCGGGTGGCGTGCCATCGCCGCCGGGGGGTTGCCCTGGGCGAGGGCGTCTCGCTGGGCTACGACACGGTCATCGAAACCGCCTTCCCGAACCTGGTTAAGATCGGCAACGGCGTCAACGTCGGCATGCGCGTGACTATCATCGCCCACTTCCGCGGGATGGAGGGCTCCGACACCGGGCCGCCAACGGTCGTGATCGAGGACGACGCATTCATCGGGCCGGGAGCCATCATCCTGCCGAACGTGACGATCGGCCGGGCTGCCGTGGTGGCCGCCGGCAGCGTCGTGTCCTCGAGCGTTCCCCCGCTGACGTTCGTCCACGGCAATCCTGCCAAGCCGGTCGCTCGGTGCGGCGTGCCGTTGACCGGTGAGACGACCTACGAGGAATTCCTGCGCAGCCTGATACCGCTGGGTCCACAGGAAGGCCCCATGCTGCCGGGACTGAATCGCCGGCCGTCGTCCGCCGGGGCTGGCTCGAGCACGGACCGGGTGTCGCGCGGGGCGATCGCAACCACGGATGACAACTGAGTGCATGGTGGCCGTATGGACACGAAACTAGGGGCGGCAGAGCGGCTCGTTGTCGTCCGCATCTCGCCGGGATCGAGCCGAGCGACCCACTTCAGCCGGCTGGCCGAGAGCCTGGGCGCAGAGGTGATCGAGAAGCGAGGCGAGGGCCGGGGCTTCCTCGAACGCATCGTTCGGGAAGCTCGGGACTCAGCCGACCGTGCCCTCGTCCTGGACGTCGATTCCGTCTGCGAGGCACTTGGGCCGGAAGAACTGGAAAACATCGCAGCGCTGATTGGCCAGTTCCACAGGCCGGTTCTGCTGCTGGCGTCCCGGAGCAGCAGGCAGGTCGGCGAGGCTCTGCAGGTGCTGACAGCGGGTGCCGTGACGGGCGTGAGCCCGATTCCGCAGTCAGCACGAGTTCACTTTCCCGAGGAGAGCCGGGACCTCGCGGAGGAGCTCGCGACTTTCGACTATCCGCTGCGCCCGGAGGCGCGCCTCGGACTGACCTGTGACGGACGGGTGAGCTGCACCGAACTGATGCACCTGGACGGCGTTCCCGCATTCCTTCGCCTAGCGTCCTGCAAGGCGGGCTTGTTCGTATGGGCAACGCCCGGGGTGTTCGATCCGGACTCCCCGCTATCGGCCGAACTACAGTTCGAGGAGGTCATCGACTCGTACGTTCCGGCCATCATCTTCGTCAGACACGCCCTCGGCGACCGTTGCTGGCGAACACGTGGCATGGGTGCGGGTCTCGTCATCGACGACCCGCTTCTCAGCAGTCGTTACGGGCTGCTGGACTTCCCGGCCCTGCTGTCGTCCGCAAGGGCCAACAACTATCACGTCACCTTGGGTTTCATACCCTGGAACCACTGGCGGACACGCACGGCCGAAGCTGCGTTCTTTCGCGAGCACTCCGACTGCTTCAGCGTATGCCTGCATGGCTGCGACCACACGCAGGGAGAATTCGCTTCCGCGGACGGAGGAGAGCTGGCGACGCGGATCGAGCTTGCGGCCTCGCGGATGAGGCGGCACGAGCAGCGAACGGGCATCCAGTGGGAGCCACTGTTGGTCTGTCCACAGGAGTTATTCTCCCTGGCTGCCGTCCGGGCCGGTGCGGAGACCGACGACGTCATCGCGTTGGTGAACACGCGCTGCATTCCGCCGGCTTCAGCCGAGGCCAGGGTCAAAGGGTCAGATCTGCTTCTGGCGGCGACCGACGTTCCGTTCGGGCTGCCTCTCCTCAAGCGCCACTACCTTCGGGACATGTCGGATTTTGCGATGTCGATGTTCCTGGGCAAGCCGCCAATCCTGGCAGCCCATCACGACTTCTTCCGCGACGGACCGGGCCCGACCGAGGCCTTTGTGCGGAAGTTGCGGGAAATGCGACCGGACGTCACTTGGCGTCCCTTGTCGGCGATGCTCCAGGAGCTGTGCTCGACGAGGCGGGTTTCGGCAACGGAATGGGAGACGCGGATCTTTGCCGATGTCTTCCGGCTTCACAGCGAAGCGGAGGGGGCCACGACCCACCACGTCCTGCGCCGTTCGACTCCCGGAACAGTGACGGCGGTCAGTGCGGGAGGGAGCGGCGTCGAGTTCAGACAGGTCGGCGACTCAGTGAGGTTCACTGTGCGGCTCGAAGGGCCCGGCCCGATCGACATCCGGATCGAGCGTCAACCCCGGCGCGTCGTCGGCGCAAGGCTCGAGGAAGGGCCGACGTATCAGCTCGGCGTCGCGGTCAGACGGACCTTGTCGGAACTTCGTGACCGCGTCGTCGGTCCCGGCCTGGCGCTGGTCCAGCGTGCCAGTCGCCTGCTACAGCTCCAGCTTGTGTGCGCCGGCGTGATCCATCAACTGCCGGAGCAATCGGTGTCCTGGCAGCTGGCGGCGACGTTGATGCCGATCCTCTGAGGGGGATGGGCACCCTGGGTTGCGCCCTCGACCGTCCATTCGGGCGTCACGGTCGGGGTTGACATAACACCACCTTTCTTCTCCGGGCGTGTCGCGCGCCAGAGACAAGGTCCACGGCGCGGAGATCAGCGCCTCTGATAGCATGGGCTCGAGATCTCCAGGAGCGTGGGCTCGACTCGACGGACGCCGGCCGATGGCGGAACATCGGGCGGGCGGGGCGGTCTCAGTTGCTGTCGGTGGAAGTACCCTTGCCCATGGAGGGCAGCCATGAACCAGGTCATCCAGAGCGTTCGATGTGTCTGTTTGCCGCTGTTGGCTCTCTTGGCGTGGGTCCCGGCAGCCGGCGCAGCGACGATCTCGGCTTCCAGCTGTTCGCAGTCGGACGTGCAGGCCGCACTGACAGCCGCATCGGGTGGCGACACGGTCATGGTTCCCGCGGGCACGTGCTCGTGGACATCACTGGCGATATCGAAGGGAATCAGGCTCAAAGGGGCCGGCGCGTCGGCGACCAACATCACGGTCACCGGCGTCGTGTCGGTCAGGAGAGTGGCTTCGCACGGCTTCGAGCTCAGCGGCTTCAGTTTCAGGAAGACCAATGATTCTTCCGAGCACATGTTCCTGATCGACGGCGCCTCGGATGCAGCGATGCCGCTCATCCACGACAACGTCTTCACGGTGTCGAACTCGGGCATCATCCGCTACGAGACCAATGGCGGTGTGATCTACGGGAATACATTCAACGGCGACCTCGATGACTCGGCAATCCAGCACAAGCTGATCAGCGACGACAACCTGTCCTGGAGGACGCTCGACACGATGGGCGTCCGTGACACGGACGGCCGGAGCAACCTCTACATCGAAGACAACGCCTTCAACGGCATGGCCAATCAGGCGCTGGACTTCGACGACTCGTCCCGCGTCGTTTTCCGGCACAACGTACTCACCAGTTCTTCCGTCAACAGCCACGGCCGCGATACGTCTCCCGTAGGGGTTCGTCACTACGAGATCTACGCCAACGAGTTCCTGTATCCGGACAGCCAGGTCAACCAGGTCTGGATGATCTGGCTGCGGGGCGGCACGGGCGTGATATTCGACAACACGTTTGACGACATCCGGGGTCAGATGTGGGGCGACAAGATCGAGATCCGGATGTCCGTTCGCGCAGCGGACGAAGGGGGGGTCGATGGATGCTGCACGGTCTGGCCCTGTCGGCGTCAGGTCGGACAGACCTATGCGGTGGATCCGGTCGACGGCAGAGAGAAGGAATTGACGGACGGCGTCCGGTTCTGGGGCAACGCCGGCAACCCGGCGTGGGAGCTCGCCCGCTGGGAGAACACGTGCGGAAACGACGACATCACCGTATTCCTGCGGGAAGGACGCGACTTCGCCTTCTCGCCTTCACCGAAGCCGGGCTACTCGCCCTTCCCCTATCCTCATCCGGTGAGGGCCGATGCCGGCCCGAGGCCGTTGCCGCCGACCGGCATCTCCGTACAGTAACTCAGGGACACGTCGAGATCGTCGATACTGACCGACTACTGCGGGGCCGGTCAGCAGGAAAGGTGTATGCCGTCGCTGTCGTCGCGATCGGCATCGCTGGAAGGATTGGGTATCGTGCCGGGTGCCGAGCCGCTCCGGGTCAATCGACTGTCAGGTTGGCCGGCGGCATGGGCGGCGCGCCGCCCAGGCGCTCATAGGCGCCTATGTCCCAGCCGCCTCCGACAGGGCGGGACACAGCCGACTCGATGCTGCTCGAATACGGGGTGCCTAGCGCCGCCCCGGCATCGACTGCGGGCGACCCGGCGCGGAGGGACAGACCGGCGCGGTCGGGCGACAGATTGCCTCCAGCCTGACGGAGCCAGCCGCCTGGGAGGCTTGCGGCATCCGTGAACAGGGGATCGGCCGCAACTGCGGTCGATTCGTAGCTGGCGAGGTTCGAAGCGACGAAGCTGGTGCCGGCCGAGCGGACGAGCGTGCCGCTGCCGAAGAACAGGTTGTTCGAGTGCGCCGTCACGCGTCCGCTGTCGGAGAAAGGCAAGCCGGACTCGTGGAAGAAGATATTGTTGCGGAACTCGAGGACGGGGAAGGACGCGGCTGCGTTGTTGACCACGACGGGAGCGTTGAAGAACGTATTGTTGAAGACGAGTATGGAGTTCGTATTGCCGAGATCACGGTCGATCAGGAAGCCGCCGCCCTGGCTGTTGTTGAGCACGAGGTTGCCGTAGACCTTGATGTCCTTGGGGTCTTTGCCGCTTGATCCATCGTAGATCCGGATGGACCCGTGAATCGTGTCGACAGCGACAACGTTGTGCCGGAAATGCACGTTCGTCGGGCCAACGCCAAAATGATTCGATTCGTTTCCATTCACGAACAGTCCCGCGCCCTTGGTGCCGGTGACGTAGTTGTACTCGATGACGGCGTCGACAACATGGCCCTTGACTATGATTCCGGACCCAGCGCCGTAGTCCGGGTCCAGGCCCGTGTTGTAAACCGTGTTTCCGCGAACGAGCACGTTGCGGACCATGCAGTCCGCGCTTTCGTCACCGGGGTAGATCGGCAAACCGTCCCGCGAAATGTCGTGGACGACCGAGTTGAGAATCTCGACGTTCGCAACCTCGCCGTTCCTGCCGCCATGGTTGCTGACGATGATCCCGTACTTGTACTGCCCCTGCGACGTCCGGCTCCAGACGTCGTGGACGACGACGTCGTCCACACGCTTGCTTGCACCGGTCAATGGTCCCTCGTAGAAGCTGTGGTTCATCTCTATGCCGTTTGTCACCTTGCCGTTGGCGTCCACCTCAAAGCCACGGAAGGTCGTCTCCATGAGCGCGTGATCGCGGAAGCGAACGACAGCGGAGGCGATGTCGGCAGAGGCCCGGAGTGTCGCGCGGGTGCCCGATCCCCACTCGTTGCCGACGTAGGTGACGCCCCCGGTGAGGAAGATGCCCTGGGTGCCGCTTACGAGCCAGCTGTCGGCGCTGTCAAAGTACACGGTGTCGCCCGGCGCGAGTCGGCCCGAACCGGAGTAAGCCGCCATGCCAGGCGCATTGCGCCACGCGGACGACGGGGTTAGGCCATTGTTCGAATCGCTGCCGGCAGTTGCGTCCACATAGTAGGCGGCCGCACCAGCAGACGACGCCAGTGCGGCCTGCAGGGCAAGGGCGATCAGCGCCGGAAGTAACCTGTCATCTGCGAGTCGGCGGGCAAGTCTCATCCTGGGACTCCTGGGAACGGCCGGTCGGTCCCGGCTGCGATGCAATCACGCGCATCGGACCCGAGAACTGTGAGTTCTGTCCAGCACCACCGTGTGGATTTTTGGCGACACTGTAGCATGCGTGTGGCCAGGGTCGGTCGGATGGGCACTCCGCCGATTCCGGGCGGTGCGAGTGCCGCGGCAGCGAGTCGTGCGCCAGATTATGGTACAGGGGAACGAGCGGCTTCCGGGCCGTCATGCTCGATGAGTGGTACGCAAGAATGATACTGGTCACGGGCGGCGCTGGCTTCATAGGCTCCAACATTGTGGCGGCACTGTGTGAGCGAGGCGTGCCAGTGGCCGTCTCGGACCGCCTGCGGGACAACGACAAGTGGCGCAACCTCGCCAGGCGGAGTCTCGTTGATATCGTGCACCCTGACCGTCTCGACGAGTGGCTCCGTGACCAGCACAAGGTCGACGCGATCGTGCACATGGGGGCTATTTCGGCCACGACAGCGCGTGATGCCGATCTCGTGTTCGACGTGAACGTCAACCTGAGCACCCGGCTGTGGCGTTGGTGCGCGGAACAAGGTGTCAGGTTCATCTACGCCTCGTCGGCAGCCACCTACGGGGACGGTGGGGAGGGCTTCGGTGACGACCCGAGCCCCGAGGCGCTGGCGCGACTGCGGCCGCTCAATGCCTATGGATGGAGCAAGCACTTCTTCGATCGGCGAGTAATGGGTCTTGTCGCGGAAGAGGGCCAGCGGGTACCGCCGCAGTGGGTAGGTCTCAAGTTCTTCAATGTCTTTGGTCCGAACGAGTATCACAAGGGCCCGATGCAGAGTGTCGTCGCACAGAAGTATCCGCTCGTCGCGGGGGGGCATCCCATCACGCTGTTCAAGTCCTATCACCCGAAGTACGACGACGGCGGGCAGATGCGGGACTTCATCTATGTCGAGGACTGTGTGGACGTGATCCTGTGGCTGCTGGAGAACCCCGCGGTTACCGGACTGTTCAATCTCGGGACCGGCGCGGCGAGGAGCTTTGCCGATCTCGGGCGGGCGCTTGCTGCCGCGGTCGGCTGCCAGCCGCAGATCGAGTTCATCCCGATGCCGGAGGCGATCCGGCCCAACTACCAGTATTTCACCGAGGCGCAGATGCACAGGCTGCGCGACGCGGGGTATCGAAAGCCCTTCACGTCGCTGGAAGACGGAGTCCGGAGCTATGTCGAAAGGTACCTTGCCGGTCCGGACCGATACCGCTGAACAGGCGGTCGGCCCGGTCGGGACGTCTCGGCATGTCATTCTCGGTCGCGACGGCGTGCTGACCAAGGATACCGCAGACGGCAAGATCGCCGGCATCCCGGCGGCGCTCGTGTCGACAGGCAGGGAACGACATGCCGGGCAGGCAGTCGGTGAGCGCCAGGTCGCCATGTACGAGGACCTTGCGTCGCCCGTCGCGAGCCTCGTATCGTCGTCAGTCAGTCAAGAGGGAGGCCGATAATCGTGACGATCAAGGAGACGTTTGCCGAGCACTCGGAGGTCATGGCCGAGGCGTCGAGGCTGTTGCCCGATGTCCTCGAGCGGATCGCCCATGAAGTCCACGAGTGCTTTCGCAGGGGCGGTACCTTGCTTGCCTGCGGAAACGGAGGCAGCGCTTCAGATGCGGAACACCTCGTTGCGGAGCTGGTGGGCCGGTTCCGGGACGAGCGAAGGGCCCTGCCGGCAGTTGCGCTGGCGGGCGGCATGGCGACCATTACGGCAGTCGCCAACGACTACGGATACGAATCGGTCTTCCGACGACAGGTCGAGGCTCTCGCGCGAGCCGGCGACGTACTGATTGCGATCAGCACGAGCGGCAACTCCCCGAATGTGCTGTCAGCAGTTCATGCGGCGAAGGAAAGGGCCTGCCGGGTCATCGCGCTCACGGGCGGGTCCGGTGGCCGCCTGGCGAAGGAAGCTGACGTCGCGATTACCGCGCCTTCCTCCGTCACGGCGCGGATTCAGGAGGTGCACATCCTCTGCATACACGCGATCGTGGAATCGGTCGACAGGCACCTCCGCGCCGAGCAAGCCCCATGAGCGGGCAGGATTCATTCATCGTCGGGCGCCAGCGGTTGCTGGAGATCCTCGAGTGGTGCAGGGACCGGGAGATCTGGATTGTCGGCGACCTCATGCTGGACGAGTACGTCAGGGGTTCGGTCGACCGAATCTCGCCGGAAGCGCCGGTGCCGGTCGTGAAGGTCGGCGATGTGCACAACAGACTGGGTGGGGCCGCCAACGTGGCACGGCAGGTCGCGGCGCTCGGTGCCAACGCTGTGCTTGCGGGCGTCGTCGGGGACGACGAGGCGGGGCGGTGGCTGCTCGAAGAGTGCCAGAGGCAGGGCATCGACACGCGCGGCGTGTACGTGGATAACTGTCGGCGTACGACGCGGAAGCTTCGTGTCCTGGGCCACAGCCAGCAGCTCGTCCGGCTCGACTGGGAGGACGCAGGACCGTGCTCCGACGTCGTGTCGGCTGCGCTGCACGACAGGCTCGCGAAGGGCAGGATGGCCGACGCCATAATCCTCAGCGACTACGCGAAAGGCGTTCTGAGCGATGGAAGCCTGTCGAGACTGATCGGCTTCGCGCACACCTCGGGCCGCAGGGTGATCGTCGACCCGAAGCGCTACGATCTAGGCGCGTATCGAGGGGCAAGTATCCTGACGCCGAATCTCAACGAACTCGCGCGCGCGGCGGGACGAAGGCTCGACCCGGACGACCGTGACGCAATCGTTGCAGTGGCTCTGCCAATCATCCAGGCGGCGGCGCTAGAGGCTCTGGTCGTGACGCTCAGCGACCGTGGTATGCTCCTCGTCCAGCGCGACGGCGAGTCGCAGCACGTTCCGGCGGTCAGGAGGGCCGTTTCCGACGTAACGGGTGCCGGCGATACCGCAGTCGCGGTGCTGGCAACAGCCCTCGCCGCGGGTAGCACACTGCTTCAGGGAATGGAGATAGCCAATACGGCAGCTGGGCTCGCCGTAGCGGAGGTTGGGGCCGTGGCGGTGGCGCCGCACCAGATCAGCAGCGCTCTGTCCGAGGCGCCGCGCGGCAAGGTGGTCACGCGAGAAGAACTGGCAGCCCGAGCGGCAGGGTGGCGGATGGCCGGGAAGCGCGTTGTCTTCACGAACGGGTGTTTCGACCTGTTGCACGCGGGACACCTGTCGCTCCTGCACCAGGCCGCGGAGCTAGGCGACGTGCTGGTCCTCGCCATCAACAGCGACGCATCGGTGAGACGCCTGAAGGGTGACTCTCGACCGATCGTGCCGGCCGAGGATCGTGCAGCTCTGTTAGCGGCTCTTTCGTGCGTCGACGCGGTCACCATTTTCGAAGAAGACACGCCTCTCGAGACGTTGCGGGCGGCCAGGCCCCATGTTCTGGTGAAGGGGCAGGACTATGGCATCGAGAATGTCGTCGGGCGCGATCTGGTAGAGACTGACGGCGGCCGCGTGGTGCTCGTGCCGCTGATGGACGCCAAGTCGACGACTGCCATCGTGGAGCGGATTCGCGTGGGCGAAGCGGCGGTGGGCTGATGCGGAGACTCGAAACTGGGCACGGCTGGTGCTGGTGGGCGGAATGCTCGAGCGGCTCCGGTTTATGTAAACTGATGCGCCACGACGTGCCCTGCAAGAGTGCTTTTGCGACGTTTCGCGCTGACACAGTTGCCGAAGCAAGGCATTCTGCTGCAAGTGCCCAGACCGGCATCGCAGAAAGCCGTCCTTGAGGTGGACCCGAGTCTATGCAGGAAACGCTAAACAATCTGATCGAGCGCGCCCGCGGCGCGATCAGGTTCAAGTGGTGGGCAATCGGTGTAGCCTGGGGCGTCTGCTTGCTCGGATGGACCGTGGTAACGTTCCTGCCCAGCAAGTACGAGGCCTCGACACGCGTGTTCGTTGATACCCGAACAGCGTTGTCGCCCGTCATCCAGGGCATAGCGATACAGCAGGACGTCGCGGCACATCTGAATCTTGCGCAGGAGGCGCTGATCGGCGAGGAGCAACTCGACGAGATAGTCCGGGAGACCGGACTGGACGCGACCATCAAGACGGCTCAGGAGAGGGCCGGCCTGATCGACTCGCTGAAGAAGCGCATCGTCATCAACCTGCAGAGAACCGGCGAGTGGGGACAGACAGGTGGCGTGATCTACACGATCAGCTATCGCGACTCGGATCGGGAACGCGGCCTCAAGACCGTCGAGATCCTGTTGAACTCCTTCATCGAGGATACTCTCGGCGGCAAGAGGCAGGGGTCCGAGGAGGCTAGTGACTTCCTCCGGAACGAGATTGCCGAGACGGAAGAGCACCTCCGTGAGGCAGAGCAGCGGCTCGCCGAATTCAAGAAGGCCAATGTCGGCGTGATGCCTGGAGCGGCGGGCGACTATTTCACGCGCCTCCAGACGGAGCTCGATGCGGCGCGCAAGGCTCGCGCCGATCTGCAGGTCGCGCTTTCCCGGCGAAGCGAGCTGTCCCGGCAGCTCAGTGGCGAGACGCCCTTCACGGTGGCGACGGGCACTCCGGGAGCGGCGGCCATGGCGGGGACGAGGGGAGGCAACGACACGACGTCGCAGATCGCGGATGCGGAGCGCCGGCTTGCCGCTCTGCTGTTGCGTTTCACCGAGAAACACCCGGACGTCATCGCCGCGCGTGCGGAAGTGGAAGGTTTGAAGGCCAGGCGAGCCGAGGAACTCGAGGCACTGAGGCGAGGCGATCCGAATGCCGCTCTGTCCAGTGGAGCAGGAGCCAATCCCATCTACCAGAGCATCCAGCTCGCGCTGAATCAGGTCGACGTGGAGATTGCGGAACTCCGGGGCCAGATCGCGCTCCACGAGCGCAAGGTCGGTGAGTTGCAGCGGCTGGTCAACACCGCTCCGGAGGTGGAGGCCGAGTACGCAAGGCTCAACCGCGACTACGACGTCACGAAGGCCCAATACACTGCGCTGGTCGAGCGTTTGCAGCGAACGGAGCTCGGCCAGGATGCGCAGGACAAGGCGTCGGACGTGCGTTTCGAAGTGATCGATCCACCGAACGCCGGGTTCTCGCCGGTCACGCCGAATCGACCGGCCCTGGTCACGCTGGTCTTCCTGCTGGCGCTGGGCCTGGGCGGGGCTACTGCGGTGGGTCTGGACAGGCTGAATCCGGTGTTCAACCGCGGACGCGACCTGCACGAGGCGACCGACCTGCCCGTGCTCGGCGAGGTCGCCTATGCCACCGTCGATACGGTGGACCTGAGCGGACAGAGGACTCTGATGCTGGTTTCCGGTGGTGCCGCTGGGCTCGTCGTCGCCTTCCTCGCGATGATCTGGCTGAGCGCGACCTTCAGCTTCAACTAGTCGCAAGGGCTCGGAAAGTCATTCCGGGGTGAAGGTCCGACCATTCGTGCGTCGCCCGTGATGCTTGTCGCATGCCCCGCGAGGCTGCCTGACGGGGAATCCGACTGCAGCGTGACACTCCTGCACGCCGCAGTCGCCGGCGAAGTCGGGCCTGGCCTGCGTAACGATGGCGACCGTGCCGATGCCGCCGACGGCCCCGCCGCTACAACTCGGCCCAAGGCCGCCCCCCGCTCGGCGTCCGTCCGCACTTCGGCAACCCATGGCCGCCCCAGGACCCAGCGCTGCGTCCGGACCGCCTTACGGGAGTACGGGCGCGCTCTCTAGCATCACGGGGGCAGGGAAGACGGAGTGCGCAAAAGGGAAGCCGGCGCCCGAGGCGGGCGCCGGCAGAGTCAGCTCACGGTGAAACGCGGTCCGGCTCAGGAAGCCTTGGCTCTCGCGACTTCCTCCTGCGGTGGAACGGCCAGTGCGCGGACTGCGTCGCAGACCGTCTGGCACTGCTCGGCGGTCAGCTCGGGGAACATGGGCAGTGACAGCACTTCGTCTGCGGCCGCCTCGGCATGCGGGAAGTCGCCTTTCCGGTAGCCCAGGTTGTCGTAGGCCGGCAGCAGGTGCACCGGGAATGGATAGTGGATTCCCGTCTGGACGCCCTGCTCCTGAAGCGCTTCCTGCCACTTGGCACGATGTGGCGTCCGGATCGCGTATACGTGGAATACATGTCGCTGATGGTCGCGAGGCTGGGGTCGCTTGACGCCCGATCCGGAAAGCATCCGGTCGTAGTGGGCAGCGGCGGTGCGACGACCCTCGGTCCAGGCCTCGAGGTGCCGTAGCTTGACGCGCAAGACGGCACCCTGTATGCCCTCCAGGCGGTAGTTGAAACCCTTCAGGACGTGGTGGTACTTCTTCTCGGCGCCCCAGTCCCGGAGCATGCGGATCTTCTTGGCGAACTCCGGCTTGCTCGTCACGACCATGCCACCTTCGCCGTACGCGCCGAGGTTCTTGCCGGGATAGAAGCTGAAGCAGCCCATGTCGCCGAGGCTTCCTGCACGCTGGCCCTTGTACTCGGCACCATGTGCTTGCGCGGCATCCTCGATCACGATCAATCCATGGCGTCGGGCGACTGCCAGGATCGGGTCCATCTCCGCCATGAGGCCGTGCAGATGGACCGGCATGATCGCACGTGTCCGGGGCGTGATGGCAGCCTCGATCCTGGCCGGATCAATGTTCAGGCTGTCCGGGTCGATGTCGACGAAGACAGGGCGTGCACCGGCGTACTCTATTGCGGCGATCGTAGCAACGAAGGTGAATGGAGTCGTGATTACCTCGTCACCCGGGCCGATGCCCGCCGCGAGAACGGCAAGGTGCAGGGCACTCGTGCCGGAGTTGACGCCGATCCCGAATTTCGCACCCGAGTAGGCGGCGAACTCCTCCTCGAAGCTCGCGACATCGGGCCCGAGAACGTACTGGCAATTCTCGAGCACGTTGCTGACGGCGGCATCAACTTCGTCCTTGATGCTCAGATACTGCGCCTTAAGGTCAAGAAACGGGATCACGATGCCTTCCTCCGTTGACTCTGTATGTAGACGGTCTCTCCGCGGCCGCGCATGGAACTCGTCGCGGCCTCGATAAGTTCGACGACCCTGAGGCCGAGGCCGCCGTCGGTCTCCGGAGTCTTGCCATCGGCGATGCAGTCGACGAAGTGCTCGGCGCCCAGGCGAAGCGCTTCTGTTCCTGCCAGTTTTGGCGCCCACATGTCGCCCGTCCTGTAGCCCACGCGCAGCTCGTGAATCTGCTTCGGATCGTCGGTGAAGCTGACGCCCTTGTCGTAGATCTTGACTTTCTCGCTGGGTTCCAGGTCGTCGTAGGTGATCATCTTCTTGCTGCCGCCAATCAGGATCTGGCGAACCTTGACCGGGGCAAGCCAGCTGACGTTGCAGTGCGCGATCGTGCCGGATTCGTAGAACAGCGTGATGAATCCGAGGTTCTCAGGAGTGCCTGGAAAGTGATTCATGCCGCTGGCCGAGATCGCGACGGGATGCTCGCCGAGCAGGTAATCGAGAATCGAGAAATCATGGACCGCAAGATCGGAAATGACGTTCACGTCCCGCTGGAACAGTCCCAGGTTGATGCGGACCGAGTCGTAGTAGTAGACGCGGCCGAGATCACCGCTCTTGATGATCTCCCGCATCTTGCGGATGGCACCGGTGTAGATGAACGTGTGATCCACGAAGAGACAGAGATTTCGCTTTGCAGCTTCGTCGATCAGCTTGCGCGCCTGCAGCGAGGTCTCGGTCATCGGCTTCTCGAGCCAGAGGTGTTTTCCGGCCTTGAGTGCGGCCATCCCGAGCTCGAAGTGTGTGTTGACCGGCGTCGCAATGGCGATGGCGTCTACCCCGGGATCGTCCAGAAGATCCTGGAATCGCGTCGTCGTCCTGACGGCAGGATAGCGCTTGTTGACGATATCCAGTTTGCTCGTATCGACGTCCGCGACCGCCGCGATTGCCGCGCCGTTGGCCTCCGCAAAGTTGCGGACCAGATTGGGTCCCCAGTACCCGTAGCCGATTACCCCGAACTTGATCATGTTTGGCCTGCCTGCTCCCTGTTTTCCCTGGTGTCGCCGATGATCCGCGCCGGTACGCCGGCAACTATTGCGTACGCCGGGACGCTCTTCGTCACTACGGCGCCCGCCCCGACCAAGGCGCCCTCGGCAATCTCGAGCCCAGCGAGAATCGTTGCGTTGGAGCCAATCGAGGCCCGCCGGCCAATCCTCGTTTCGACCACTTTCCAGTCGGTCTCCGTCTGAACCGACCCGTCTGGATTCGCGGCGCGTGGATAGATGTCGTTGGTGAACATCACACCGTGGCCGATGAAGACCTCGTCCTCGATGTGGACCCCCTCACAGATGAAGGTGTGAGAAGAAATCTTGCAGCGCGCGCCGACCGACGAGTTCTTCTGGATCTCGACGAACGCACCGATCTTCGATTCATCGCCGATCGAGCAGCCGTAGAGGTTGACGAGGTCCGCATGAAAGATCCGGACATCGCGCCCTAGCTTCACGCTCGGTGTGATCGGCATTCTTGGTTCCCGAAGGAGGGACCGGGTCCCCGTGTTGTGGTGGAGCGCCTCCCGGTAATGTTAGGTGCGAAGGTTTCGACAAAATGTGTCTGAGTCGGCAGTCTGGAGAGCGGGGAGGCCGACAGCGACAGCGCGTCGGGGCGAGTTGCGGCGGGCAGGAGTTCGGGAAGCCCTTGAGACCGGCGCCCTCATTCGCCTGCTTCGCACCAGGACGGTCGTCGAATGTGCACGCGGTCGAGAGCCGCGCCAGGACCCACATCACGCTTTGAACGCCTGGAATTCGCTGCCCATCGCGAGTGGGACAACGGGGAGCTCGGACACCGAGGCCCGGGATGCACACTGACCGGGGCCAGAAGCAGTGTTGAACTCGGGCAACGGGAGAGGCGAACGATCCGGATGGCACGGACAAGCCGGCGTCGGAGGGACTAGCGTCCGCTCGTCCGGCATCGGTACTGGCTGACGTCAGGCCAGTGACGCTGCGGCTGCAATTGCCCGGGATCGAATCGCCGGAGGCTGGACTCCGGTGCCGGTCCTGGTCCGACTCGCAACCGTGCCGCAGTTCGAAGTTCTTATGTCTGGTCTTACGCTACGATCCGAGCCGTCACCCTAAAGTAAGCGGTGCACGACCAAGGTCGCTGTCGAGGGAGGAAATATACGTGCGCGTGTTTGTGACAGGCGTCAATGGATACATCGGGGCCGTTCTGGCGCCCATGCTGATGGAGCGCGGTCTGGATGTCGTCGGACTGGATACCGGGTATTACCGCGATGGCTGGCTCTACAGCGACGATCGACATCTCAGGTTGACGCCGAAGACGCTGAACAAGGACCTTCGGGAGGTCACCCAAGCAGATCTCGAGGGCTGCGATGCGGTGGTGCATCTTGCCGAGCTTTCCAACGATCCGCTAGGGCAGAATCGCCCGAAGATCACGCATGACATCAATCACCTTGGATCGGTGAAGCTGGCGGAACTGGCGCGCGCGGCCGGGATCCGGCGATTCGTCTATACCTCCTCCTGCAGCGTCTACGGCGCAGGCAACGGCGACTTCCTGGACGAGACGAGTCCGCCGAACCCGCAGACGGCCTACGCGGAGTGCAAGGTGCTGGTCGAAAAAGACCTCGGAGAGATGGCGGGCGACGATTTCTGTCCCGTCTTCCTTCGCAATGCGACGGCCTACGGACCGTCGCCCCGGATGCGCTTCGACATCGTCATCAACGACCTCTGTGCCCTGGCCTGGACGACAAGGCGCATCGCGATGACGAGTGACGGCAGTCCCTGGCGACCGGTCGTTCACGTTGAGGACATCTGCGAGGCCGCCTACCGCAGCGTTGTCGCGCCGGAGGAGGCGGTGTACGGCAAGATATTCAATGTCGGGCACAACGAGGACAACTACCGTATCAGGGAAATTGCCGAGATAGTCGCCAGCGAGTTTCCGGGTTGCGAGGTGAGTACCGGATCGAGCGCCGGAGACAATCGGAGCTACCGCGTCAGTTTCGACCGCATCCACAGGGAACTGCCAGGGTTTAGGTGTCGGTACACGGCGCGCGACGGGGCTCATCAACTGCATGAGCTCTTCGAGCGCATACAGATGGCACCCGAGATCTACCAGTTCCGGGCCTTCACGCGGCTCAAGCAGCTGAAGTACCTGCAGGCGAGCCGGCAGGTCAACGACGAGCTGTTCTGGACCTGACGTTGTGTATTTTCGGCCGACCCCGCTGGACGGTGCTGTCGAGGTCCATCTCGACAGGCATGAGGATGCGCGCGGCTACTTTGCCAGGGCGTGGTGCGTGCGCGAATTCGCCGCAAACGGCCTGCCGGTGACGCTGGTGCAGTCCAGCGTTTCGTTCAACGCACGGAAGGGGACGCTGCGGGGCATGCACTTCCAATGGCCGCCATCGCGCGAAGGCAAACTCGTTCGCTGCGAGGCCGGAGCCGTCTGGGACGTGCTGGTGGACCTGCGACCAGGCTCGCGGAGCTTTCTCGAACACTACGCACTGGAACTCGATGGCGAGCGTGGCAATGCGGTCTACATTCCTCCCGGATTTGCACATGGCTTCCAGACCCTGTCAGACGACACGCGGGTCCTGTACGTGATGACCGACTTCTACGACCCGGGACTGGGCGACGGGGTCAGCTACGACGACGTGGTGTTCGGAATCGACTGGCCACTGCCGGTTTCCGTCATCTCCCCGCGGGACAAGGACTACCCGCCGTTCGACCGGGAGCGATACGTCAGGCGCTACGAGCAGTCTGGTGGGTGACAGGGCAGTGGAGAACCCTGCGGCCTCGGCGAAGAGTTCCATCGGCGGCACGGTGTCCTGTGAGCATCTCGCCGGCGAGGCAGTCGAGCTCGTTCGGGAGCTGTACCCGATCTGCCGCAGCATTACGGGGGACGGCGTTAGGCACAGTCTCGAAGCGATCGGTCGTCTTCTGCCGCTGCAGCGTTTCGAGGTGCCGAGCGGTACGCCGGTGTTCGACTGGGAAGTACCGCGTGAATGGAACGTGCGGGAAGCGTGGGTCAAGGATCCGGACGGTCGCAAGGTAGTGGACTTCAGCGAGCACAGTCTGCACCTGGTGAGCTACTCGACTCCGTTCCGAGGACACGTCCCGCTCGAGGAGCTCCGGTCGCATCTTCACTCCATCCCGGAGCACCCGGACTGGATTCCCTACAGGACGTCGTACTACCGGGACTACTGGGGCTTCTGCGTTCGTCATCGCGACCTGGAGCGACTCGCGCCCGGCGAGTACGAAGTATGTGTCGACACCTCGCTCGAGTCCGGCAGCCTGACCTATGGCGAGGCCTTCTTGCCCGGCGAGTCGCCGCGCGAGGTGCTCATCTATACGCACACCTGCCATCCGTCTCTCGCCAACGACAACCTGACCGGCATGGCGATAGCAGCACTGCTGGGGCGGGAACTGGGGCGCCAAAGGACCCGGCTGTCGTACCGGTTCGTCTTCGGGCCCGGCACGATAGGTTCACTCACGTGGCTCAACGCGAACGAGCGGACGCTGGACATGATCGAGCACGGCCTCGTGCTCGGACTGCTGGGCGATCCCGGTGGGCTGACCTACAAGTGCTCCCGCGACGGGCAGGCGCCCGTCGACCGTGTTGCCGCCCACGTGCTCCCGCGGCTATCCCGCCGCGCACGCCTGATGTCCTTCGAGCCTTACGGCTACGACGAGCGCCAATTCTGCTCGCCGGGCTTCAACCTTCCCATGGGAAGGCTGACGAGGTCTCCTAACGGCAGTTATCCGGAGTACCACAGTTCGGCCGACAACGTCGAGTTCATCGGCGCGCCGTATATCGCGGAGTCAATTCTGGCGGTGGTCAAAATGCTCGACGTGCTCGAGTCCAACCGGACCTGCATCAACCTCGCACCAAAGGGAGAGCCGCGACTCGGGAAGCGGGGCCTGTACGGCAGCCTGGGAGGACGGTCACCTGCCAGCAGCGAAACCGCGCTGCTCTGGGTACTGAACCAGGCCGACGGCTTGCGCGACCTGTTGTCGATCGCGGACCGGGCCGACATGGAATTCAGTGTGATTGACGAAGCGGCGCGCGCCCTGGAGCAGGCGGGGCTGCTTCGCACAGTTGAATGGGGGTTCGAAAAAGTGGGGAGCCGACATTGAAAGTAGTGCTTTTCTGCGGGGGTCTCGGCACGCGTCTGCGCGAGCACTCGGACACGATTCCTAAGCCGCTGGTCAACATCGGCTACCGGCCAATTCTGTGGCACCTGATGCGCTACTACGCGCATTACGGACACAAGGATTTCGTTCTCTGCCTCGGATATCGGGGCGATCTCATTCGGGAGTTCTTCCTGAAATACGAAGAGGCGATGTCCAATGATTTCGTGATGTCGCAGGGCGGCAAGCAGATCGACCTGCTGTCGAGTGACATCCACGACTGGAGGATCACCTTCATCGACACCGGGATGCACTCGAACATCGGCCAGCGGCTGATGAAGGTTCGCCATCTCCTGAAGGATGAGGAAGTGTTCCTCGCGAACTATGCCGACGGCCTGTCGGACCTGCCGTTGGACGAGCACATTGAACGATTCAAGCGGCGCGACGCTGTGGCCAGTCTCGTCGGGGTCCGTACGGCGCAGACTTTCCATGCCATCAAGGCAGATGACGAGGACTTCGTAACGACGATCGCGCCGATCAGCGAGTCCGGATTCTGGATAAACGGCGGCTTCTTCATCCTGCGCCAGAGCATATTCGACTACATGGAGCCCGGCGACGAGCTCGTCGACGCGCCGTTCCGGCGGGTCGCTGCAGAGCGGCGGCTGATGGTGTACCGACATGCCGGCTTCTGGCAGTCCATGGACACACTGAAGGACAAGATCAACTTCGACCGGATGGAAGCCCGCGGGCACTGCCCGTGGGCCCTGTGGAACAACAAGCAGGACTGAGGATGCTTTCGTTTGCGCCACTCTTTCCGCCGAGGCGGGCTCCTCGCATTCTCTTTCTGGGTGCTCACAGCGACGACCTGGAAATCGGCTGCGGTGGCACGGTGCTGGAGCTGGCAGCCCGGTATCCGAGAGCACGGGTGCGGTGGGTCGTGGCTACAGGATCGGGCGAAAGGGAGCGCGAGGCGCGCGCCAGCGCAAAGGCGTTGCTGCGCGGATTTCATCGCGCCGAAGTCACGGTGGCCGGTTTCCGAGACGGGTTCCTGCCGCAGTCGTACGGGGACGTCAAGGAGTTTTTCGAGTCGCTGAAGCGGGACTCCGCACCAGACCTGATTCTGACGCACACCTTGCACGACCGTCACCAGGACCACCGGCTCATCTCCGAGTTGACCTGGAATACCTGGCGCGACGTTGCGGTGCTGGAGTACGAGATCCCGAAGTACGAGGGCGATCTCGGTGCACCGAACCTCTACGTGCCGCTCGGCAGGCGCAGCGCAAGGCGCAAGGTGGAACACCTGATGCGTCACTTCGGCAGCCAGCGGTCACGCCGTTGGTTCACGGCAGACACGTTCGAAGGCCACATGCGGCTCAGGGGCATCGAGTGCAACGCGAGGAGCGGCCGGGCCGAAGCCTTTCACGGACGGAAGATCTGTGTCTAGCCGTGACCGAGGCCACAGGTGGGTCACGACCCAAGATCGTGACGGTGGCGGTTTCCATGGAGGAATGAGATGACCATCGTATGGGTAGACCGGGAATGCAGTGACGACGAACGTCGGCAGGCCCTGTTCAGGGGCGAGCTGTTTCTCTACTCGCCGACGCGCGCGTCGACGGAACTCGTGGAGTTCACGCGGGAATACCTGTCGGAAGCCTTCGGTGGTCGCGATCCCCGGACGGCGCAGTTCGAGCTGCCGGTCGAGGAGTACGCTGCCATTCTGGCGGAGGCCAAGCCCAGATACATTCACCACGAGCGCCACAAGGCGCTGCTCAGGGAGTTGCTGCAGGAACTCGGCTGCGACCCGGCGAAGACCTATTTCGACGTGCCTCGCCTTCGGACGTCGACGAGCAACGACTACCTGACGACCGGGATCGCCTACGCATTTCATCCCCACCGGGACACCTGGTACTCGGCCCCGATGTGCCAGATCAACTGGTGGATGCCCGTGTTTGAGCTCAGCCCTGAGAACCCGATGGCGTTTCACCCGCAATACTGGGATCGTCCGGTACCTAACTCGTCGCAGATCTACGACTACCAGGAGTGGAACAAGCGCAGCCGCTTTGCGGCTGCTACTCAGATAGGGAAGGACGATCGGCCGCAGCCGCGTCCCGTCGAGCCTGTCGACGTCGCACACGACGTTCGACTGCTCCCGAAGCCCGGAGGCATCATCGTATTCTCTGCCGCGCAGTTGCACTCGTCGGTCCCGAATACTTCATCCGAGACACGCATCAGCATCGATTTCCGGACGGTGCACGCGGAGGACGTCGAAGCCCTGTCCGGTGCACCGAACGTGGACTCGAACTGCACCGGGTCGACGATGGCGGACTACCTTCGTGTCGAAGACCTATCCCGACTCCCGGAGCGCCTTGCGGCTCCGTATGCGGACGGACCGCCCCAGCGGTCGCGGCTCGCGCGCCGGGCATAGCTGAGGGGCTGTCGGCACCGACGACCGATCCGCAGGCAGCCGCCTTCGCAGGACTGGATCTGGAAGGGGTCATGCAGAGTGCATGGACCCCAGACGCTAACACATCCAAGGAACAAGTCATGACGAAACTCCAGAAGCCACCGTTCGCATACATGGGCGGTCAGCTGGTCGAATGGGACAAGGCAAACGTCCATATCGGAGCGGAAGCCCTCATTCGCGGGATCAGCGTCTTCGAAGGCATCAAGGGCTACTGGCGGCATGACAACAGCGCGATGGGTCTGTCGCTCGGCTTCGACGAATTCAAGGGTGCCTGCGAGCTACTTGTGAGAAAGCTCCGTGCCGAGGATCGCGACCTGTGGCTCCGCACGACACTCATGGCGGTGGAGGGCAACTGGGGCGAGGACACGGTGTCGGACCTGGTGATTACCTGCTACCACCAGGACAAGAAGCGGCCTGCGCGGCTGGACGTGGGGTTCTCGACCTGGCAACGGCCGCTGGACACGGGCCTTCCGGCGCGGATCAAGTCGCCGGCCAATTATCAGATGGGCAGGCTGGCACGTATCGAGGGGCGCCGCCAGGGCTATTCCGACATGATCTTTCTCAATCCGTGGGGCCGGGTGGCCGAAGCGACTGGATCCTGCGTGATCATGGTCCGCGGGGGACGCGCAGTGACGCCGCCGCCGAGCGAGGGCTGCCTGGAGAGCATCACGGTGAACATCATAGAGGCGCTCTGCGGCACGCTTGGGATCCCGTTCGAGAGGCGCCCGATCGATCGGACGGAGTTGATGGTTGCCGACGAGATCTGTCTGGTAGGAACATTGATGGAACTCGGCGTCGTACGGCGGATACAGGACCGGGATCTTCCATCGGTGGCGCCTGTCTTGGACCGTATCGCCGACTCTTTCTGGGGCGCGGTACGGGGAAGGGCGGCCCATCCTTCCGTACGACTGACCGATGTCTGAGGCAGCGTCCCCGTGACGGCCTGTGACCGGGCCACGCCTCGCGGTACCTGAACGACCATCGGGCGGGCGCGTCAAGGCGTAGTCAGATCGGGATCACACCGTTCGCGGCCTCTGGCCGGTGAGGACTGCCGAGACATCGGCCGCGATGGCGAACGCGCTCGTCAGGCCGGGAGACTCGATTCCGAAGAGGTGAACCAGCCCCGGGATGCCGTGCTGCCGCACGGCGTCGATGCGGAAGTCTGCGGCTGGAGCCTCCGGTGGCGCGATCTTCGGTCGAATTCCCGTGTAGTCTGGCTGCAGCCGCGTGTCGTCAAGCGCCGGGTAATACCGGCGTATCGCCTGCGCGAACGGGTCGCGGCGTGACTCGTCGAACGAATAGTCCGGACTCGGCACCCAGTCGACGTCGGGCCCGAACTTGGCCCTGCCGGACAGGTCAAGCGTCACGTGGATCCCGAGGCCGGCTGATTCAGCGATCGGGTAGACGAGCCGTGAGAAGGGAGACTTTCCCGACAGCGTGAAGTAGTGCCCGCGGGCATAGTAAGCCTGCGGAATGGCGCCCTTGCCGCAACCCTCCAGGCGACGTGCCAGGTCCGGCGCGTGCAGCCCCGCCGAGTTGACGAGCTCATTACACACGAGGCGCTCGTCGCTTTCCTCCAGCTCGAGCTCGAAGCGTTCGTCCGGCCGCCTGCGCCCGCCCGTCACGGCGCTCAGAAACGCGACGTCGCCGCCCGCCGCCTGCAGGTCGCCCCAAAGCGAGGTCATCAGCGAGTGGCTGTCGACGATGCCGGTCTCCGGTACGTGCAGTGCCCGAACGCAACGGACCTCCGGCTCGAGCTCGCGGACCTCGTCGGCCGTCTTCCAGGAGACCTCGCCGATCCCGTTCCGGCCGGCGAGCTCGTGGTAGCGAGCCAGGATGCCGGTCTCGGCGTCCGAGGTGGCAACGATCAGCTTGCCCAGCCGCCGGTGCGGTATTGCGCGCTCCCGGCAGTAGGCATACAGCATGTCGCGACCGGCCACGCAGAGCCGTGCCTTGAGTGACCCTGGAGGGTAGTAGATGCCGGAGTGGATGACTTCCGAGTTGCGGCTGCTTGTTTCCGTGCCGACGTGAGCCGCCCGTTCGAGCACGATCACCTCGCGGCCGGCGAGCGCCAGCGCGCGCGCGCAGGCGAGGCCCACGACTCCCGCGCCGATTACGACGGTCTCGACTTCCATCATGTCCGGGCGCCCCGTCAGCGTCGCTTGTAGTCGTCCGGCTGCAGCTGATGCCGGGCCAGCAGCTTGTAGAAGTCGGTGCGATTGCGGCCGGCGAGCTTGGCGGCCTGCGTGACGTTGCCGCGAGTGATCTGCAGCAGCTGCGACAGGTAGGTGCGCGTGAATTCCTCGCGAGCCTCGTCGAAGGTCGGTAGCCGTGCGGCACTGCCGCCGCCGAGTGCCTCCTGTACGATGCCGGCGCTGATCACCGGTCCGGCCGTCAGCGCGGCAGCCTGGTGCAGGAGGCTGCGAAGCTGGGCGACGTTTCCGGGCCACTCGGCGCGCATCAGGAGTTCGACGGCCTCGGGCGCCAGCACGTGGCGTACGCCTGTGTGTCCGGGCTCCTCGAGGAAGTGGGCCGCCAGAAGGGGAACGTCTTCGCGACGTTGCGCCAGCGGAGGGAGCTCGACCTGCAGGACGGCGAGCCGGTAGTAGAGGTTCTCCTGGAAGTGGCCCTTCGAAATTGCGGCCGAGAGGTCGCGGCAGGTCGACGAGATCAGTCTCCTGTGCGAGGCGGACGCTTCGAGCATCTCTGCGAGTTGTGCCTGCTGTTGCCGGTCCAGATCGGCCACCTCGTCCAGCAAGAGGGTGCCTGGAGCCTGGTCGTTTCCGACCTCGGCGTCGTCTTGACCGAGTTGTTCCCGGAGGCTCGATGCCGAAGCAGTAGCGCAGGAGAGCACGGTGAAGGGCTGGTCACGCCGGGTACTCGCGTTGTGAACTGCCTGGGCCAGGAGCTTCTTGCCGGTGCCCGGCTGGCCCGAGATCAGGATCGGCGTGTCTGTCGTGGCCACCTGGAGCACCTTCGACAGGCGCTCCTCCAGAACGGGATTGCGCGTGATGATCCCGGCACGCCAGGCCTCGTTGGGCTCTGCAAATCCGGACACCTGCAGCGCCCGGTCCAGCTGATGCAGCAACTGTTCCTTGTCGATCGGCTTGGTCAGGAACGCAAACGCGCCCGATTTGGTCGCCTCGACGGCGTCCGGAATGGTCCCGTGCGCGGTCAGCAGTATCACGGGGAGCGCCGGATAGCGCCGCTGCAGCTCCCTAAGGAGACCGATGCCGTCCGTCTCCGACATCCGCAGGTCCGTCAGCACGACGTCGGGCCGGAACCGGGGTATGGACAGCATCGCCTGCGACGCGCTCTCGCAAGCGGCCACCTCGTAGCCCTCCGACTTGAGCCTTATGGTCAGAAGCCTGAGCAGGCCGGGATCGTCGTCGACCATGACGACGCGTGGCCGGCGCCCGAGTCGATTCTTCACGGTGGCGCCCCCTTCGGCGCGCTGTCTCGCTCCGCCATGCTCCTCTCGAGAGCAGCGACGGCCTCTAGCTTGGCGAGCGCTTCGTCCAGCTGCCGTCGCAACCGCTCGTTCTCGGCCGCCTGGCTTTGCAGCCTCCGGTTCAGGTCCTGAAGCTCACGCTCTCCCTTGAGACCCTGTGCCCGGCCCAGGCGCTCGTTCTCGCTCTCCAGTGCAAGACGGCTGCCCACCTCCGCGTACATCACCGTGGCCAGGTCGACTTCCGCAGGCAGCATCTGCTCGCGCGCGGCCAGCAGTTCCCCGAGCGTGGTTCGCGCTGCGTCCAGGTCGCTCGCTACGTGGCCCGGCAGTCCGAGAACCAGCGCCTGCCGGAGCCGATTGGACACGGTGGGCGCGAGCTCGGCCTCACGCCGGACGTGTTCCGCGAGTTCCGCTTGCGCCGACGGCGTCGACTGGCTCAGGCGACTGAGCGTCTCGAGATAGCCGAACACGAGCTCGGCCTCCGGGTTCGTGGCGGGCGCGGCCGCGGGGGAATCGCCGCGCATGCCATCCACGACCGAGCAGGCCGCAGTCAGGCAGAGGCATGCCGTCAGGACCGACCACTGCAGGATCCTACGCATACGCCCGAATCGCCTCCCGCACCTGCTCACCCGCCTGGATGGGGATCGTGACGCGGAAATGAGCCCCGCGAAACTCGCCCTCGACCAGCTCAACCCTGCCGCCATGAGCGGTCACGAACTCGGCGACGATGGAGAGCCCGATGCCGGAGCCCTTGAGATGACCGGTCTGCGGCATGCGGCCAGTGTAGAACGCCTCGAAGATACGATCCCTGTCCTCGGGCGGTATTCCCGGTCCGGTATCCGCCAACTCGATCACGACCTCGGCACCGAGCCGGCGTGCACGTACCGTTATCGTGCCTCCTTCGGGAGTGAACTTGACCGCGTTGGAGAGCAGGTTGTCGAGTACCAGGCGGATCTTGGCGCGGTCTGCCGCGACCATGATGTGCTCGACCTCGGCCTTCGTACGGATCCCCCTGCTCGCTAGGGCGAGCTTCTGGGCGCGGAAACTGGCAGCCAGCTCGGCCTCCAGCGGGAAGGCGCCGACTTCGAGCCCGGCGACGCTCGACTGCCACGCGCTGTATGACAGCAGGTTCTCTATCAACTGCTGCAGGCGGAGGGCATTCGTCCGCATGATGTCGGTCACCTCCCGCTGCTCCGGCTCGATCGCGCCCACTGCACCGTCGAGCAGCAGGTCCGTGCCTTCCCGGATATTGGCCAGCGGCGTCTTGAGCTCATGCGACATGTGGCGCAGGAAACGGTTCTTCTCCTGGGCCAGCTCGAGCAGGCGGACCCTGAGCCACTCCAGTTGCTTGCCCACGGCCTCGATGTCCGACGGTCCCGAGATCGCAATCGGCCTCGAAAACGTGCCGCGGCCCAGCTCCGTGATTGCGCGGTCCACCCGTCGCAACGGTCGCATGACGCCGAGCGTGAAGATGAGTCCCAGTACCAGCGCCACCGGCACCAGCGCGGCCAGCCACAGAAGCAGGTTCCTGCGGGTCTCGGCCGAGCGTTCCTCGAGGTTCTGCAGCCGGACTTCCAGCAGCGTATTGGCGTGGTCGGCCACTTCGCGCGCCGCCTCGTCGATGGCGGCGAGCCGATCGGCGAGCATCGCAGCCCGGCCCGGATCCGCCGGCTCGCCGGTCTCCAGCGATCGCAGGGAGTCCGACACGGCGCTGCGTAATTGTTCCAGGTGCGCCAGGCCTTCCCGGTCCAGGGGCAGCCTGGCCAGTTGCTCCGTCGTCGTCGCGATCTGCTGCCGGATGCTGCGGCTCGCTTCGAGGACGCGAGGGTCCTCGAGCAGCAGATAGAGATTGGTCGAACGCTCGTAGGCCGCAAGGTGGCGGGACAGCGCCTGGGTCTGGCCGGCGAGTTCCACGCCCTGCCGGACGAGCCGGGTGGTGTCCTGGGCCAGTCGCCCGAGCTGGAGGGCAGCCTGAACCATCGCCACCGCCAGCGGAACGGTCAGCAGGAGCAGCCCGGCCACCAGCAGGCTGCTCAACGAGCGGGGTCGCAGCACGCGCATGCCGCAATGTTAGCCGGAAAGGCGCGCCGTGCTCGGCGCCTGCGCCCGCCAGGGCCGGGCTCTTGGCGACCCTGGGCACAAATCAGTAGCGGAAAGCGCGGGATTCAACCGGACCGTGCCGGTACGACACGGAGAGGTAAAAGAGATTTTCCTTGTACTGCTCGCCAGCACCGTCCGAGGACCTGTCCTCGAATCGATAGCCGGCCGTCAGGAAGACGGTCCTGCCGAGGCCCCAGTCCACCCAGGCCGCGACCGAAACCGTGTCGTCGGAGCCCAGCGTGAGGCCGCCGAACTCGCGCTGCGCGAACGAGGCGTCGACGAAGCCCTGGACCCGAGGCGTGAATCGCCTGCTCGCGCCCGCGCGCAAGCTCCAGGTGTCGCGATCCGGCTGACCGCTACGGACGAAGTTCTCCTGGGAGTACCGCGCGCCTGCGCTCAGTCGCGTCCGCGGCCGCTCGAAACCGAAGGTGACGCCGCCATAGTACGTCGCGGAGGGTATGCCCGATATCGTCACGTTGCCGGTACCCGAGTCTCCGCCAGGCACCTCGACCGAACCGACGAAGCGATCGGAGGAATTCTGGTACTCGCTGCCGGCATTCAGGTTCATGGTCCAGGAAGGTGTCAGCTGCCGGTTCCAGTTGATCCTTATGAGCGGATCGGAGTACGACTCTCCCGCATCGGCCACCTGGTTGATCCCGAGGTCGACGCGGATGTCCTGGCGGGCGCCCTTCGCCTGGAGCGTGCCGTAGAGAGCCTGCTGATCGTAGCCGGGGTTGCCAGGCAGGTCGTATTCGACCCGCGCCGCCGATCCGGCGAGGCCCCACGCGGATGTGGCCGACACGCGCCTGAGCAGCTCGACCTCGCCCAGGAGCCGGGTCTCGTCCACCTGCGTGGAGCGCTCGTAGGACGTGCTCCCGTAGCGGCCACTGAGCCGCAGCTCGAAATTGCTGCCAAATCTCAGGTACGCGTCGGGTCCGGTCGAAAAGACGTTCACGTTCTGACGGTTTTCCGGCGTCACCGGCTGGAACTCGTTGATCGCGTTCTGGCCGAACGTATCCTCGACCACCCAGAAGAACCGCTCCGGGACGAAGGCGAAAGAGAGCTTGCCCACCGCCCTGGCCAGCAGGTCATCGTCGTAGGTGTCGTCCAGATAGGAGAGATGGGTCAGGTGCCCGACCAACGATGCCTCCACGCGCCGTGACTCGTGGGACAAGTCCAGCGAACCGCTAAGTGCCGCAATCGTGTCGCTGACCGTATCGGTCTCGACACGGGTCGCGTTGTCGGTGTGACCGACGCCCACACCCGCGGACCAGCCGACTTCGGCGGCCTGCACCGGTACTGCGAGGATCAGCGCTGCGCCGATGGCGCCTGCCAGCAGTGATCGCTTCACCAGGACGGCATCGGGCGCGGACATGGGCTGATCTCCTTTGGTGCCTCGAGTGACATCAGGTCGAAACCCTCGGCGGGAACCGCTACCGGACGGGCCAGCGAGAGCCCCGGTCTGCCCCGATCGACCGCCACCCGGGCGGGATCGGGTACCGGATCGCGGGCATGCCCGGCTGGATGCGCCCGGGTGCTATGGTCCTCGCGACACCGTCCACGTTATGGTGAAGCATGATATCAACGGCAGCGGCGCCGACTTGAGAACCGGTTGGCAAGATCCGGAATCCGGCCGCACCCGGACGCATCCTTTTGATGCGCTGGGGCCGGACGTCATCGTCGATGCCGTCGAGCTGGCGGGTTTCCCGTGCGACGGGCGGGTGCTGGCCCTCGGCAGCTACGAGAACCGCGTGTACCAGGTGGGGACCGAGGAGGGCGAACCGGTGGTCGCCAAGTTCTACCGCCCCGGGCGATGGAGCGACGCGGCCATTCTGGAGGAGCACGCCTTCGCGCTGGAACTGGCGGCAGCCGAGATCCCGGTGGTGGCGCCTTTGGTCGTGGCGGAAGGGTGCGCCGATGCGGAGATGGCGCGTGATGCGGGGACGGGACAGTCCCCTGCGGGGCCAGTGCCCGTCGAATCACAGACGCTGTTGCGGCACGCCGGTTTCCGCTACGCCGTCTACCCGCGTCGCGGCGGGCAGTGGCCGGAGCTCGCCACCGAGGACGACCGGAAGTGGATGGGACGCTTCCTGGGCCGGATCCACATGGTGGGGGGGCGCCGGCGCTTCGAGCACCGGCCGACCCTGTCGGTCGAGGCCATGGGACGACAGAACGTCGACTACCTTCTCGAGTCAGGCCTGATTCCGGATTACGTCGCCCATCGCTACGAGCGGGTCGCCGGGGAGCTCGTCGAACTCGTCGAGTCGGCCTTCGCGGAAGTCGGCCAGGTCCGCTTCCTCCGTATCCACGGCGACTGCCACCGCAACAACGTGCTGTGGACGCCGGCCGGCCCGCACTTCGTGGACCTGGACGACTGCATGACGGGTCCGGCGATCCAGGACCTGTGGATGCTGCTCGCCGGTGACCCGGCAGAAATCCGATCGCAGCTCGAGGATTTCCTCGAGGGCTACACGCAGTTCGCGGACTTCGACTACCGGGAAGTCGGGCTCATCGAGCCGCTGCGGGCGCTGCGGATGGTGCACTACGCGGCCTGGCTGGCACGGCGCTGGGACGACCCTGCCTTCCCGAAGGCGTTTCCTTGGTTCGCAGAGGCGCGCTACTGGGAGAGGCACGTCGCAGAGCTCGAGGAGCAGTGCTTCGCGGTCGATCGCGGTCTGTGATGGTCGGGGAGCGGCGGGCACCGCCGTTGCCGTGTCCCGCCGTCCGGCGCGGCGCTGCGGTCAGGTCATGGGTCCCGACAACAGCCGCCGCTCCCATGCCAGGGCGGACGAGACGATCTCCTCCAGGTCGTCGTGCCGCGGCGTCCAGCCCAGAAGGTCGCGAATCCGCTCTGCCACCGCGACCAGCTGCGGCGGGTCGCCCGGCCGCCGGGGCGCAGGGACGACGTTCAGCGTTTCGCCGGACACGCGACGGACCGCCCCGAGCACCTCGTGGACGCTGAAACCGCGCCCGTAGCCACAGTTCAGCGTGGCGGAGCCACCGCCCTGCCGGAGGTAGTCCAGCGCGTCGAGGTGGGCGGCCGCGAGGTCCTCCACATGGACGTAGTCCCGCACGCAAGTGCCGTCCGGCGTGTCGTAGTCGTTGCCGAAGACAGGCACATGGTCACGTTTTCCCACGACGTGCTCACAGGCGACCTTGACGAGGTGTGTGGCATTGGGTGTCGACTGGCCTATCCGGCCCGCGAAATCGGCACCGGCGACGTTGAAGTAGCGCAGCGCCACGTAGTCGAGCGAGCTGACTCTCGCCGCATCACGCAGCATCCACTCGCTCACGAGCTTGGAGGTGCCGTACGGATTGATCGGCTCGGTGGGGGCGTCCTCGCCGGCCCTTCCGGTCGCCGGGATGCCGTAGACCGCAGCCGTGGAGGAAAAGACGAAGTGACGGACCCCGGACTCGATGCAGCACTCGAGGAGGCTTCCGGTGGCGCAAGTGTTGTTGCGATAGTACTTCAGGGGCTGCTCCACCGACTCGGGCACGACGATGTGCGCGGCAAAGTGCATCACGGCGTCCACCCGGCGGGCCTCGAGCAGCTTCGAGACGAGGTGACGGTCCGCGGTGTCGCCGATCATGAGGTCGCCGTGGAGCACGGCCGAGCGGAAGCCTGTCGACAGGTTGTCGAGCACGACCACGTCCTCGCCGCGCTCGGCGAGCTTCAGGACGACGTGACTGCCGATGTAGCCGGCTCCACCGGTGACGAGGATCGTGCCCATCGTGTTTCCGCGTTATGTTCAACCCATCATAGCAACGGCCGGCGCAGCGCCTTGTGAGCCAGTCGGCAATACGACGGCGGTCGCCGGCACCCGGCCGGCCGGGCGACCACGCGCAAGCCGACTCGCAAGCTCGCGCATGACGCGGGCGATACGGCCGACTTCGCGGCTAGTTGCAGCCCGACAGCTGGCCGATCCAGTCCCGCAGCAGCCGCACACCGGCCGCATCGACCACGTTGCTGCCGACGGGGGGCATGCGGTGCTGCGGGTCGAGCGTCTCGATGCGCGTAACCACGACCGATCGGTCAGGATCGCCCGGCGCGATCAGTCGCGCATCGGCGACCCCGAGGTCGCCGCCGGAAGGCGCCACGTCGCAGGCGTTTGTGGACGCCAGCGCTGTCTGGTAGCGGAAGTCGAGGTCGGTCGGCGTGTTGCCGCCCGGCCGGTGGCACTGCGAGCAGTTGCTGTGCAGCCAGGCCCGGGCACGGTCGGTGATCGAGCCTTCGCTGCCGTACGGATCGGCGAGCGCGGGCCAGTCGGCGGGCGTCCCGGGGATCGCCGGGGAGATCGCGCCGATCGCGTTGAGCGTGACCACCTGGTTGGCGGTGCGGCCCGTGGACGGATAGGTGAAGTCGCCGTTCTGCTGCGCCGTTTCCAGACCGAGACTGCGGCCCGCCGCCTGCGTGTGGCATTGCAGGCACTGCGCCTCGCTGGGGTAGGTCCAGGTCTGTGTACCGACCAGCTTGTCCTTGCCGCCCGTGACCCGCGTTGCACCCGTCTCGGCGTCGTTCCACTCGTAGGTGTAGCCGCCCCAGACGCCGTCGGGGTGACGCATGAACAGCCGGGTCTCGATCAGCTTGCCCTGCAGGCGGAAGTTCTTGACGAGGACCGTGCCGTTCGGGAAGTCCCAGTCGCGGTTTGCGGTCTCCGCGATCGTCGCGTCATCGGGCAGACCAATGAAACGCTCCTTCTCCGCGCCGTCCGACCAAAAGGGCGCGTTGGGGGCATAGGGAATCAGCCCGGAGGCCGGCCGCGTGGGGTCGGCCGGGTCCACGCAGCCCGTATCGGCGAGATTGTCGGCAACTGGGTTCGTGCCGGCCCCGGCCGGCTCGAACTTGAAGATCGCCCCGTCGCCGTAGCGGAGAACGTACAGCTCGTCGTCGACACTCGTGCCGAACGAGGAAATGTTGAAGCCGGCGACCAGCAGCTCCGTCTTTTGCAGGTTGCCCGCACCCGGCGTGTGGCTCCACACCCGGCCGGACACGTAGTCGCCGAAGACGTACAGGCCGCTCAGCGCCGGAACGTCGGAGCCACGGTAGACGTAACCGCCGGTGATCGACTGGCCTCCGGAGGCGTCGTGTCCATACTCCGTCACCGGATCGATGACTGTGCCACCGTTCAGCACCTGTCCGGGCGCGGCGCAGCCCGTGGCCGGGTTGTAGCAGTGCGTAGCCTCGCGCTGGCGCCAGCCGTAGTTGCCCCCCGCGGTGACGCGGTTGACCTCCTCCCAGGCATTCTGGCCGACGTCGCCCATCCACAGCTGGCCGGTCTCCCGATCGAAGCTCCAGCGCCACGGGTTGCGGAAGCCAAACGCCCACATCTCCGGGCAGGCTGCGGTGCCGGTGCCCGAGTTGCACTTCGCGTTGCCGGCGTACGGGTTGCCCGCCGGGATGTCATAGCCTGCCCCCGTGCCGTTCACGTCGATGCGCAGGACGCTCCCGAGCAGATTCGTCAGGGTCTGGGCGTTGTTTTGGGGATCGCCGCCCGATCCGCCGTCGCCGAGCCCGATGTAGAGCAGGCCGTCCGGCCCGAACTCGATGTGCCCGCCGTTGTGGTTGCTGTAGGGCTGGTCGACGGTCAGCAGGACCTGCTCGGAGGCCGGGTCGAGGGTCTGGCCGCCGTCGGCGCTCGTCAACCGCGAGATGACGGACTGCCGCGTCGGGCTGCTGCGCGTGTAGGACAGGAACACCTCGGGTGTGGCCGGCCAGTCCGGATGGAAGGCCATACCGAGCAGTCCCTGCTCGCCGCCGGACACCACGCGCGAGGCGACGTCGACGAACAGGCCGGAGGAGGCCGCGCCCGGGTTGTTGTCGAAGACGCGGACCCGGCCTGCCTGCTCGACCACGAACCAGCGCGAGCCGTCGGAGGGTGCCTGGAGCAGGTGGACGGGGCTCGCGAAGGTGAGTGCCGGAAAGACCCGGCTGAGTTGCACACCGGTGGCGGGAAGCGGACGGTCGGGCGCGAGGCAGGTCTGGTTGGAGGGTCGGGCATCGAGGCCGGCCACCGGCGGGGGCGACGTGGCATCCGTCACGGCGATTGCGAAGGCGGCGCTCGCACTGGCGCCGGCGGGGTCGGTGGCGGTGACGGTCACGGAAAACACGGCCGGATTGCCGGGCTCGGCCGCCGTGTCGGGCGGCGTGCCGTTCAGCGTTCGGGGCGCCGACTGCGCGTCCTGGACCGAAAGCCAGGCCGGCAGCCCGCTGAAGGTGTAGGTCAGCGCGTCCCCGTCCGGGTCGGTGAATGCCGGTACGGTATACGTGAAAGCCACGCGTTCCGTTGCCGACTGATCGGCAATGGAGGCCGGGGCGACCGGCGGCCGGTTGGCCTGGGGCGGGGCCTCCTCGGGGCCTGTTCCGCCCTGGGAACCGCCGCTGCAGCCGATAAGCCACGTAACCGCACTGCAGCAGAGCGTGGCCGAGAGGATCGTCGTGCGGCCCCATCGTTGCGGCCGGGCGTGCGGGCTGGGGGTCATGTGCGCGTCCGTGCTACGGGCTGAGCGAGCAGTCTAGTGCCGCAGGCTCGAACGCCCAAACGCACGGGTCGCAGGTCGGCGACACCTCGCCTCGGGCCAGGCTCGCGTTTGTGCGGCATCGTTGAACTATGCGGGCCCGCGGTGCCGGCTGAAACCGGGCTGTGTTAGCTTTCGAAACGTCACCTGGGCGGTCCCCCCTCGCCGCCGGAGTGCTGCATGGAACGTATGCGACGATTTGCCGGAGCCGCCGCGTGCGGGCTGATCGCGCTCGGCCTGGCTGCCTGTGGCGGGGGCGGCGGTGGGTCTTCCGGCGGTACGATTACGCCGCCGACGAGCCCGCCTCCAGCGAACCCGCCGCCGTCCGGGAACGTCGCGGTATCGGGCAAGATCACCTTCGACCGGCCTACGCGCACGACCAGCAGCGCGCTCAACTTCGACGTCACGGAGCGGCTGCCGGCGCGCGGCGTCACCGTGGAGCTGCTGCGCAGCTCGGACCTGTCGGTGCTGGCGACCACCGTGACGGATGGGCAGGGTGACTACTCGGCCACGGTGCCGAGCGGCAGCCTCGTGCTGCGCGCCAAGGCGCAGATGCGCCGCACGGGCTCCGCGAGCTACGACTTCGAGGTGCGGGACAACACGGCCGGCAACGCCCTCTACGCGATCGACAGCCAGGCCGTGAGTCCCTCGTCCTCGTCCGTGACCGTCAACCTCAATGCGCGGACCGGCTACAGCGCGTCCACGCGCAATCTGACGGGCCAGCGGGAGTCCGCGCCCTTCGCCATCCTGGACATGATCTGGCGGGCGAAGGAGCTGGTGCAGCAGGCCGAGCCGGGGCTCGCGCTGCCGGCTGTCGACGTCTTCTGGTCGGCACGCAACAGCAACGCGCTGCCGGCGGCCTGCTTCGGCGACCCGAACCCGCAGACGGGCGAGATCGGCACGTCGTTTTACATCGGCGGCGACGTGTCGGCTGCTCGGGGCCCGGGCTGCGCCACGATTTCCCGCGGCATCTACGTTCTCGGCGACTCGAGTGGCGACCTCGGCGACGATCTCGACGAGTTCGATCCCTCGGTCATCGCCCACGAGTTCGGCCACTACTACGAGGACGCGTTCTCGCGCTCGGACTCGATGGGCGGGCCGCACTCGCTGTCCTCGCGGCTCGACATGACACTGGCCTTCTCGGAGGGCTGGGGCAACGCGTTCCAGGGTTTCGTGCTCGACGAAGGTTTCTACCGCGACGCGGTCGGCACGGCAGGACGTTCCGGCTTCGGCTTCACGCTCGAGGCGGACGCGACGCGGCCCTTCGTCGAGTCGGTCGGGTTCTACTCCGAGAATGGATTTCCTCTGGGACGTCTACGATTCCGCGAACGAGGCCGGCGACAGTGTTAGCCTGGGTTTTGCTCCAATTCACCGCGTGATGCGCGAGGACATGCGCGGCAGCGCCGCGCTGACCACGATCTACGTCATGGCCACGGGTCTCGCCGCGCAGAGCCCCGCGAGCGAGGCCGGCATCCGGCAGCGACTTTCGCGCGAGACCATCGCGCGAGACCATCAGCGGTTTCGGCGAGTTCGGTGACGGCGAGTCGGCGGTCGCCGAGGACGCGGAGGACGCGGAGGCCGTGCCTGTGTATCGCACCGTCGCCTTCGGCGTGCCCCAGACGATCGTGAGCACGGCTAGATTTGCCGACCCCGACTTCCCGGATTTGAGGGGGTTCAACCGGCTCGGGGCACGCCGTTATTTCCGCATAGACGTGTCGCCGGCCGGCAGGCTCAACGTCGTAGCGCAGGGTGCGGTGGGGACCGACCCGGACTTCAACCTGCTTCGGAATGGCATTCCGTTTGACCAAAGTCTGTGCCCGGCTGGTGAAGATTGCGACGGCGAGAACGATAGCTTGTCGGACGGCCGCGAAGCCGCCAGCTATCCGGGTCTGACCGCAGGCACGTACGTGCTCGAGGTCTACGATTGCAGCAACCTCGGCGCCTCGTGCCGGGACACGCCCGGACCGGGCGAGCGCAGCATCACTGTGACGGTGACGCGGCCATGAGCGCGTTCCTCCGGGCGCCGGTCTTTGCGATCGTGCCGTGGCTCGGCCTCGCCGGCTGTGGCGCGGAGAGTGGCGGAGGGCACGATACTTCAGCCGCCGCCGTGGGGATCGTGCAAGCCGGTGACGAAGCGCCCAAGGTCCCGGCTCTCCCGAGAATGTCGACCGGCAAGCCGCATGCGCCGGTCAGCCTCGCGCTCGCGGGCGACCTCGATGCGCTCGCGCCGGGCGTGCCGGTCTCGGCGACGCTGCTGCTACAGACCGAGGCCGATGTCGACGGCGTCGAACTGTGGGTCCAGGGCAGCGGCGGGGTCGTGGTTCTTGCGCCCGCCGGGCAGCTGTTTCTCGGGCCGGCAACGGCGGGCCAGGTGAAGCGGGTGCCGGTCCAGCTGTTGGCGGGTTCATCCGATTCGCCGGCCCGGCTGGAGGCGCTGGTCAGCATCGAAGCCGGGGGCGAAGCGCTGGCCCGGCCGGTTTCGCTGAACCTGCCAGTCAACGGCCAGCGCGCGTCGGGTGCGGCTGCAGATACCGCCACGCAGTCGAAAGCGATGCCGGTGCGCGATTCGACCGGCGAACTCATTTATTCGATGGAGGCCGAAATGATC
>LJNS01000077.1 GCA_001303245.1 Gammaproteobacteria bacterium SG8_30
CCTTTCAGTTGCCCGCAGGCCGCATCGATGTCGTCCCCGCGCGTCCGGCGGATGGTCGCGATCACGCCCTGACTCATGAGCAGGTCGCGAAAAGCGGCGATCACGGGCTCCGGAGAGCGCGCGTAGCGCGTTCCGGGGAACGCATTGAAGGGGATCAGGTTCACCTTGGCATCGTGCCCGCGCAGCAGGCGCGCGAGCGCGCGTGCTTGCTCCGGCCGGTCGTTGACGCCGTCCAGCATGGCGTACTCGAAGGTGACGGCGCGCCCGTTCTGACGCTCGAGGTAGTGCCAGCAGGCATCGAGCAGCTCGGCGATGGGATAGCGGCGGTTGATGGGCACGAGCTCGTTGCGCAGCGCATCGTCCGGCGCGTGCAGCGAAACGGCGAGCGCCACGTTGCAGTCCTCCGCCAGGCGGCGGATCTGCGGCACGATCCCCGACGTCGACAGCGTCACGCGTCGTCGCGAGAGATCGTAGCCGAGGTCGTCGAGCAGCACGCGGATGGCAGGCACCACGTTGCGGTAGTTGGCGAGCGGCTCGCCCATGCCCATGAACACGACGTTGGTGATGACCCGGCGCTCGCCCGGCTCCGCGCCGAGCTCGCGGTTCGCCAGCCAGACCTGGCCGACGATCTCCGCCGCCGACAGGTTGCGGTTGAAGCCCTGCTGCGCGGTGGAGCAGAAGGAGCAGTCGAGCGCACAGCCCACCTGGCTCGAAATGCACAACGTGCCCCGCCCGGGTTCGGGGATGAACACGGTCTCGATCGCCTGCTCCGCGCCGGTCGCACCCGGCGCCCGCAGCAGCCACTTGCGCGTCCCGTCGGCCGAGGCCTCGAGCGTCACGATCTCCGGCGGCCTGACCTCGGCGACCCCGGCGAGCCTGGCCCGGAAGTCCTTGGCGAGGTCGGTCATGCGGTCGAAGTCGCTCTCGCCGTGCCGGTACATCCACTTCATGAGCTGGCGGGCGCGGAACGGCTTGGCTCCGAGACCGGACACGAAGGCCTCGAGCTCGGGCCGGGACAGCCCGAGCAGGTTCACCCTCGCGCTCGCTGGTGCGCCCACCAAGGTCGGTGCCTCAGCGCGTGCGCGGACAGATGTCCGTGCCGGCGAAGAAGAACGCGATCTCGCGGGCCGCGTTCTCGGCGCTGTCCGAGCCGTGCACGACGTTCTCCTCGATGCTCTCGGCGAGGTCGGCGCGGATCGTCCCGAGCGCCGCCTTCTTCGGATCCGTGGCCCCCATGATGTCGCGGTTGCGGGCAACGGCGTCCTCGCCCTCGAGCACCTGCACCATGACGGGACCGGACGTCATGTAGGAGCAAAGGTCCTTGAAGAACGGACGCTCGCGGTGCACCGCATAGAACGCCTCGGCCTGGGCGCGCGTCAGGTGCATCATTCGTGCGGCCACGATCGAAAGACCGGCCTTCTCGAAACGGCGGTAGACGTCGCCGACCAGGTTCCGGCCGACACCGTCCGGCTTGACGATCGAAAGGGTGCGCTCAACGCCCATGGGGTCCTCTGGATAGCTGCTGCGGGGAACGGAAAGCCGGCGGGCACCCGCCTCTCCGGCGGGGGCCGCGACCGGCCGCCTCGAACACCGTATGTTACCGGCGGGCCAGGCCCGCCGGCAAATGAAGGGTTGCGGAAGTGCCCGGCCCGGAAGGAAAAATCAGACGCTGAAGCTCTCGCCGCAGCCGCACTCCCCCTTCACGTTCGGGTTGCGGAAGCGAAACGCCTCACTGAGCCCGTGCCGCACGAAGTCGACCTCCGTTCCGTCGATCAGCGGGAGGCTCTCGGGATCGACGACCACTTTGACCCCCTGGGAGTGGAACACGTGGTCCTCCTCGCCGATCTCCTCCGCGTAGTTCACGACGTATGCGTAGCCGGAGCAACCGGTCTTGCGGATGCCGAGGCGCAGGCCGATGCCGTGCCCACGGCTCGCCAGGAAGCTGCGGACGCGGTCGGCGGCGGATTCGGTGAGCGTGACGGCCATGGCTGGTCTGGACACCTGCTGCGGGAAGTGAGTTCCCCGATTCTAATCGGCCGGCGCGGCCGCTGCAGCCAACGCCGTCACGGCGTCCTCGACCACGAGCAGCCTCCCGAGCTTTTCCGCGGGCACGCCGAGCTCCGCCGACAGCGTCGCTGCGTCGAGCCCAGGCGCCGCGCCGGGCGCCCATCCCTCGAGCCGCTCGGCCGCCAACGCGCTGGCGGCGAGCACGTGGGGACAGCCCCAGGCACGGAAGCGCGCCTCGACCACGACGCCCGCCTCGACCCGGACCTCGAAGCGCACCCACGCGCCGCGCTCGAGCGCCATGGCCTCGCCCCAGCGGACACGGCCGGACCCGGGCCCCAGTGAGCCCGCACGCGGCGCTGCCGCGAACAGCTCCCGCACCCGGGGCGAGTACGGATCTGCGCCGGTCAAGCGACGCGCTCCGTCGCCCGGGCGGGGGCAATCGAGCGCAGCCGCGCCACTGCCCTGCGGATCGCCGCGGCCGCCCGGTCGACCTCCGCGGCCGTCGTCGACCACCCGAGGCTCAGCCGGAGCGATGCCTGGCAGGCCAGGTCGGAGAGTCCGAGGGCGCGCAGCACGTAGGACGGCTCGGCCGACGCGGAACTGCAGGCCGAGCCGCTCGAGGCGAGCACGTCCCCCGCGAGCGCGAGCAACAGGCTCTCGCCCTCCACGCCCGCAAAGCCGGCGTTGAGGATGCCCGGGACCCGCGGACCGTCACCGCCGTTGCGCCACGCGTGCCCGACGGGCCGGAGGGCTTCCCAGAGCCGCTCGCGCAGCCCGGCGACGCGCTCCGCTTCCTGCTCGAGTTCGGCGGCGGCGATGTCGCAGGCCAGGCCGAAGCCGAGCAGCTGGTGTGTGGCCAGGGTGCCCGGCCGCAGGCCGCGCTCCTGCCCTCCACCAAAGGCAATCGGCTGCAGCGCAGGCCGCGGCCGGTCGCGTACGTACAGCGCGCCGACTCCCTTGGGCCCGCCGAGCTTGTGTGCCGTGAACGCCACCAGGTCGGCACCGAGGTCGACGACGTCGAGCGGGATGCGGCCCGCGGTCTGGGCGGCGTCGACGTGCAGCGTGACGCCGAGCCCGCGGCAGGCCGCGGCGATGCCCGCGACGTCGTTGACCACGCCGGTCTCGTTGTTGGCGTGCATGATCGTGACCAGCACGGTGTCCTCGCGCAGCGCCCCGGCGACGAGTTCCGGCGGGATCCGGCCGCCCGCGTCCGGATGCAGCCAGGTCACCTCGAACCCTTCCCGCTCGAGCTGGCGGCATGCATCCAGCACGGCCCGGTGCTCGGTGCGGGACGTGACCACGTGCCGTCCACGGTCCCGACCGGCGCGGGCGGCGCCGAGCACCGCGAGGTTGTCGCTCTCGGTCGCCCCCGAGGTGAACAGGATCGACGAAGGCGTCGCCCCGACCAGGCGGGCGACCGCTTCCCGCGCCCTCAGCACGACGGCGCCGGCGCGGCGACCCTCGGCGTGCGCGGAGGACGGGTTGGCCTGCGCCCCGAGCGGCCCGAGGCATTCGCACATCGCCTCCGCCACGCGCGGGCGCACGGGCGTGCTGGCGGCGTGGTCGAGATACACCGGCGCGTTCTCCATCAGGCGTCCTCGACCTCGCGGGCCCCGATGCCGCGCTGGATCGCCGTGAGCACGCCGCGCAGGATCTGGACCTCCTTCTCGTCCGGCACCGCGCGCATCAACAGCCGCTCGAGCCGCGTCACGAGGTTGGCCACGTTGCGCTCGTCCTTGAAGCCGAGCTGCGCGACCACCGTGGCCAGGTGCCCGCGGAGGTTCTCGATCTGACCGGCGGTCGCCGGCGGCGCCTCCGGCTCGAGCCGCCGGACCTGCGGCGCGCCCGCCATGCGGATCTCCCAGGTGACTATCTGCACCGCCTGGGCGAGGTTGAGCGACTCGTAGCGCGGGTCCGCGGGCACGTTGAGCAACGCGTGGCAGGCGCCGAGGTCCTCGTTGGACAGGCCGTTGCGCTCGCTGCCGAACAGGATCGCCACCGGCCGGTCCTGTGACGCATCGACGGCGAGCCGGGCCGCGGACCTCGGGTCGTGCACGACCCAGTTCGCGGCACGGGGACGCGCGCTGGTGCCGAGCACGAGGCCGCAGCCGTCGATCGCCTCGCCGATGCTCCCCGCAAGCCGGGCGCGCACCAGCAGGTCGTCCGCGCCGGAGGCGCGCGCCGTCGCCTCGGCATGGGGGAAGCTGCGCGGGCGCACCAGCACCAGGTCCTCGAGGCCCATGTTCTTCATGGCGCGTGCGGTCGCGCCCACGTTGCCGGGATGGGTCGTATCGACGAGGACGATGCGGATCGGGTGGGTCATGTCGGGGGACGGAGCGCCTGCGGGCTGGTATTCTAGCCTGCCTCTAGTCGCCGCCCCGGCGGGCGCGCGGCCGTTCTTTCCGCGGAATCGCCAATGCAGCATCCACTGCTCAACATCGCCGTGCGCGCCGCCCGCCGCGCCGGGGACCTCATCGTCCGCAACGTGGAGCGCGTCGGCAGCCTGGACGTTTCGACCAAGAGCCGGAACGACTTCGTGTCCGAGGTCGACCGCCAGGCGGAAGCGGAAATCACCGCGGTCATCCGCAAGGCCTATCCGCAGCACGGCATCCTCGGCGAGGAAGGCGGACGCTCGGGCGGCGACGAGTTCGTCTGGATCGTGGATCCGCTCGACGGCACGACCAACTTCCTGCACGGCTTTCCGCAGTTCTCGGTCTCCATCGCCTGCGAGCACAGGGGCCGCATCGAGGTGGCGGTCGTCTTCGACCCGCTGCGCAGCGAGATGTTCACGGCCTCCCGCGGCTCCGGCACCCAGCTCGACGGCCGGCGGGTCCGCGTGAGCCGGCAGCGCACGCTCGAGGGCTCGCTGATCGGCACCGGCTTTCCCTACCGGGCGAACATCAAGTACGCGAAACCCTATCTCGCCATGCTCGAGGTGGTGATGGGCGCAGCCGCGGGCATCCGCCGTCCCGGCTCCGCTGCGCTCGACCTCGCCTACGTGGCGGCTGGCCGCACCGACGGCTTCTGGGAGATCGGCCTCGCACCCTGGGACACCGCTGCGGGCACGCTGCTGATCACCGAGGCGGGCGGCATGATCGGCACGCTGACGGGCGCCCGCTACGAGCAAGGCGGCAACGTCGTGGCGGGGAATCCCAAGGTCTACGCCGCGCTGCTCGAGGCAATCCGCCCCCACGTGCCCGAGGACCTCGAGTCGGCCTGAGGTCCCGTCCTCAGGCGTCGCCCTCCGCCCGCTCCCGCTGCGGCATGTGCGGTCCTCGCAGCTCGACGGGCGGGGCACGCCGCCGCATGCGGATGTTGATCATCTCGACGCACACCGAGAACGCCATCGCGAAGTACAGGTAGCCCTTCGGGATGTGCGCGTCGAAGGCATCCGCGATCAGCGCGACGCCGACCAGGATCAGGAACGACAGCGCCAGGATCTTGATCGTCGGGTGCCGGTCGATGAACTCGTTGATCGGGCCTGCCATGAACATCATCACCCCCACGGCGATGACGATGGCCGCGACCATGATCTCGACGTGCTGGGCGAGCCCCACCGCCGTGAACACGGAGTCGAGCGAGAAGACGATGTCCAGGATGCCGATCTGGACGATCACCAGCATGAAGCTCGCCTGCGCGCTCGCCTTTCGCTCCTGTTCCGAGCCCTCCAGGGAGGTGTGGATCTCGCTCACGCTCTTCGCGAGCAGGAACAACCCTCCGCCGAACAGGATCAGGTCGCGGCCCGAGATCTCCTGCTCGACGAGCGCGATCGTGAACAGGGGCTCCGTCAGGCCGATGAGCCAGGTAATCGAGAACAGCAGCGCGATGCGCGTCAGCATCGCGAAGCCGAGCCCCAGCACGCGCGCCCGCGGCTGCTGTTCCTCGGGCAGTCTGGATGCGAGGATCGACAGGAAGATGATGTTGTCGATCCCGAGCACGATCTCGAGGACCGTCAGGGTGACGAAGGACAGCCAGACCGCGGGGTCGGCGAGCAGCTCCAGCATCGGTTCCTCCCGGGCCGCAGGCTGGCCCTGCAGGAGCGGGCGGCCTGCCGCCCCACGGATCGCTCCGCGGCGTCAGGGCAGCGCGTCGACCTCCTGCTTCTTCTCCGGCGGCATCAGGTCTCGCTGCGAGAGCCCGAGGTCCAGCGCTGCGGCCCCTGCCACGTAGATGGACGAGTAGGTGCCGACGACGATGCCGACGAGCAGCGCCGTGGCGAATCCGGTCAGCGCCTCGCCGCCGAGCACGAGCAGCGAAACGACCACGATCGAGGTCGTGCCGGAGGTCATAAGGGTCCGCGACAGCGTCTCGTTGATCGCCGTGTTCATCACCTCGATCGACGTCGCCTTGCGCATCGACAGCAGCCGCTCGCGGACGCGGTCGAAGACGACGACCGTGTCGTTCAGCGAGTAGCCGATCACCGCGAGGATCGCGGACAGCACCGGCAGGTCGAACGTCATCTGCGTCAGCGAGAAGAAGCCGACGACCACGAAGGGGTCGTGCAGCGCCGCAAGCGTGGCGCCGACCGAGAACTTCCACTGGAAGCGCATGACGACGTACAGGCCGATGAACAGCAGGGTCATCAGCAGCGCCGTCGCGCCCTTCTCCGCGAGCTCGCGCCCGACCTGCGGGCCGATCGCCTCGGTGCGCCGGATCTCGACGGACGGGTCGACTGAGCGGATGGCCTCTGTCGCCCGGTTCGTCAGGTCCAACGACTCCCGCCCTTCCGCCGGAGGCAGGCGCACGAGGACGTCGTTCGCCGTTCCGAAACGCTGCACCTGCGCCGCGCCGAGCCCTGCAGCCGCGAGCGCCGAGCGCGTCGCCTCGAGGTCGGCCGGCCGGGAGTAGCCGGCCTCGATCACGATGCCGCCGGTGAAGTCGATGCCGAAATTGAGGCCGCGGACCGCAACCAGCACGATCGAGCCGAGGATGATCAGCGCGGAAAACGCGTACCAGACCCGGCGCTGTTCCATGAAGCGGATGCGGGTGGTCTTCCTGAAGATTTCCATGTCGCGCCCTCAGATCGCCAGCCGCTCGAGGCGGCGGCGGCGTCCGTAGACAAGCTGGATCAGCGCGCGGCTGCCCATCAGCGCCGTGAAGAGCGATGTCAGGATGCCGAGGAACAGCACCACCGCGAAGCCGCGGATCGGTCCCGTTCCGAAGGCGAACAGCATCACCGCCGCGATCAGCGTCGTGACGTTGGCGTCGATGATCGCCGACAAGGCGTGCTCGAAGCCGCCGTGGATGGCCGCCCAGGGGGAGTTGCCGTTGCGGACCTCCTCGCGGATGCGCTCGTAGATCAGGATGTTGGCGTCCACCGCCATGCCGACCGTCAGCACGATGCCCGCGATGCCGGGCAGAGTCAGGGCGGCGCCGAACAGCGACAGCAGCGCCGTGATGAGCACGACGTTGGTCACCAGGATGACGTCGGCTACCAGGCCGAACACGCGGTAGTACAGGGCCATGAACACGAACGTGATGAGCATGCCGATGACGAGCGCCCGGAAGCCGCGCTCGATGTTGTCGCGGCCCAGGCTCGGCCCGATGAGCCTCTGCTCGACGATGTAGAGCGGCGCCGCCAAGGCGCCCGCGCGCAGCAAGCGGGCGAGCTCCTGGCCCTCGGAGGCCGTGAGGCCCGTGATCTGGAAGCGGTTGGAGAAGATCCCGCGTATGGTCGCGACGCTGATGACCTCTTCGCTCGAGCGGTCGATCACGACCTTGCGGCCATCTCGCTCGACGAGCTCCCGCTCCCTCTCGATGAACACCACGGCCATGGGCTTGCCCAGGTTCTCGCGGGTGGTGCGCAGCATCTCCTCGCCGCCGCGCCCGTCGAGGACGACGTCCACGGCCGGCTCGCCCTGGGAAAGCGTCGAGGTCGCATCGATGAGCTGCTCACCGGTGGCGATGACCTCGCGCTTGAGCAGGACCGGGTTCCCCTGGCGGTCGTCGTAGAGACGCGTACCGAGCGGCGCCCGCCCGGTGCGCTTCGCCTCGAGCGGGCTGTTCGCCTGGTCGACGAGGCGGAACTCGAGGGTGGCCACCTTGCCGAGCACGCGCACTACTTCCGCCGCATCCTGTATGCCCGGAAGCTGCACGGCAATCCGGTTCAGACCCTGGCGCTGGATGACTGGCTCGGCGACGCCGAGCGCATTGACCCGGTTGTTGAGCGCGGTGATGTTCTGCTGGATCGCGAAGTCCTGGCGCTGCCGGATCTGGTCCGGGGTGAGCTCGACCACGACCTGGCCCGGCAGGTCGCCCTGGCGAACGGCGAGCTGTGGATCGAACTTCCTGACGGCATCGACCGCGCCCGAGGTCTGCGCGGGATCCTTGATGATCAGCCTGACGGCCGGCCCGGCGGCCGCCACCTCGTCGTAGGGGATGCGCGCATCGCGCAGCACCTTGCGCAGGTCCCGCTCGAGCACCTGGGTCAGCTGCGCGACCGCACCTTCCACGTCGACCTCGTAGACCAGGTAGATGCCGCCGCGCAGGTCGAGGCCGAGGCTCATGGGCTTGAGCCCGAGGCCGGTAAGCCAGCGCGGCGCCCGCGGGGCGAAGGTGGTGGCGATGGCGAACTGCCCCTCGTACTCGCGCGCGATCAGGTCGCGCGCCTCGATCTGCCGTTCGACGTCGCCGAAGCGGATCCACAGGCGACCATCGGCGTCGAGGTAGGCATCCTCGTAGGCGATGCGCTCGCGCTCGAGCAGCTGCTCGAGCTCCTGCACCGATGCCTCGGCGAAGGCAGCGCGATCCTTGCGGGAGAGCTGCAGGGCCGCGGTCTCGCCGAACACGTTCGGCAGCGCCAGCACGATTGAGACCAGCACGACCGCGAGGACGGTCATGCTCTTCCAGAGCGGATATTGATGCATGGTGCGAAGGCCCCCGCGGGCGCGCCGTCAATTGCCCTTGAACGTACCCTTGGGCATCAGCTGGGCGACCTGGAACTTCTGGACCTTGACGCGGACGCCGTCCGCGACTTCGACCGTGAGGAAGTTGTCGCCGACCTCGGTGATGCGCCCGAGCAGGCCGCCGGTGGTGACCACCTCGTCACCCGAGGCGAGCTTGCCGACCATCTCGCGATGCTCCTTGGCGCGCTTGGTCTGCGGACGGATCAGCAGGAAATAGAAGACGACGAAGATCAGCACGAGGGGCAGCAGCTGCATCCACGCGCCGCCCGAGGCGGCGCCGGCATCCTGTGCCCAGGCGGAGGTGACGAGCAGGTCCATGGTTGTCCTCGGTCAGGTGGGCGGCGACGGTGCCTGCCCGGTCAAACAGCCGCTAATTATGCCACAGCCGGGGCACCGGGCCGGCGCCTCGCGAAAAAGTCGCGCCGGAACTCGGCAAAACGGCCCGCCGCGATGGCGGCACGGATGCGGCGCATCAGGTCGAGGTAGAAGTGCAGGTTGTGCAGCGTGGCGAGCCGGGGCCCGAGCATTTCGCCGCACTTGTCGAGGTGCCGCAGGTAGGCGCGGCTGTAGTGCCGGCAGGTATAGCAGGCGCAGGAGGCGTCGATCGGGCCGGTGTCGTCGGCGTGGCGGGCGTTGCGGATGTTGATGACGCCGTCCGCCACGAACAGGTGGCCGTTGCGGGCGTGCCGCGTCGGGATCACGCAGTCGAACATGTCGATGCCACGGAAGACCGCCTCGACGATGTCCTCGGGCCGTCCGACGCCCATCAGGTAGCGGGGCTTGCCGGCGGGCATCAGCGGGACGAGCTCCTCGAGCACCCGGTTGCGCTCTTCCTCGGGCTCGCCGACCGACAGCCCGCCGACGGCGAGGCCGTCGAAGCCGATGCGTTCGAGCCCCTCGAGCGATGCCCGCCGCAGCGTGCCGTGCATGCCGCCCTGGACGATGCCGAACAGCGTCCCCTCGCCCTCGATCGCGTCGAAAGCCGCGCGGCTTCGCGCCGACCAGCGCAGCGACAGCTCCATCGAGGCGCGCGCCTCGGTCTCTCCCGCCGGATACGGCGTGCACTCGTCGAACACCATGGCGACGTCCGAGCCGAGCGCGCGCTGCACCTCCATGGAGCGCTCGGGCGACAGGAACACCTCGGCACCGTCCACGGGTGAGCGGAACCGCACCCCCTCCTCTGTCACCTTGCGCAAGTCCGCCAGGCTGTAGACCTGGAAGCCGCCGGAGTCGGTCAGGATCGGGCGCGGCCAGTGCATGAACCCGTGCAGGCTGCCGTGACGGCGCACGATCTCGATTCCGGGCCGGAGCATCAGGTGGAAGGTATTGCCGAGGATGACCTGAGCGCCGCAGGCATCGAGCTCCTCGGGCGTCACGCCCTTGACGCTGCCGTAGGTCCCGACCGGCATGAAGGCCGGCGTCTCCACTCGCCCGCGCGCGAAATCGAGCGTGCCGCCGCGCGCGCTGCCGTCGACCGCGTGGACGTCGAACCTCACGCGCCGCCCCGGCCGGTCGCACGCGCCCCTGGCGCCGGCGTCAGGAACATCGCGTCCCCGTAGCTGAAGAATCGGTAACTCTGCGCCACCGCGTGTCGATACGCCTCGAGGATGTTCTCGCGCCCGGCAAAGGCGCTCACCAGCATGAGCAGGGTCGACTCCGGAAGATGGAAATTGGTGATCATGGCGTCGACCACCCGGAAGGCGAAGCCCGGGTAGATGAAGATGTCGGTCTCGCCCTCGAAGGGCTGGAGCACGCCGTGATCTGCAGCAGCCGCCTCGAGGCTGCGGACCGCCGTCGTGCCGACCGCGACGATGCGGCCCCCTGCAGCGCGGGCGCGGGCGACCGTGGCCACGAGGTCCGGCGTCACGCGGATGCGCTCGGCGTGCATGCGATGCTCGCGGGGATCCTCGACCCGCACCGGCTGGAAGGTGCCCGCTCCGACGTGCAGCGTGAGGAAGGCGACCGCGATGCCCAGTCCCTCGAGGCGCGCGAACGTCGCTGCGTCGAAGTGCAGCCCGGCAGTCGGGGCGGCGACCGCGCCGGCCTCCCGGGCGTACACCGTCTGGTACCGCTGCCGGTCCGACTCGCCGGCGGGCCGCGCGATGTAGGGCGGCAGCGGCATCTCGCCGTGTGTCTCGAAGAAGGCGATCGGGTCGCAGTCCAGTTCGAACTCGTACAGGTCGCCGGCCCGTCCGGTCGCCACCGCCCGGTGCCCGCCCGGCAGCTCGACCGCCGAGCCCTGCCTAAACCCCTTGCTCGCCCTGGCCTGGGCGAGGAACCGACGCCCCCCGAGCGACCGCTCGAGCAGGATCTCGGCGCGGCCGCCCGTCGGCTTGCGACCGCCGACGCGCGCGGGCAGGACCCGCGTGTCGTTGAGCACGAGCAGGTCGCCGGGCCGCAGCAACGAGGGCAGGTCGCGGAAGGCGAGGTCGCGAAGCTCGCCGGTTGCGCCGTCACAGGCCAGCAGGCGGCTCGCCGAGCGTTCCGGCAGAGGCGCCTGCGCGATCAGCTCCGGCGGGAGATCGAAGGAGAAGTCGGCGCGGCGCATGGGCCGCGCACATTATCACAG
>LJNS01000078.1 GCA_001303245.1 Gammaproteobacteria bacterium SG8_30
ACGCACCCTGGCTGGCGATCGCGTCGAGCTCGTCGGCGAGAGCCTCGGAACGGGCGCGATAGTGGATCAGGTCCTCGTGCTCGAAGTGGCCGATGTGGTGGCCTTCGATCTCGAGCCCGTGGTTTCCGGCGTAGGTGAGCACCTGCTCGCCCACCGCCCGGCGCACGCCCTCGAGCGAACGGCCGCTCACGATGGTCACGTCCGTATCCGGCCGGCGCGCGCAGGACTGCAGGGCCGCGCGCATCGTCGGCGAGAGCCGCGCGTCGTCCGGGTGGTCGCAGAGGGGCGTGAGGGTGCCGTCGTAGTCGAGGAAGAGCGCGAGCCGGTGATGGCGCAGGAAGTGGCCGAGCCAGCCCATGAAGTCGGCGTCCGAGAGCGGCTGCACCGCGGCCGGACCGATCGTCGCGGCCTCGATGAAGGAATGGGTCCAGGTGTCGAGGTCGTTCTCGCGCTCGCGCGCGCGCAGCGCGCTGATGCGGGCCGCGCGCTCGTTCACCTCCATCGACAGGGCCCGGTCGATCGCCTCGGCCGTACCCTCGATGTCGTAGGGGTTCACGAGCACGGCCTCGCGCATGGTGTCGGCTGCGCCGGCCAGGGCCGAGAGCACCAGCACCCCGGGGTCGGCGACCTGGCAGGCCACGAACTCCTTCGCCACCAGGTTCATGCCGTCGCGCAGCGGCGTGACGAGCGCGACGTCGGCATCGCGGTAGAGCGCCGCGAGCCTCTCGTGGCGGTAGCTCCGGTAGAGGTAGCGGACCGGCGACCAGCTGGCGGTGGCGAAGCGTCCGTTGACGCTGCCCACCAGCTCGTCGATCTCGCGCTTCAACTCCCTGTACTCGTGCACCTGGGAGCGACTGGGAACTGCGATCTGGAGCAGCACCACCTTCTCGCGATACTCCGGGAGACGCTCGAGCAGCCTCGCGAACGCGCGGATGCGCTCCGGGATGCCCTTGGTGTAGTCGAGCCGGTCGACGCCGAGCACCACCAGCTCCTCCCCGACGTTCGGGGCGGTCGGCGCCTCGTTGGCGAGCCTCTCGAATGCGTCGAACTCGATGCCGATCGGAAACGCGCCGACGCGCGTGGTGCGGTCGCCGTACTCGACGCACATCGTGTCGCGGTGGACGCGCGCGCCCAGCACGCGCTCCGCACAGTCGAGGAAGTTGTCTACGTAGCCGTTCACGTGCAGCCCGACCAGATCGCATGCGAGCACGGAGCGCAGGATCTCCCGCGCCCAGGGCAGCAGGCGGAACATGTCGTAGGGCGGGAACGGGATGTGGAGGAAGAACGCGAGCGGTCGGTTCGCACTCTGGGCGCGGATGCGGCGGGGTGCGAGCATCAGGTGGTAGTCGTGGACCCAGACGAGCCCCGCATCGGGCGCGCTCTCGAGCACCGCCTCTGCAAAGCGCTCGTTGACACGGGCGTAGACCTCGTAGTCGCGCGTGTCGAAGCGCGCGTGGTCGCTCATCGAGTGGAAGAGTGGCCAGAGCGTGCGGTTGGAGAAGCCGTGGTAGTAGCGCGTGACCTCGGACTCGCTGAGCAGCACCGGGGCGATGCCATAGGAGGCGCCCGCGGTGTCGATCGCCTCGTCCGCCCGCAGCACGATTCCGGGCCATCCGACCCAGTTCCCGCCGCGTTTGCGCAGCGTCGGCTCCATCGAGGAGACGAGTCCGCCGGGAGAGGGACGTCGCTCGAGGCCCTTGCTGGTGCGGTGGAAGGAGAACGGCAGCCGGTTGCTCGCGACGGTGATCGGCGGCGCGGTCGTGGAGGCCAGATCGGACACGACCCGAAACTAGGAGTCTCGCCGGGGATTCGAAAGGGGGGGGCGCTTCGCGCGCGAGTCGCCGCGGTAGAGCGCCTCGGCAGGCCGAGCGGCGCGCGCGCGGGCGTCGAGTACGATCGCGTGGTCTGGGGCCAGCGCGCAGGCCGGATCGGTCGCCGCGGGATCTCCGGTGAGCTGGAAGGCCTGACAGCGACAGCCGCCGAGATCGCGCGAGCGCTCCGGACAGCTGCGGCACGGCTCGCGCATCCAGTCGTCGCCGCGGAACGCGGCGATGCCGGGAGCGGACTCCCAGCACTCGCGCAACGCGTGCTCGGGGTAGCGGAAGAACTCGAGCCCCGGGATCTCCGCTGCCGCGTGACAGGGGAGCACGAGGCCTTCCGGCGTCATCACCAGGATGCGGCGACCCCAGCCGCCCATGCATGGCTTGGGGCGATCCGCGTAGTAGTCCGGCAGCACGAACAGGATCTCGGGTCCGTCGCCCGCCGTCCGCGCGCGCGCGACCGCACCGGCTGCGCGCTCGAGCTGTTCGGCGGTCGGCAGCAGCGCCGCGCGGTTCGCCAGCGCGAAGCCGTGGTATTGGACGTTCGCCAGCTCGAGGCGCTGCGCGCCGAGGCGCCTGCCGAGCTCGATCAGCTCGTCGGTGCGGTCGAGGTTCCCCCGGTGAAGTACCACGTTGAGGGTGAGGGGAAGGTCCAGGGCGGCGGCGTCGCGCGCGAATGCGAGCTTGCGCTCGAACGCGCGCGTACCGGCCACGGCGTCCGATTCCGCGGCGCGCGCATCCTGGATCGAGAGCTGAACGCTGCGCAGTCCGCGCTCGCGCAGCGCGGCGAGACGGTCGCGGTCGAGGGTGGTGCCAGCGGTGACGAGGTGGACGAACAGTCCCGCTCCGGCGGCTCCGGCGACGATCTCCGCGAGATCCGGGTGCAGGGTCGGCTCCCCGCCGGTGAGTCCCACGTGGACGACGCCGAGCGCGGCCGCCTCGCGGAAGGCGCCGCTCCAGGCCTCGCCGTCGAGCGCGTCGGGGACGGAGCGGAAGGAGACCGGATTCGAGCAGTAGGTGCAGCGCAACGGGCAGCGGTAGGTGAGCTCCGCCACCAGGTTGTAGGGGCGGTGGCCCACGGCCTCCATCACGTCTCCCGCACCAGCACCGAGAGCTTCGTCATCTCCTCGACGAAGTGATGGACGTCCTCGGCGAGGTCCGGCTCCTCGGGGTGACGCGCGGCCAGCTCCGCGACGACGTCGAGGGTGGTGCGCGCACCGTCGCAGAGCTGGAGGATCTCGCGGCCGCTGCCCCCCAGCTTCACCGCACGCTCGGAGAGCACGATCATCGGCTCGTCGTCGTCGAGGCGGGCCAGAGCGTGGGGCGACAGGCGCGGGCGCGCGTGCGCAGCCTCGACCGCGTCGAGCAGGCTCCAGAGGATCTCGCACTTGCGCTCGAGCGCGGCGACGCAGCGGTCCTGGAGCTCGCGCGAGCGCGCCTGCGCCAGCACGAACGCCAGCCCGAAGGCGGAATCGGCAGGGGCCTGCCGCGTTCGGGCCCGGAAGTAGCGCAGCCCCTCGGTCGCGACCCAGGGGTAGTGCCGCTCGAAGGCGGCGATGCGCACCGCCATGATGTCTCCCGCGAAGAGCTCGGTCAGCGAGGATGCGACCGACTCCAGCAGGTCGTGGGAGGCGACGAAGTCCACGTACGCGTCGCAGGCCCGTCTCACACCGGGCAGGACGTCGCGCTGTCCGGCCACCCGCTCGCGATCGAGGCCGACCGCCTCTGCCAGAGCGAGCCACAGCTCGAGTCCCCCTTCGCCGTCGCGGTGGCCATCGTGGTCGTGGATGCGCCCGATCCAGTCGCGCCGGAACGCGGGATCCTGGGCCTTCGCGAGAATGAGCCCGTCCTTGATGGGGATGCGCGTCTGATAGTAGTAGCGGTTCGCGACCCAGGTACGGATCTCCGCGGGCTCGAGCGTGCCCGCGTGCATGCGCAGGTTGAAGGGATGCCGGTGGTGATAGCGCTCGCGCCCGATCTCGCGCAGGCGCGCCTCGAACTCCTGCGGCGAGAGCGCGTTCAAAGCTCGATCTCCATGCCGTCGAAGGCGATGCCCACGCCGACGGCGGCCACGCGGGCGGCCTCCGGAGAGTCCCGATCGAGAATGGGATTGGTGTTGTTCATGTGCAGGTAGAAGGTGCGACCGGGCAGCTCGGCCAGCGTCGCCAGGCTGCTCTCCGGCCCGGTGATCGGCAGGTGTCCCATCGCGCGGGCCCCCGGCGCGCCCGGCCGCAGCGCGCGCAGCTCGTCCTCGCTGAAGAAGGTCCCGTCGACGAAGCGCAGGTCGGCTGCGGCCAGCTCGGCGAGGGTGGCGGAGTCCAGCGCCTTCAGGCCGGGCACGAAGGCCATGCGCGCGCCGGTTTCGCGCTCGACCACCCGCAGACCCACCGTGGTTTCGGCGTGCGGCTTCGCCAGCTCTCGCAGGTAGCCCGGCACCTTCGGCGCCACCGGGAAGAAGCGCGCCTCGAGCGCGCCGTTGCGGTCGAGGCTCACCGGGATGTCGAGCGGCGTGCTGCCCCAGACCGCCTCGAGCAGGCGCCAGGCCGCATTGTGCTCGAGGATGGCCTCGCGCACCCAGTGGGTGGAGAGCACGCGGTAGGAGAGCGCTTCCCTCAGCACCAGCAGGCCGATCACGTGGTCGAGCTCGGCGCTCGTCAGCACCACCGTATCGAGCGGAACGTCGCGCGTTCCCGGCCTCGGATGCAGTCCCGGGAAGCGCGTGAGCTGGTCGCGGATGTCGGGGCTCGCGTTGAGGATCGACCAGCGTTCGCCGTCCGTGGAGATGGCCAACGAGGGCTGGGTCCGGGGCGGTACCGCCGGGTCGCCCGCGCGCGCGCGCTGCGAGTTGGGTCCGCCGCAGTTCCACTGGGGCAGGCCGCCTCCGGCGCAGGATCCGAGCACCCGAACGCGCATCGCGAAGTCGCCCCGTTCCTAGCTGCTCGGAGCGATGCTCTCGAGCAGCCGGAAGTCGCGCGCGAACCGGCCCTCGGCGTTCACCACGATGCGCCGCGCCTTGTGCTCCACGTCGAGCATGCGGCGGCGCACGAAGGCCTGCGCGATGTCCACCCGACTCGGGTCGACTCCGGCCTGCTTGAGCAGCTCCGTGGCGGCGATCACGTCGATCACCATCTCGGCCATCAGCTTGGCGCGCAGCAGCGCATAGTTCATGTCCGAGTAGAGCACCTGCAGCGTCTTCTCCACCTCGAGCGTCACCTCGCGCACGCGCTCGGCCAGCTCCGCGCGTGCCGCGTCACCCGCCATCTCCGCGAGCTCGGAGCGCACCTCGCCGAAGACCACCGCCAACGCGCCCTTGCCCATCTCGCGCAGTGCAAACGAGGCCTGGATCTCGCTGGTACCCTCGTAGATGGTCATGATCAGGCTGTCCGCGTGGAGCTTCCCCACGTCCGCGTCCATCGTGAAGCCCACGCCCCCGAAGACCTGCATCGCGTCGCGGGTGAGGTCGCTGCAGATCTCCGTTGCGAAGTACTTGCAGAGCGGAGTCAGCAGCCGCACCCGCGTGTGGTCGCGCTCGATGTCCTTCTGGAGCTGCACGGCGTCGCTGTCGGAGAGCCCGCCGCGCCGCAGCGCGGCCTCGCCCGCCGCCACCGAGTCGACCAGCCCATAGGTGCGGTAGAGCAGGGCTCGCACCGCCTCGGTGTTGACGGCCATCTTCGCCAGCATGGTGAGCACCAGCGGCTGCTCGGCGACGGGTCGCCCGAACTGCTGGCGCTGGCGCGCGTACGTGATCGCGTCCCAGAGCGCGGCATCGCACAGGCCGAGCGCCTGGGAGGCGACGCCCAGACGGGCGTTGTTCATCAGGTCGAGCATCGCCCGGAAGCCCTTGCCCTTCTCGCCCAGGCGCACGCCGATGGCGCCTTCGAAGACCACCTCGCAGGTGGCCGAGCCGTGGATGCCGAGCTTGCGTTCGAGCCGGGCCACGCGCACGCCGTTGCTCGCGCCGTCGTCGCGATGGCGCGGCACCAGCAGCAGCGAGAGCCCGTTGGTCGTCCCCTTCGACTCGTCGAACGTGGCATGGTCCCGCGCCAGCACCAGGTGGACCTCGCAGCCGCCGTTCGAGATGAAGATCTTCTGTCCATCGACGCGCACACTGCCGTCCGGAAGCTCGGTGGCCCGGGTGGTGATCGCGCCGAGGTCGCTGCCGGCCTGTGGCTCCGTCAGGTCCATGCAGCCCTCGACCTCACCGGAGGTGAAGCGGGGCAGCCACTTCTGCTTGACCTCCTCGTTGCCGTACTTCTCGATATCGTTGGCGGCGCCGGCCTGGAGCCCGACCACCATCATCAGGGAGGGATCCGCCCGGGAGATCATCTCGAGGTAGATGCCCGCCAGGATGGCCGGCAGGCCGTAGCCTCCGTACTGCTCGGAGACCCCGAGGCTCACCAGTCCCGCTTCGGCCAGCTTGTCGTAGGCGCGCCGGATGTGGGGAGGCGAGGTGGCGCCGCCGTCCGGCGTGAGCACGGCCTCGTCCGCCCAGTGCTCGCGGGCCTCGGCCTGGAAGCTCTCGGCCAGGGAGGCGGCGGTCTCCAGGATGGTGCGGTAGGCGCCGACCTCGGCCTCTACATCGGCGTCTTCGCCCTGCCGGAGCCGGAGCAGTCGCTCCCAGTCCGTCATCCGGTCTAGGTAGAGCCGCATTCCGGGACCGAAGAAGTCGGGCACGTTCACTCCCCCATCGCGATTGGTGGCATACGCCGCATCCGGCCCCGTGTCGGGCTCGGGCATCCCTCGCCGGCGCGCGCTTGGGTCTGCGCTGGTTCCTCACGCCGGGCCGCGGGCGCGGGACCGGGGCGAAGCTGGATGTTAGCTTATGCGCCCGATGAGCAGGACCGTCTTCGAGCGCGTGGCCCCGGTCGTCGACTTCCCCGCTGCGGAAGCGAAGATCCGCGATTTCTGGCGCGAACACCGGGTCTTCGCGAAGTCCCTCGAGCGCGGCCGGGGGCGCCCTCGCTTCGTCTTCTACGAGGGGCCGCCGACCGCGAACGGAATGCCGCACAACGGCCACGCGCTCACCCGCGTGATGAAGGACGTGATCCCCCGTTACAAGGCGATGCGCGGCTTCGACGTTCCGCGTCGCGCCGGCTGGGACACGCACGGGCTGCCCGTGGAGATCGAGGTCGAGAAGGAGCTGCGGATCTCCGGCAAGGACGCGATCGTGCAGTACGGGGTCGAGCCCTTCGTGCGCCGCTGCCTCGACAGCGTCTTCCGCTACACCGAGGAATGGAAGAGCTTCACGGAGAAGCTGGGCTTCTGGATCGACGTCGACGACGCCTACGTCACCTATCACCAGTCCTATGTCGAGAGCGTGTGGTGGGCGCTGTCGAAGCTCTTCGAGCGCGATCTGCTCTACCGCGGCCACAAGGTGGTCTGGTGGTGGGCCCAGGGCGGCACCGTGCTGTCGGCGGCGGAGGTGGGAGAGGGCTACCGGACCGTCGACGACCCGTCGGTCTACGTGCGCTTCCCGCTCGAGGACGAGCCCGGCACGTCGTTGCTGGTCTGGACGACCACTCCCTGGACCCTTCCCTCGAACAGCTTCGCCGCCGTGCACCCGGAGGTCGAGTACGTCGTCGTGCGCGACGGTGACGCGCGGCTGGTGGTGGCGGAGGCGCTGCGCGAGGGCCTCGCCGAGAAGGCGGGACGCGAGCTACCCGTCGAGCGCAAGCTGCCCGGTCGCGAGCTGGTGGGCCGACGTTACGTCCCTCCTTTCGACTGGTACGCCGGCATCGCCGGCTCCGCCGACCTCTGGCGGGTGGTGCCCGCGGACTTCGTCGCGCTCGACGCGGGTACCGGCGTGGTCCACGCTGCGCCCGCCTTCGGCGAGGTCGACTTCGAGCTGCTGCAGAGCGAGCGCGAGCAGCGACCCGACCTGCCGCTGCTCTGCGCCGTCCGGCCCGACGGCAGCTTCGATCCCGAGCTGGCGCCTGCGCAGTACGCCGGTCGCTGGGTCAAGGAGGCCGACGGTGACCTCACCCGCGAGCTCAAGCAGCGCGGCCTGTGCTGGCACGCCGAGCAGGTCCGGCACGAGTATCCCTTCTGCGTGCGGTCGGACGACGACCCGCTGATCCAGTACGCGCGGCCCGCGTGGTACGTGCGCACGACCGCCCACGTCGAGGAGTGCCTCGAGAACAACGCGCTGATCCGCTGGTTGCCCGAGCACATCCGCGACGGTCGCTTTGGCGACTTCCTGCGCAACAACGTGGACTGGGCCCTGTCGCGCGAACGCTTCTGGGGCACCCCGCTCAACATCTGGATCAACGATGCGACCGGGCGCATGGAGGCGCCCGCCTCGGTCGCGGAGATCCTCGAGCGCTCGCCCTCGGCCTTCGACGCCTTCGAGGCGGCGCTCGCCGAGGATCCCTCGCTCTCGCCCCACCTGCGCGTGCACAAGCCCTGGATCGACCAGGTGACCTGGACCCGGGAGGGCGAGCCGGGCGTCTACCGGCGCGTGCCCGAGGTGGTGGACGCCTGGTTCGACTCGGGCTCGATGCCCTTCGCCCAGTGGGGATACCCGCAGACCGGCGAGCAGGAGTTCGAGCAGAGCTTCCCGGCGGACTTCATCTCCGAGGCGATCGACCAGACGCGCGGCTGGTTCAACTCGCTGCTCTGGATCTCGACTCTGCTCTTCCCCGAACGGCCCAAGCCGCACCCGTTCGAGACCTGCATCGTGCTCGGGCACGTGGCGGATCGCTACGGCAAGAAGGAGTCGAAGAGCAAGGGCAACTACACGCCGCCCGAGGTCATCCTGGACCAGGTGCGGCTCGAGTTCGCGGCGGTTTCGCCGGGCGACGCCGGGCCGCCGGAGGGCGTGGCGACGATCGCGCGGGAGGACTTCGAGGGCCTCGACCTGCGCGGCGAGGCGGCCTCGGTGCGCGTCCACCGGGAGGGACTCGCGTCCCAGGGGCTCGACCTGGAGGTGCGCCCCGCCGCGATCCCGCGCCGGGTGATCCACCTCTCGGCCCCCGACGCGAAGCGACTCGGGATGACGCCGGCGGCGCCGGGCACCCACGTGATGCCCCGCGAGGTGCCGGCGCTCCCCGATGACGCGAAGGTATGGGTCGACGATCCCAGCTCGCCGGCGCCGGGCGCGGACGCCTTCCGCTGGTTCTTCTTCTCTTCGAACCCTCCCTGGAACGGCACGCGCCACTCGCTCTCGGGCGTGCGCGCGACCCAGCGGGAGCTGCCGATCAAGCTGCGCAACGTCTACGCGTTCTTCACGATCTACGCCGACATCGACGGCTTCGATCCGGCGGACGCGGGGGGGCGGCGGCCCGGCCGTGACCGCGCTCTGATCGACCGCTGGGTGCTCTCGGAGCTCGCGATCGCCTGTCGCGAGGTCGTCGCGCACATGGACGACTACCGGGTCTACGAGGCGACCGGCGTGCTGACGGATTTCGTGGACGCGCTGTCGAACTGGTACGTACGTCGCAGCCGCGACCGTTTCTGGGCGCCGGGCCTGGCCCAGGAGAAGCTCGACGCCCACTGGACGCTCTACGAGTGCCTCACCGCGCTGGCTCGCCTGATCGCGCCCTTCCTGCCCTATGCGGCCGAGGACATGTGGCAGAACCTGGTGCGCGGAGTCGATGCGAGCGCGCCCGAGAGCGTCCACCTCGCGGACTACCCGGAGCCCGATGTCAGTGCGATCGACGACGAGCTGTCGAGGCGAATGGCGGCGGTGCGCGCGATCGTCTCTCTCGGTCTCCAGGTGCGCACCGGCGAGAAGCTGCGGGTGCGCCAGCCGCTCGAGGGGGCCGAGATCGTGCTGGCGGATGCCTCGCTGGCGCCCGCACTGGCCGAGCATGCCGACCTGGTGCGCGACGAGCTCAACGTCCGCGAGCTGCACTTCGTCGAGAACGCGGACGACTACGTCACCTACCACGTGAAGCCGAACTTCCGCGCGCTCGGGCCCCGCGTGGGCAAGCGCATGCCGAAGCTCAAGGCGGCCCTCGCCGAGGCGGACGGCGCCGCGCTGCTGCGGGCGCTCGAGAGCGAGGGCAGGGTGCGCATCGCCGTCGGGGGCGAGGAGATCGAGCTGGGCGCGGAGGAGATCGCGGTCGGTCTGGAGGCACGCGAGGGCTTCGCCGCGGCGGCGGGGGCGGTCGGGGTGGTGGCGCTGCGTACCGCGCTCACGCCGGAGCTGATCGAAGAAGGCCGCTTCCGCGAGGTCCTGAACCGGGTACAGACCTTCCGCAAGGAGCTCGATCTCGAGTACACCGGACGCATCCACCTCACGGTCGACGGCGCTGCAGTGCTGCTCGACGCGGTACGGCCGCGAATCGACGAGCTGGCCCGCGAGACGCTCGCCGGCGAGGTCGCACTCGACGCGCAGCCGGCAGCCGGCGCGCACGTGCGCGAGGTCTCGATCGACGGCGAGCCGCTCACGCTGGGGCTGACGCCCGTCTGACGCCCGCCTAGACTCGTTCGTCGAGGAACCCCATGAAGGCGATCGATCCCGGGCTCGTCGCACGCCTCGCAGAGACGTACGGTACTCCCTACTACCTCTACGACGCCGCCGTCATTCGCGAGCGAGTGGCGGCGCTGCGAGCCTTCGACGTGATCCGCTACGCGCAGAAGGCCTCCTCGAACGTGCATCTGCTGCGTCTGCTGCGCGAGCAGGGCTGTCTGGTCGACGCCGTCTCGCTGGGGGAGATCGAGCGGGCGGTACGCGCGGGCTTCGACGCGCGAGGCGAGCCGGCGGGCATCGTGTACACCGCCGACGTGATGGACGGGGCCACGCTCGAGCGGATCGTCGAGCTCGACATCCCGGTGAACGCCGGTTCGCCCGAGATGCTGGCCCAGGTTGGCCGGCGACACGTCGGACATCGGGTGTGGATCCGCATCAATCCGGGCTTCGGCCACGGACACAGCCGCAAGACCAACACGGGCGGCGAGTGGAGCAAGCACGGCGTCTGGCACGGCTACCTCGACGAAGCCCTGCGCCACATCGAGAAGTATCGGCTCGATCTGGTGGGGCTGCACATGCACATAGGCTCGGGCTCGGACTTCGAGCACCTGAAGCAGGTCTGCGACGCGATGGTCGCCCAGGTGCGCGCGCTCGGCGTGGACGTGCGCGCCATCTCCGGTGGCGGCGGCCTGCCGATTCCGTACCGCGAGGACGAGCAGCCCTTCGACACGAGGTCGCTGCACGCGCTCTGGGCGTCGGCCAGGGACGAGGTGGCCGCCATCGTCGGGCACCCGGTGTCGCTCGAGATCGAGCCCGGCCGCTATCTGGTCGGCGAGGCCGGCGCGCTGGTGGCCAGGGTGTGCACCTCGAAGCGCGTGGGGCCGAACCGCTTCCTCGTCGTCGACGCGGGCTTCGACAACCTGATGCGGCCCGCGATGTACGGCAGCTACCACGCGATCTCGGTGGTGCGGCGCGACGGAACGCGAGCCGAGGGGCCCAGCGAGCCGACGGTGGTGGGCGG
>LJNS01000015.1 GCA_001303245.1 Gammaproteobacteria bacterium SG8_30
CAGCCGAGATCGAGTCCACCGCCCAGCGCTTCTGGAGCGAGCGAGGCAGCTTCGAGGTGGGCGAGGATCCCTCGCGACCGAAGTACTACTGCCTATGCATGTTTCCGTACCCGAGCGGCAAGCTGCACATGGGGCACGTCAGGAATTACACCATCGGCGACGTGCTCGCGCGCTTCATGCGGATGCGCGGCCACAACGTGCTGCAGCCCATGGGTTGGGACGCTTTCGGCCTGCCCGCCGAGAATGCCGCGATGGCGAATGCGGTGCCCCCGGCGAAGTGGACCTGGGACAACATCGACACCATGCGTCGCCAGCTGAAGTCGCTCGGCTTCGGCATCGACTGGTCGCGCGAGCTCGCCACCTGCAGCCCCGATTACTACCGGTGGAACCAGTGGCTGTTCCTGCGGCTGCGCGAGCGCGGCATCGCCTACAAGAAGACCGGCGTCGTGAACTGGGATCCGGTGGACCAGACCGTCCTGGCCAACGAGCAGGTCATCGACGGTCGCGGCTGGCGGACGGGCGCGCCGGTCGAGAAGCGCGAGATCCCGATGTACTACCTGCGCATCACGCAGTACGCGGACGAGCTCCTCGCCGCGCTGGACGACCTGCCGGGATGGCCGGACCGGGTCCGCGTGATGCAGGCCAACTGGATCGGGCGCAGCGAAGGCGTGAACCTGACTTTCCCCTACGCCATCGAGGGCGAGCGCGGAGAGCTGCGCGTGTTCACGACCCGCGCCGACACGCTGATGGGCGTGACCTTCGTGGCCGTCGCCGCGGAGCACCCGCTCGCGACGCTGGCTGCCGCACGCGACGCGACGGTCCGCGCCTTCGTCGACGAGTGCCGCCGCGGCACGGTCATGGAGGCCGACCTCGCGGCGCTCGACAAGAAGGGCGTGCCGACCGGCCTGTACGTCATCCATCCCGTGACCGGGGACCGCATCGAGGTCTGGGTCGGCAACTACGTGCTCATGGCCTACGGCGAAGGCGCCGTCATGGGCGTGCCCGGACACGATGAGCGGGATTTCGCGTTCGCCCAGAAGTACGGCCTTCCGATCGTCCAGGTCATCGACGTGGAGGGGCGGGACTACTCGACGGACGCCTGGCAGCCCTGGTACGCCGACTATGGGCGCTGCATCCATTCGGGAGCCTACGACGGGCTCGGCTACCAGGCGGCGGTCGACGCCATCGCCTCCGACCTGGAGTCGCGCGGGCTGGGACGCAAGCAGGTGAACTGGCGGCTGCGCGACTGGGGCATCTCCCGGCAGCGCTATTGGGGCTGCCCGATCCCGCTCGTCCACTGCAACGCCTGCGGCGAGGTGCCGGTGCCGGACGATCAGCTGCCGGTGATCCTGCCCGAGGAACTGGTGCCGGACGGCTCGGGCAACCCGCTCGCGAAGACGCCCTCGTTCCACGAGTGCGCGTGCCCGGCCTGCGGCAAGCCCGCGAGGCGGGAGACCGACACGATGGACACGTTCGTCGACTCCTCCTGGTACTACTTCCGCTTTGCCAGCCCGGGCAACGACCGGGCCATGGTGGATGCGCGCGCGGACTACTGGATGCCGGTCGACCAGTACATCGGCGGCATCGAGCACGCGATCCTGCACCTCCTTTACTCGAGGTTCTGGACACGCGCCATGCGTGACTGCGGGCTCACGGCCTTGTCCGAACCCTTCGCCAACCTGCTGACCCAGGGCATGGTGCTGAACGAGATCTTCTACCGGCGCCCCGAATCGGGCCGGATCACCTACTACAATCCGGCGGATGTAGCCGTGCAGGTCGACGAAAGAGGCAACCGCACCGGGGCGGTCCTCAAGTCGGACGGACATCCGGTCGAGTCCGGCGGCATCGGCACGATGTCGAAGTCCAAGAACAACGGGGTCGATCCCCAGGCCCTGGTCGATCGCTACGGGGCAGACACCGCAAGGCTGTTCATGATGTTCGCGGCACCCCCGGAACAGACGCTGGAATGGTCGGACGAGGGCGTGGAGGGTGCGTTCCGCTTCATGAAGCGCCTGTGGAAGGCCGTCCACACCCACGTGTCCGCGGGCCCCGCGCCGGAACTCGATTCCGGCGCCCTGACGGAGGCGCAGCGCGCGCTGCGCCGGGCTGCCCACCAGACGCTCGCCAAGGTCACCGACGACATCGGGCGCCGCCGCACCTTCAACACGGCCATTGCCGCCGTCATGGAGCTGCTCAATGCGGTGTCGCGCTTCGAGGATGGCTCGGCCCGGGGCAGGGCGGTGGTGCAGGAGGCGCTCGACCTCGCCGTGCTGATGCTCTCGCCGTTCGTGCCCCACGTGACGCACGCCCTGTGGGAGGCGCTCGGGCACGACACCGTCCTGGTCGACGAGCGCTGGCCCGATCCCGATCCCGCGGCTCTCGAGCAGGACCGGATCGAGATCGTGGTTCAGGTCAACGGCAAGCTCCGCAGCCGCTTGAGCCTGCCGGCCGGAGCGGACGAGGAGACCGCGCGCGGGGCCGCGCTCGCCGACCCAAACGTGGTGAAGTTCGTCGGCGGCAAACCCGTGCGCAAGGTGATCTACGTACCGGGCAAGCTCGTGAACGTGGTGGCCTGAGGTGCGCTGGACCATCCTCGCCGTGGCGGTGATGCTGGCCTCGGCCTGCGGCTTCCACGTGCGGGGCGACGCGTCACTTTCGGCGCGCATGCAGGCCCCCTACCTCGCCACGCCGGATCGCTACACGCCGTTTCACGCCGAGCTGCAACGTTCGCTGCAGGCGGCCGGTGCCGAGCCGGCGGCTTCGCCGGAGACGGCGACGGCGGTGGTCCGGGTGTGGGCAGACGAAACCGGGCGCAACATCCTGTCGATCTCGGCGCGCAACACGCCGCAGGAGTACGAGGTCTACTACCGCGTCGAGTACTCGGTCACCGCCGGGGGCGAGGAGATCCTGCCTCGCCAGCAGCTCGCGCTGACGCGCGAGTACGCCTACGACGAAACCGCGGTACTGGCCAAGGAGCACGAGGAGCGAGACATCGTGCAGGCGCTGGCGCGGGACCTCGCGGCGCTGGTCACGCGCCGCCTCGCGGCGCTCTGACGCCTGGCGGCCGGCCGCGAATCCCGGGGCAGAACCCGACGGAAGCCTCCGTCTTCGACGTCCTCCGGACCGGCCCAGGACCTGGCTGCAGGGCCGCACGCCTTGAATCCGTCCCCGGGCAGCGTCCTCAGCCGCTGCGGGCGAAGCGATCCGTGGCCTTGACGAGCTCGTGGGTGATGCCCGGCTCGAGCGCCGAATGGCCGGCGTCGGCGACGACGCGAAACTCGGCCTCGGGCCACGCCTTGTGCAGATCCCAGGCGGTAGCCATCGGACAGACGACGTCGTAGCGCCCCTGCACGATCACCGCAGGAATCTGGCGGACGCGGTCCACTCCCCGCAGCAACTGGTCCTCGTCGCGCAGGAAACCGTGGTTGACGAAGTAGTGGCACTCGATGCGCGCCACGGCGAGCGCGAAGCTGTCCTCGCCCCAGCGCGCGACGTTGTCCTCGTCGGGGAAGAGCAGGCTGGTCGATCCCTCCCACATCGCCCAGGCGCGGGCCGCGGTCTGCGCAGCCGCGGGGTCCTCGCCGGCGAGTCGACGGTAGTAGGCCGCAATGAAGTCGTGGCGTTCGGCGGGCGGGATCGCGGCGACGTAGCCCTCCCAGCGATCCGGGTAGATCGCGCTCGCGCCCTCCTGGTAGAACCACTCGAGTTCCCTGCGCCGCAGCATGAAGATGCCGCGCAGGACGAGCTCCGTCACGCGATCCGGGTGGCTCTGTGCGTACGCGAGCGACAGCGTCGAGCCCCACGACCCTCCGAAAACGAGCCAGCGATCTATGCCGAGATGATCCCGCAGCCGCTCCATGTCGCCGACGAGGTCCCACGTGGTGTTGTTATCGAGGCTCGCGTGCGGCCGGCTGCGACCGCAGCCGCGCTGGTCGAACAGGACGATGCGGTAGCGCCGCGGATCGAAGAAGCGACGCGCCTTGGCATCGGCCCCGGCTCCTGGTCCGCCGTGCACGAACAGTGCGGGCTTGCCGTGCGGATTGCCGCATTCTTCCCAGTAGACCTGGTGCCCTCCTGGCACCTCGATGTGTCCCATGCGGTAGGGCTCAATGGGTGCATAGAGCTTCTTGCGCCGTGCCGTCGATCCGGGGCGGGTCATCTCGGGCTCCCTTCGTGACGTGCGGACCGGCCGGTACCGGTCCGGCCTCGTTTCCTAGAATTTGTACTCCTCGGCAAGGGTACCCGACAGCGTATAAGCCGCGGCGCCGAGCGCCGTGGAGCGCGACTCGGTCTTCATGCGCCCGGCGATCCAGTAGGCCGAGTACATCGAGTCGAGGCTGATTCCCTGCTTCATGACCACGTACACCATCTGGTTGGGCGGCGGCGGCGGCACGTGGATGCAGGCCCCGAAGTAGGGCACGAGGAAGAACTCCGTCACGCGCCCCGCCTTGTCGAGCTCGAGCGGCACGATGAAGCCCGGGATCCGGACCTCCTGTCCGTCGAGTGCGTCGTTGACTTCGAAGTCCATGACCTGCATGGCGGCGAGCCCGGCAGCGTCCCCCGAGAGATAGTCGTGGGCAGGCGGCGGTGGTGCCGGGTCGTAGGTGGCGCGCTGCGATTCCGGGACGAGATCGACCCAGTCCAGCGTGCGTGGAGACGCCGCGGCCGCGAGCGGAAACGCGAGCCACGCGACTGCGAGCCAGGCGGTGCACCGTGTCATCGATTCCCTCAGATCCTCATCGACAGGCCGTCGGCGAGCGAGTTCCGGTAGGCCCGCCAGGCAGGCAGCGTTCCGGCGCACAGGCCCGCGGCGATCACGACGCCGGTCACCGCGAGATCGTAACCGGACGGCGCGGTGAGGTCGAAGAACAGGCCGAAGCGCCGCTCGAGCAACGGCTCGCCGACGCGAAGGCCGGTCCAGGCCAGCAATACGCCGAGCATCGCACCCGCCGAGGCGAGCAGCCCGGACTCCAGGACGAGCAGCGCGAAGACGTGCGCGGGTCGCGCGCCGACGGAGCGCAGGACGGCCATTTCGCGGCGGCGCTCGTTCAGGCTCGTCAGGAGCGCGGTGACCATGCCAGTCAGCCCCGCCAGGACCACGCAGGCGGCGATCACGAGCAGCGCACGGTCGCCGATGCCGACGACCTGCCAGAGCTGCTGCAGGGTGACGCCCGGCATGATCGCGAGCAGCGGCTCGTCTCGATATTCGTTGAGTGCGCGCTGCATCTGCAGGGTGGCGACCGGCGTCTTCATTCCGACCAGGAAGGCCGTGATGCCGGTCGGCGCAGGACCCCTTTCGGTCGGGTAGTCCGCCTGTCCGTCCTGCGGAGGGGACGATGCCGGTCGGGCTGCATCGACTTCGACCCGTTCATGCAAGGTCTCGTGGCCGTGATCGTGTCCACCGGCCTCGATCGGCGGCGTCGGACCGTGCGGCTCGGCGGTCAGACTCGGGGGTGGCGCCGGCGTCCCGGCTGCAGGCCGGTCCTGCCCGCCGGGCTGCCAGGGTGCGTGAATTGCGCTGACCGCCTCGACGCTGACGTGCACCGCCCGGTCGACCGGCGTTGCCGTGGGAGCGAGGATTCCGGTCACCCGGAACGGGTGCTCGGCGTGGTTGACGAAGCTGACCTCGCCGATGCCATGCGCGACCGTGATCTCGTCGCCGATGGCGTAGCCGAGTGTGCGCGCCACGTCGGCGCCTAGCACGGCCTCGTAGAGTGCCTCGAACGGGCGGCCTGTTTCGAAGGCCAGCGAGCGCTTGCGGCCGTAGCGGAAGTGCTCGAAATAGCCGGTGGAAGTTCCGACCACGCGAAAGCCGCGGTGCGAGTCGCCGAGGGAGATCGGGATGGCCCAGGCGACGTCGGGGTGGCTCGCCACCATCCGGTAGCTCCGCCATGACACGTTCGTCGTCGGCTCGCCGATGCGAAACACCGAGTAGAGAAGCAGGTTCACCGGCCCGCCTCGCGCGCCGACGATCAGGTCGGTGCCGGAGATTGTGCTGGCAAAGCTTTCGCGGGCCTCGCTGCGCACCTTCTCCACGGCCAGCAGCAGCATCACCGACACGCCGATGGAGAACACGGTCAGGCCGGCTGTGATGCGCCGGCTCCACAGGCTCTTCGCCGCCAGTCCGAGCAGGGGCGTCATGCGGCCTGCCGGGCCCGACCCGCGCGGTTGACCGCGCCGAGGCCGAGCGAGCGGTCGAACAGCGAGCCGAGCGCCGTGTCGTGGCTCACGAACAGGAGCGTCGTGCCGGTTGCCCTGCACTCGCTCATCAGCAGTTCCAGGAACGCCTCGCGGGTCCCCGCGTCGAGGGCGGAGGTCGGCTCGTCGGCGATGAGGACGTCCGGCCGCCCAAGCAGGGCCCGCGCCACCGCCACCCGCTGCTGCTGGCCGATGGAGAGCCGGCCGACATCCCTCGAGAGCAGGCCGGGATCCCCGATGCCGAGCGCGTCGAGCAGCCGCCGCGCCTCGGCGAGCACGTCACCGGCCCGCTCGCGGCGCCGGACGGAGAAGCTTGCCGGCAGGACGACGTTGTCGAGCACTCCCAGGTAAGGCAGCAGGTTGAACATCTGGAAGACGAAGCCGATGTGGTCGGCACGAAACCGGTCCCGCGCGGTCGAGGGCAGCTTTCCTAGGTCCGTGCCGAGCACGCGGACAGAGCCTTCGCGGGGGGGCAGGACCCCGCCTATGAGGCCGAGCAGCGTGCTCTTGCCGCTGCCGCTGGGTCCCTCCAGGAACACGCGCTCGCCGCGTGCGACGACGAACGAAGGAATGTCGAGCACGGGCTCGCCGGCGACCCATTCGAACCTCAGGCCTTTCACTTCGATCGCGGTTTCGGTCATCCGGGCTCCCCGGGGTGCAGCGCCGTCAATTTAGACACGGAAGGATGACGCTGCAAAAAGTGTTCTCGTCTCGGGTGTCCGGGAGCCCGGTTGCGGGAACGCCGTGAACCCGTCCCTGGGGGCTTCGGGCTCGCCATCCCTGGCTCGCACGATCCCGCAACCGGGCTCCCGGACACCCTGGAACGCGGTGGCCGCGTCCCTGGGGGCTTCGGGCTCCCGGACTCCCGGCGAAGCAGAGCGGCCTCACCGGCCGAAGCTGAAGCGTACGCCGGCGGCGAGCGAGCGGCCGGGCAGGGGCACCTCGTCCTTGAGCGGCGAGGTGTGGTAGCGGACCTCTTCGTTGAGGAGGTTGGTGCCGCGCAGGAACAGCAGCGTCTTGCCGCTGCCAGGCCGCCAGGAGAATTCGGCATTGAGCATCGTGAATGCGTCGGTCGGCAGCTCATTGGCCGCGACCTGGTCCTGCTCGAAGCTGTAGTGGGCTGCCAGAGTCGCGCGCAGTCGTTCTCGCTGCCATGAGAGCTCGGCGCCGAGGCGCAGCGGCGGGATCCGGGGTAGGTCGCCGCCCTGGTCGAGCCGGGCGCGAACCGAGTCTGCGCTGAGGCCGAGCGACCATCCAGCCGCGCCCAACGGAATCGAGGCGGCCGCCTCGAAGCCGTAGAACCGGGCATCCTCCTGCAGGAACTGGTACACCGGCAACTCGTCCTCCACCTCGCCGGTCGGCGACAGGAACAGGTAGCCGTCGTAGTCGGCCACGAAGGCGCGCAACTCGGCGGAGATGCCGCTGCCATCGAAGCGCAGGCCAACGTCGCCCTGCAACCCGCCTTCCGTGTCGAAGCCGGGATCGCCGATCTCGTACTGGCCGGTCGCAGCGTGCGGCCCGTCGGCATAGAGCTCGGTGGCGCTCGGATGACGCTCGCTGCGTACCAGCTGTCCCACCAGTGCGAGCCCGCCACCGAGCGGCCAGATGACGCCGGCCGAGAGGTTGACTGCCGTCCCGTCGTAGCCCGGCACCTCGGGACCTTCGATCTCCTGGCGATCGAGGCGCGCGCCGAGCTCCAGCGTGAAACGCTCGAAGTCGCGCTGCTCGAACAGGAAGGCGCCGAGCGTGCGGGTGCGCGATTCGGGCACGAAGGCCTCCTCGCCGGTCGCCACCAGCTCCACCTCCTGCCATTGGACTCCGCCGGTACCGTTGAAGCCCCCGGGCAGCGCGTGGTCCAGCGCGAGCCTGATTTCGCGCCCGTCCACCTCGTACAGCGTGCCGACCTCGCCGGAAGGCTCGACCTCGGCGTGCTCGTAGTCGTTGAGCGCGCCGGTGACCCGCAGGCGGTTGCCGTTGGCGAAGTCCCGCCGCAGTGCCAGGTCGACACGGTCCTGCTCCAGGTCGATGAAGACGCCGCCTTCCTCGTGTTCCTCCTCGCCGGCGCCGGGCTCTTCCTGGTGCTCGTGGCCGCCGGGAATGCCGTACTCGGTGTCGTGACGGCTCCAGGCGAGCCCCAGAACCCAGCGGTCGCCGACGTAGCTGAGACCGGCGCTGCCCGAACGGGTATCGCTCCAGGAGTTCTCGACCTTGCCGCGCTCGTCCGACGGTTCCTCGCCCTCGGCGATGAGCTGGTCGCGCAACTGCCGTGACTGGGCAAAACCGGGGATGTCGTAGTCGTCGGTCTTGCGCCAGACCGCATCGAGATGCAGCGCGAGCCGTCCGACGCCGGCGTCGACCCGGCCCGCCACGGCGCGCTCCTCGAGGACGGAGTCGCCGCGCAGTTCGACCAGGCCCTCGACACCGTCCGGCACGCGGTCGTGCAGCCGGTTGGTGACGACGTTGACGATGCCGCCGGCGGCGCCGCTCCCGTAGAGCAAGGTGGCCGGGCCGCGCACGACCTCGATCTGGTCGGCGAGCGCCGGGTCGATGGCCACGGCGTGGTCCTCGGACAGCCCCGACGCGTCGAGCGTCGCGAGCCCGTCGGTCAGGACCTGCACCCGGTCGCCGCCGAGCCCGCGAATGACGGGACGGGAGGCACCCGGGCCGAAGAACGTGGAGTGCACGCCGGGTTCCGCGGCGACGGTCTGGCCGATGGTCGGGGCCAGGCTGAGTACGAGGTCGTCGCCGGCGATGACGCTGGTCGGTTGCGCGGTGCTCAGCCTGTCTCCGCCTAGTGGGGTGGCGGTCACGACGATCCCGGTCAGTTCACCTGAGTGCTGGGGCTCGGCACCGAGTGCGAAGTGGGTGGGCAAGGCGGCGGACACGGCGATCGCCAAAGGCCAATTCCTGTTCATGGAGTCTCCGTCCTGAAAATCGTCTCGCCGGCGGCAGCGTCGGCGGTTGCCGCGGGCCGCTGGGCGCGATCCGCTGCACGGCGGGTTCAGTTCGACGGGATGAAGGGCGGCGCGCGGGGCGCGTGCGGCGTGCGCCGCGGTGCAGGGAGGCAGATCGCGGGGCCGATACGCGGGCTTGTAGCGATCGCGAGGGGGACGATACTGGCTGGCGCCGCCGAGGGCGGGGGCGCTGCCGCGCCGTGACCGACACAGAGTTCGCAGCCACCATGCGGCCGGCCGTCACCTGGATGGCCATTGGCGTGCACGTGAGCCGCGACGGCGAACTGGCTCCACAGGAACAGGCACGCCAGAACTGCCAGCGCGCCGCGCACGCGGATGCCCGAAGCGGACCTGGACGTCGGGATCGCAGCCATGCTGACCGGGGAACGCGAGCGAACCGCGATTATACACGGCCCCCGGGTGCACACCGGTGGCATCGGGTCGCGGTCACGTCGATAATCCGAAAGTTCCCCCGGGGTTCATCCATGCGCATCAACGCCGACAATCTCGCGCGCCAGCTGGAGCAGGACCTGGCTCACGCCTGGCTCGTGGCGGGCGAGGAGCCGCTGCTCGTGGGCGAGGCGGCCGACGCGATACGGGGCCGTGCACGAGAGCTCGGTTACACCGAGCGCGAGGTGCACTTCGTGGAGGCGCGCTTCGACTGGTCGGGGCTCGAGGGCGCAAGCCGGGCGCTCTCGCTGTTCGCCGAGCGGAGGATCCTCGAGATCAGGCTGCCGACCGCCAAGCCGGGTTCGGAGGGCGGCAAGGCGCTGGCCACGATGGCCGCCGACCCGCCTCCCGACACGCTCGTGCTGGTGACGACGGGGCGGCTCGAGCGGGAGGCGTACTCCAGTGCGTGGTACCGGGCGTTCGAGCAGCACGGCGTGGTGGTGCAGGCCTGGCCGGTGGACATCGGCCGGCTGCCGGGCTGGATCAGGGGACGCGCGCGGCGTCACGGCATTGCCGTCGACGAGGAAGGAGCGCGGCTGCTGGCCGAGCGGGTCGAGGGCAACCTGCTCGCCGCTCACCAGGAGATCGAGAAGCTGGCGCTGCTGCACGGCGATGGCGAGGTCGGCGCGGAGGTCGTGGCGTCCGTCGTCGCGAACAGCGCCCGTTACGACGTCTTCCAGCTCGGCGAAGCTGCGCTTGCGGGCGATGCGGCGCGGGCGCTCAGGATCCTCGAGGGGCTGCGCAGCGAAGGCGCGGAGCCCACGCTGGTGCTCTGGGTGCTCTGCCGGGAGATCCGTGCGCTGGCCGAGGCACGGGGCGGCGACTCCCGCGGCGGACACGGGAAACAGGCGCAGCGCCGTGCGCAGCTGCTCGCTGCGGCGACCCGCCGCATGGCCGGCCGCCGGCTGGGCCCTCTGGTGCACCGCGCGGAGCGAGCGGACCGCAGCATCAAGGGGCTCCTGCACGGCGACGCCTGGGACGAGCTCGCCGCGCTCGCCGCGAGCCTCGCAGGGCTGGTCGTTCCGGAAGCCGCCTCCGCGTGAAACCCCTGGGCGTTTTCGGCGGCATGTTCGATCCCGTGCATTACGGGCACCTGCGAGCGGCCTTCGAAGTCCACCAAGCGCTCGGACTCGAGCGCGTGCACCTCGTTCCGGCTTCGGATCCGCCGCATCGCAGCCATCCGGTGGCCGATGGGCGCCTGAGGCTCGCGATGCTGCATGCGGCAATCGCCGAGGCACCCTGGTTCGTGGCGGACGGTCGCGAGCTCGAGCGGACCGGACGCTCCTACACGGTGCTGACGCTGGAGGAGCTCCGGCGGGAGCAGGGCGCGAGGCCCCTGGTGCTGATCGTGGGCCTGGACGCGTTCCTCGGCCTGGCCAGCTGGTACCGCTGGAAGGACCTGCTGGAGCTGGCGCACCTGGCGGTCGTGCCCCGGCCCGGTGCGGCGCTGCCAGTCCGGGGAGCGCTCGCCGATCTGCTCGAGGCGCGCCGCGACACGGACCCGGAAGCGGTCGCGGCGTCACCTGCCGGACGAATCTACGTGCACGAAGGAACCCAGATGGACGTGTCGTCGACTGGCCTGCGGGCGACACTCGAGTCCGGGCGGGACCCTCGCTACTTGATGCCCGAGGCGGTGCGTAGGATGATTCTGGAGACGGGCGCTTATGCCCGGCGAGGTAACACCAGCGAATGACCGTCAGCCAGCCGAAGCAGCCACGCAAGAGCAAGAACTCCACCGCACCCGCCACCAAGCGCCGTTCGCCGCGCAAGCCAGCCCGCAGGAAGGCCGAGAGCCGGCCCGGCCTTCCGGAAGTCGCCGTCGCCGCTCTCGAGGACATGAAGGCCGTGAACGTCAAGGTCCTCGACGTGCGCAAGCTCACGGACGTCGTCGACACCATGATCATCGCCAGCGGAAACTCGGACCGGCACGTGAAGTCAATTGCCGGCAGCGTGATCGAGAAGTGCAAGCAGGCCGGATTCCAGCCGATGGGCGTGGAGGGTGAGCGTGAAGGCGAGTGGGTGCTCGTCGACCTGCAGGACGTGCTGATTCACGTCATGCTGCCTCGCATCCGCGAGTTCTATGGCCTCGAGAAGCTGTGGGACGTTCGCCCCTCGCAGCGCGAGGCGGCTCTCGCCTAGGGCCGTTTCGTGCTGATCCGGCTCGTGGCGGCCGGGACCCGCATGCCGGCGTGGGTGACTGCCGGGTACGGGGAATACGCTACGCGCATCGGCGGTGAGGTTCGTCTCGAGCTCGTGGAGATTCCCGTCGCCCATCGCGGTCGGAACGCCGATCTCGCGCGCCTGCTCGAGGCCGAGGGGCAGCGCATGCTGTCGCGGGTCGACGCGCGCCAGTTCGTCGTGGCGCTCGAGGTGGGCGGCAGGGGCCTCGATACCCCCGGCCTCGCGGCCTGGCTTCAGCGGCGGCTTGCCGAGGGCCGGGACCTCGCGTTGCTCGTGGGCGGACCGGACGGTCTCGCGGCCGCCTGTCGTGAGCGCGCCGACTTCACGTGGTCGCTGTCGCCGCTCACGTTTCCCCACGGCCTCGTCCGGATCATGGTTGCCGAGCAGCTGTATCGTGCGTTGAGCATCCTCCGCGGCCATCCCTACCACCGGGCCTGACGACTCGAGGCGGTTCCGCGGCCGGGCCCGACGGGCTATCCTTCGACGCCTGCGCCGTCCACGACGGCGGTACCTTCGCCCCGGGGTTTTCATGGGTTCCGCTTCCATCGTGCTGGCCTCGCGGTCGCCGCGCCGCAGCCAACTGCTCCGACAGATCGGCGTGGGCCACGACGTGCTCGCCGTGGACCTCGACGAGGCCCGCGAGCCGCGGGAGGCGCCGGGCGACTACGTCCTGCGCGTGGCGCGCGACAAAGCCGCCCTCGCGCGCGACACGTACCGGCTGCAACCGGGGCGTCTGGTGCTCGCGGCCGACACCGCCGTGGCCCTGGGCGACGAGCTGTTCGCGAAGCCGACGGACGAGGCCGACTGCGTGCGCATGCTCGGCGCGCTGTCCGGCCGGACGCACGAGGTCATGACGGCCGTCGCCGTGCACGACGGCGAGACCCTGCTGGAACAGGTCAGCGTGAGCCGCGTCACGTTTCGCGTGATCCGACCCGAGGAGCGCAGGCGCTACTGGGCGAGCGGCGAGCCTGCGGACAAGGCGGGAGGCTATGCCATCCAGGGCCTCGGGGCGGTGTTCGTCGCAGGCCTCGAAGGCAGCTACTCGGGCGTCATGGGCCTGCCGCTCTTCGAGACGGCGAGGCTCCTTGCCACGGCCGGCATTCCGGTGTGGCAGGAGGCCGTCCTGGCATGAGCACCGAGCTGCTGGTCAACGCTGCGCCCCGGGAGAGCCGCGCGGCGCTGGTCGAGAACGGCGTGCTGCAGGAGGTCTTCCTCGAGCGTGCCAACCGCCGCGGCCTGATCAGCAACATCTACAAGGGCCGGGTCTGCCGCGTGCTGCCCGGCATGCAGGCGGCTTTCATCGACGTGGGGCTGGACCGAACGGCCTTCCTCCACGCCTCCGACATCGCCGCGCCCGCCGATCTCGAGGATGACATGGAGGCCACCCGGCCGGAGAGCGTGCGCCAGCTCGTCGCGGAGGGAGACGAGATCCTGGTGCAGGTCCTGAAGGACCCGCTGGGAACGAAGGGAGCGCGACTCACCACCTATGTGACGATTCCGTCGCGCTACCTCGTGTACATGCCCAAGGGGCGGGGTGTCGGCGTCTCCTCGCGCATCGAGGACGAGACGGAGCGTGAGCGGCTGCGCGAGGCGGTGAAGCTGTTCGTCGAGCCCGGGGAGCCGGGCGGGTGGATCGTGCGCACGGCGGCCGAGGACTGCGGCATCGAGGCGCTTCGTGCCGACATGATCTTCCTGCGGCGCCTGTGGGAGGTGATCAGCCGCAGGGGCGAGGGCTCGCGGGCGGGCCAGCTCGTGCACGAGGACCTGCCGCTCGAGTTGCGCGTGCTGCGCGACCAGCTCGGGCAGCACGTGGAGCGCGTCCTGGTGGACTCCCCGGCCGCGCACGCGCGCATGGTCGAGTTCGCCAGGACCTTCATGCCGGAGAGCGCCGGCCGGATCGAGCTGAACGCGGCGCCACGGCCGATCTTCGACATCTATGGCATCGAGGACGAGATCAATCGCGCCCTCGACCGCAAGGTGCCGCTCAAGTCGGGCGGGTACCTGATGATCGACCAGACCGAGGCCATGACGACGATCGACGTCAATACGGGGGCCTTCGTCGGCCATCGCAACCTCGAGGACACGATATTCCGCACGAACCTCGAGGCCGCCGTGGCGATAGCCCGCCAGCTGCGCCTGCGCAACCTCGGCGGAATCATCATCATCGACTTCATCGACATGCAGGACGAGGAGCATCGCCGCCAGGTGCTGCAGGCCCTCGAGCGCGCGGTGGCCGGGGATCACGCCAAGACCCATTTCTCGGCGGTCTCGCAACTCGGGCTGGTCGAAATGACGCGCAAGCGCACCCGCGAGAGCCTGGAACATCTGATGTGCAGGCCCTGTCCAACCTGCGAAGGCCGCGGCTTCGTGAAGACCGCCGAGACCGTGGTCTACGAGATCTTCCGGGAAGTCCTGCGGCAGGCAAGGCAGTTCGAGTTTCAGGAGCTGGTGGTCCTGGCCCACCAGGACGTAATCGAGCTGCTGCTCGACGAGGAGTCCGCGGCGCTGGCCGAGATGGAGCTCGCCACCGGCAAGCCGGTGCGGCTTCAGACCGAGGCGCTCTACGCGGAAGATCAGTACGACGTCGTGTTGCTTTGATCGGACAGGTTCGCGGAATCCGGCACAGAGAGACCCCTGCGGGACGAGAACATGGTTGACGACGCCGGTAATCGGGAGACCGGGCGCGGGGAGTCGGGCGCGGAGCGGCCGGCCCCTGCGCGGCGCTCGTCGCGGGCGTGGCGCTGGCTGGGGGGCATCCTCGCGTCGGGGGCCATCCTCTCGGCACTCGCGGTCGGCGCCTTCCGGCTCGCGCTCGAGTCGCTTCCCGAATACGAGGCCCGGGTGGCCGAGCGCATCCAGGAAGTCACCGGCCTGCGCCTCTCGTTCGATTCGCTCGACGCCCGCGTCGGCCGGTACGGCCCGGAGATCTTCTTCGCGGGCGCGCGGATCGACGCACCCGACGGCCACGACGTACTGGTGACGGCCGATGCGGGGCGCGCCAGCCTGTCGGTGTTCCGTTCCCTGTGGTTCCGCCGGCTCGAGATAGGCCGAGTGGTGCTCGAGCGGCCGCTGCTCAACCTGGTGATCTTCCCGGATCGCCACATCGAGCTCGTGGGTCAGGCGGGACTGACCCGCCCGGAGATGACACCCCGGACGAGGCGCGGCCTCGACCGGATTCCGCGCGGCATCATCGAGGTGCGCGACGCCACGATCGACTTCGTCGACCTGCGCGCCGAGCGTGCCGGATGGCAGTTGACCCGGGTCGACCTCGAGCTCAACCGGAAGGGCGACCGCGTGTCGCTGGCGGGCTCGGTGAAGCTGCCCCCGCAGCTCGGCCGGTCGATCGAGTTCGACGCGCGAGTGGAGGGCGAGCTCGACAAGCCGCTCCAGGCCGACTGGCGGGGCCGGCTCGAGGCGAGCGAGGTCAACCTGGCGGGCTGGGCGGACCTCCTGCCGGCGACCTTCGCCGTTCCCTCGGCCGGCAGGGGCGACTTTCGCATCTGGGCCTCCGGTTCCGGCGACCGCTTCAGGCAGGGGCGCCTGGCGGTTCGACTCGATGGTCTCTTGCTGCCGGCGGCCCGGGAGGGCGCGCCCGCCGTGACGTACCGCCGGCTGGCGGGAGACGTCGCGGTACAGCGCGATGCGTCCGCCTGGCGCATCTCCGGAAGCGGCATCGAGTTCTCGCTGCCCGGGTCGGACTGGACCCCGACCGACCTCGAGGCAACGGTGCACCTCGCGGATGGTCGACCCGTCGACGCGAGGCTCAAGGCCCGCTTCCTCCGCGTGCAGAACCTGATGCCGCTCGCGGCGCTCCTGCCGACTTCCGCGGCGCGTGACTGGATCGAGCGCCTGGCTCCGCGCGGTGACCTGCGACGCATCGACGTCGCGGTGTCGGACCTGGCGGTCGGGCAGGTGCCCGACCTGCGAGGCTCGCTGACGTTCGAGGACGTCGGCATGCACCCTGTGGGACGCGTGCCGGGTCTCGACGGCCTCGATGGACGCATCCGCGCCAACGGCGCCGAGGGAGCGATCTACCTGTCCACGCGGGACGCGACCATGGACTGGCCGGCCGAGTGGCGGGCTCCGGTCTCGTTTCCGAGGGTCGACGCCTCGCTGGGCTGGGAGCGCGCGCTGGACGGCGTGCGGCTGTGGTCCGACGACGTCGTGGCCACGGATGGCAGGGCCACGGCGACCGGTCGCATCCGTCTGCTGGCGCGCAAAGGGCACTCGCCGCTGATGGACATCGAGGCGGAGGCGACGGCCCAGGACATCTCCCACGTCGCACAGTACATGCCCAAGGACCGTATCCAGCCGAAGCCGCTCGAGTGGCTCGATGCGGCTTTCCTCGGTGGCCGTGTCACCCGCGGGCGAGTGGAGATCACGGGACCCGCCCGCGGCTTTCCCTATCGCGACGGAGAGGGCCGCTTCCGGGCCGTCGCGGACGTCGAGGGCGTGACACTGCGCTATGGCCCCGACTGGGAACCGGTCAGCGGGCTGCAGGCGCAGGTCGAGTTCGACGGTCCGTCGATGGAGGTGCGAAACGCTTCGGCGAACGTGGGTGGAATCCGCGTGGAGCGAGGCGATGCCGAGGTGCACGACTGGCGCGAGGGCATCCTGACGATCCGTGCCGACGCCAAGGCAGACGCAGGCGCCGCGCAGCGTTTCCTGGGCTCGAGCCCGCTCGGACCGCGGCTCGGGCGGATCTTCGCCGGGCTGACGGCTTCGGGACCCATCGAGGGCGAAGTCGTGATGTACCTGCCTCTCCGGGAGTTCGACGATCGATCGATCACGGTGCGCGCCCGGGCCCTCGGCGTGGAACTGTCCGTCGCCGGCCTCGAGGCTCCCGTCGAGGACCTCACCGGTGAGGCGTGGTTCCAGGATCGCAGTATCGTGGCACCGCTGCTGCGCGGGCGCTTTCTGGGCGGCGAGGCGAGCGCGGAGGTGGCGACGGCCGGAGCGGCGGGACCTGGCGAGTTGGTGACCACCGTGCGCGCAAACGGAGTGCTGGACGCCTCGCTGCTGCCGCGCGTGGTACGGCTGCCGCTCGACTCCGGCCTCGCGGGCACGACGCCCTGGAGCGGTGAACTTCAAGTGCAGCGGCCCGCGGAGGCGGACGGCGAGACACGCAGCCGGCTGTGGCTCCGGAGCAGCCTCGTCGGCCTCGCGTCGGGTCTGCCGGAGCCGCTCGCCAAGCCGCCCGAGGCAAGCCGGCCCCTGACGATCGACCTGCAGATCGAGCCCGAGTCCGTGCTGGCCCGCGCGACCCTGGGATCGGACCTGCACGCGCTCCTCGACCTGCGGCGCCTGGATCAAGGCCTTCGGCTGTCCAGCGGCATCGTTCGCCTCGGCGGCGGCCAGTCCAGCAGGGTGCCCGTGGGTCCCGGACTGCGGGTGGAGGGACGCGTGCCGTACCTCAGCATCTCCCGGCTCACGGCCCTGCGCTGGGCCACGCCCGCGAGCGTGCCGCTCGAGTCTCTGCTCGCCGGCGTCGTGCTGGAGGTCGGGCGTCTCGAGGTGCTGGGCCACGAATTCGACGACATTTCGGGTCGTTTGCGGCCCGGGCGTGGGGCATGGGACGTCGATGTCACTGCGGACGCGGCCAGCGGGCAGCTGCGCGTTCCCTACAGCTTTCCCGGCGAGGTACCGCTGGTCGTCGACCTCGATCGCCTGCGCGTCGCCGAGAAGCCAGCCGCCAGCGGCGATGGCGGGACGGGTGGCAGCGGGGACGGCGCGGAAACCGATCCACGCCGGCTGCCGGCCATGCGCATCGACGTCCGGAACCTCGTTTTCGAGGGCCGCCGCCTCGGTCATCTGTCCGCCGAGCTCTCGCGGGCGCCCGACGGCCTCGCGCTCGATCGGTTCGAGGCCCGGGAGGCATCGTTCGTGGCGCGTGGCCAGGGGGGGTGGCGCGTCGTCGACGGCGGGACGCGGAGCGGGATCGCATTCGACACCGACATCGGGGACGTGAAAGGCTTCCTCGATGCCATGCAGCTGGCGGCGCTGATGGAGGGTCGGCGCGGCAGGGTGACGGCCGCTCTCGAGTGGCCCGGCGGTCCTGACGCGCGGGTGCTGGAGCGCGTCTCGGGCAGCGTCCGGATCGAGATCGAGGACGGGCGCATGCTGTCCGTGGAGCCGGGCGCGGGCCGGTTGCTCGGGCTCATGAGCCTCGCGCATCTGCCGAGGCGGCTGTCGCTCGACTTCGACGACCTCACCGGACAAGGGCTCGCCTTCGACACCATCAAGGGAGACTTCGCGCTCGCCGCGGGGGAGGCTTACACGGACAACCTCACCCTGCGCGGCGCGGCAGCCGAGATCGGCATCGCCGGGCGCACCAGCCTCAAAGAGCGGACCTACGACCAGACGGCCGTCGTGACCGGCGACCTCGGCGCCTCGCTTGGCGTCGCCGGCGCGATTGCCGGCGGTCCCGCCGTGGGCGCGGCCCTGTTGCTGTTCTCACAGATCTTCAAGGAGCCGCTCAAGGGCGTCGCACGAGGCTACTACCGGATCTCGGGTCCGTGGGAGGATCCCCTGGTTCGCAAGATCGATGCGCGCGAGCTGGAGGAGGCGGCAGGTCTCGGTCTTCCGCCCGCGGTACCGAGCGGACCGGGCACGCCGTCGCAGCCAGGAGGGGCTTGATCATGAACCGACCACGGATCGCGGCCGTGCAGATGACTTCCGGACTCGATGTGCGGGCCAATCTCGACGCGGCTCGGGCGCTGCTCGCCGAGGCCGCGCGGCGCGGTGCGATCCTCGCGGTGCTGCCCGAGAATTTCGCATTCATGGGGCGCAGCGAGGCCGAGCGCCGTGAAGTCGTCGAGCGGATCGACGACGGGCCGATCCAGGAAGGCATCGCCGAGGCGGCCCGCAAGGCCGGGCTGTGGGTCATCGCGGGCACGACGCCGGTCGCGCTCGATGACGACGACCGGCCTGCCAATGCCTGCCTCGTGTACGACGACCGGGGTCGGCGGGTGGCGCGCTACGACAAGATCCACCTGTTCGACGTGGACATTCCCGGCCGTGACGAAGGCTATCGCGAGTCGGCCAATGCGGCGCCTGGCCTCGAGCCGGTGGTGGTCGAGACGCCGGCGGGGAAGGTGGGGCTGAGCGTGTGCTACGATCTGCGCTTCCCCGAGCTGTACCGGCGGCTGGTCGGCCAGGGCGCGGAGATCCTCTCCGTGCCGGCGGCCTTTACCGCGCCGACGGGCCGGGCGCACTGGGAAGTGCTGCTGCGCGCTAGGGCCATCGAGGACCTCTGCTTCGTGGCGGCGGCCGCCCAGGCGGGCTTCCACCCGAACGGCCGCGAGACCTACGGGGACAGTCTGGTCGCGGACTACTGGGGCCGCGTGCTCGCGCGGCGGCCGCGCGGCACCGGTGTCGTCGTTGCGGAGCTCGACCGGGAAGGACAACGCCGGACGCGCGAAGGCTTCCCGGCCCTAAGCCATCGCGTACTGGAGTGAAGATGGACCAGGACAGCAACTCCGTCACCGTGGAACCCCTGGCCGCCGCGCGCGACGCCATCCTGCGGCCCGCCGGCCTCGACGACTCGGGGCTCGAACGTGCCCTCGGCGCCCTGCTCGGCTCGACCATCGACGGCGGCGACCTGTACTTTCAGCTGTCGCGCGAGGAGCACTGGTCGCTCGAGGACGGCATCGTCAAGGACGGCTCGCACAACATCGAGAGCGGAGTCGGTGTGCGGGCACTGGCCGGAGAGCGGACCGGCTTCGCCTATTCGGACGAGATCGTACCCGAGGCGCTGCTTGAAGCTGCGCGGGCTGCCCGTGCCATTGCGCGCTCCGGGGCGGAGCAGCGGACGCAGGCGTGGAAGCAGGTGTCGGCGCACCGACTCTACCTGCCCGTCGATCCGATCGAGACGCTGTCCGACACCGACAAGGTCGCATTGCTCGAGCGCATGGACCGCGAGACCCGCCGGCTCGACCCGCGGGTCCAGCAGGTGATCGCCAGCCTCGCCGCCGTGCACGAGGTCGTCCTGATCGCAGGCACCGACGGAACGCTCGCCGCCGACGTGCGGCCGCTCGTGCGCGTGAACGTCGCGGTCATCGTCGAGCAGGACGGACGACGCGAGCAGGGTTATTCGGGCGCGGGAGGGCGATACAGCCTGCGCGAGCTCGTCGACAGCGCTCGGCCCATGGATATGGCCCGGGAGGCCGTGCGCCAGGCGCTGGTGAACCTCGAGGCAGTGCCTGCCCCTGCAGGCGCCATGACCGTCGTGCTCGGCTCCGGCTGGCCGGGCGTGCTGCTGCATGAGGCGATCGGTCACGGGCTGGAGGGCGACTTCAACCGCAAGGGCACCTCGGCCTTCTCCGGTCGCGTCGGCCAACGCGTCGCCGCGCCCCTGTGCACCGTCGTCGACGACGGCACGCTCGCCGGGCGCCGGGGCTCGCTCAACGTGGACGACGAGGGAACGCCCACCCAGTGCACGACCCTCATCGAGAACGGCGTGCTGCGCGGCTACATGCAGGACAAGCTCAACGCCAGGCTCTCGGGCAACCGGCCGACCGGCAACGGCCGGCGCGAGTCGTTCGCGCACCTGACGTTGCCGCGCATGACGAATACCTACATGCTCGCCGGGCCGCACGACCCCGAAGAGATCATCCGCTCGGTCCCAAATGGGCTGTACGCGGTGAATTTCGGCGGCGGCCAGGTGGACATCACGTCGGGAAAGTTCGTGTTCTCGGCCAACGAGGCCTACCTGATCGAGGACGGGAAGGTCACCGCGCCCGTGAAGGGCGCGACGCTGATCGGCAACGGCCCGGACGTGCTCACGCGCGTCAGCATGGTGGGCAACGACCTCCGCCTGGACGACGGTATCGGCAACTGCGGCAAGGAAGGGCAGACAGTGCCCGTCGGCGTCGGCCAGCCGACCTTGCGCGTCGACGGCCTCACGGTCGGCGGTACGGGCTGACGAGGCTCGCACGGGGGCGCGAAGCGCGCTAGGGTTGGGGCGGGAACGTGTCGCGGGGAGAGCGGCCATGCGGCTGTCGAAGCCGGTGTACGAGGCGCTGCCGTACGCCTATCTGGGCTTCGGCGCCGGCGCGCTGGTCGCCTCCTTCTACCTGCGGGCCTCCGGCTGGTCCAACCTGATGATGGGCGTGGGCCTGCTTGCGCTCGTCGGCGGACTGGTTCTGCTGCTGAAGCGGCGGGACTACCGTGTGCAGCAGCGGCGCTACGGGGCGGCGCTCGATGAGGAGGAGAACGACTGAGGGCGCGCGTCCGGTAAGCGGCCGGCTATCCCTGCTCGCCGTAGGTGCCGGTCGCGGCATCCCGCGAAGATGACTCGTCGCCGGCAGCCGCGGTTGCCTCGTCGGCAGGTTCGTCCTGCGGCTGCGCGCCTCGTCCGCCGCGCTCGTCTAGGTACATGATCTCGTGGCGACCGAGCACGATGACGTCACCGTCGTTCAGGTGGCGTTTCCTGACCCGCTTGGACTTGATGTAGACGCCGTTGGTGCTGTTCAGGTCCTCGAGCACGCTTCCTTCCGGCGTCGTCAGGATCTGGCAGTGGTGCCGGCTGACGTACTTGCTGTCGATCTGCAGGTCGTTCTCGGCGGTACGACCGATGATCAGGCGGCCGGGAAACAGCTCGCGCTCCCCGATCTTCTGCCCGTCATGGGCGACGATGATGCGGGCGACGGGGCCGACGACCGCCGCCGCCGGCGGCGGAGTCTCCCCCGCCTGCTGCCGGAACCGGCTGGTCCTGGCCGCGAACTCGACCCATCCGAGCTCGTCGATCGCGGCGCGGACCTCCTTGACGCCGATCGTGTCCGTCTCGAGCGCGAACGCGCCCATCAGTGCCGTGTCGCAAAGCGTATTGACGAGGCGCGGTACGCCGCCCGAGTAGCGGTACATGAGCGGATGCGTATCCTCGTGGAATATCTCCCGTCCCTGGGCACCGGCGACGTCGAGGCGGTGCAGGACGTAGCCGCGCGCATCCTCGGGCGACAGGGCGGTAAGGTGGAACCGCAGCCGCACGCGCTGCACGAGCTGCACGAGGTCGTCGGATTCCAGCTTGGCGTTGAGCTCCGGCTGCCCCGCGAGGATGATCCGCAGAACCTTCTCCTTGGTGGTCTCGACCCCGGAGAGCAGGCGGACTTCCTCGAGCACGCGGTTCGAGAGATTCTGCGCCTCGTCGACGATCAGCAGTACCTTGCGCCCGGCGGCGTACTGCTCGATGAGGAACTCGTTCAGCGTCGCGAGCAGCTCGGCCTTCTTCATCCTGAACGGCGAGTAGCCGAACTGCACCAGCACCGACTGCAGGAACTCGACCGGCGAGACCTGGGTCTGGTTGATCTGCGCGACGACGACGTCCTTTTCGAGTTCCGACAGGAAGGTCTCGATCAACGTCGTCTTGCCCGCGCCGATCTCCCCCGTGATCACGACGAAGCCGTCGGTGAACCAGATCGTCGACTCCATGTACGCCTTGGCGCGCGCATGGTGCTTGGAGAGGTAGAGAAACGCCGGATCCGGGCTTAGCCGGAAAGGCAATTCCTTGAGGCCGAAATGCTCTAGGTACATGCGTCCTGGTCGTCTCAACAGGCACGCCGCGACCGGCGCTGGACGCGGCAGTCAATCTGATCGGCAACGAAACCGTAGCATACCGGCGGACCGGACGCCTCAACGTGTCGCATGTCTCAGCAATCTGTCCGCGCAGAGATCGCGTTCCCGCCGGGTGCGGCCCACGAAGGTCGCGTGGCCCAGCTTCCGGCCCGGTCGCGGCGCTTTGCAGTAGTCGTGGAGGTGGACGCCGGGGAGGGACAGCAGCTCGCCGCGGGGCGGCATGCGGCCGACGAAGTTCACCATGGCGCAGTGGCCCCGCGCGCGTGTCTCCCCCAAGGGCAGCCCGGCGATGGCGCGCAGGTGGTTCTCGAACTGGCTCGTCTCGGCTCCCTCGATCGTCCAGTGGCCGGAGTTGTGGACGCGTGGGGCGATCTCGTTGGCCACCAGCCCGTCCCGGGTCACGAAGAACTCGACGCAGAGCACGCCGACGTAGCGCAGGTGACGGAGGATGCGGCGCGCGTGCTCTTCCGCGAGCCGCTGCAGGGACGGCGACAGATACGGCGCGCGGGAGACGGACAGGATGCCGTCGCGGTGTGCGTTCTCGGCGAGCGGGTAGAAGGCGGTCGAGCCGTCGCGCCCGCGCACGGCGACGAGGGAGACCTCGCGCCTGAAGCGGAGCATCCGTTCGTAGATCGACGGTTGGCACTGCAGGCGCCCCCAGGCGACGGCGAGGTCGGCTGTCTGCCGCACGACGACCTGCCCCTTGCCGTCGTAGCCGAGGCGTCGCGTCTTGACGATGCCCGGCAGGCCGATGCGGCGGGCGGCGCGCTCGAGGTCCTGCATCCGGTCGACGCGTGCGCTCGGGGCGGCGGGGATGTCGAGGCGCGAGAACAGCCGCTTCTCGGCCCACCGGTCCTGTGCGACGGCGAGTGCCGTGGGCGACGGCGCGACCCGCGCGAAGGCCGCGACCCGGCGGGTGGAATCCACCGGCACGTTTTCCCAGTCGAAGGTCACCACGTCGAGGCCCCGCGCAAACCGGGCGAGCGCACGACGGTCGTCAAAGTCTCCCGTGACGAGCGGTGCGACCGCACCGCCTGGCGCGTCCGCGACGCGATCGTAGAGCCGGAACCGCATGCCCAGGGGAACGCCGGCAAGGACGAGCATGCGGCCGAGCTGGCCGGCGCCGAGGATACCGACATGCATGTCAGGCTTTCCGCGGATCGGGGCGGGACAGCACGTCGCCGGTCTGGCGCGCGCGGTATGCCGCGAGCGCGTCGGCGATTTCCGGACGGCCGAGGGCAAGTATCGCGGCGGCGAGCAGCGCGGCATTGCGCGCGCCGGCCGCGCCGATCGCGACCGTTGCGACGGGGATTCCCGCCGGCATCTGTACGATCGACAGCAGCGAGTCGAGCCCGTTGAGCGCCTTCGACTGGACGGGTACGCCAATCACCGGCAACGGGGTCTTGGCGGCCGTCATGCCAGGCAGGTGAGCGGCCCCACCGGCTCCTGCCACGATCACCTGCAGGCCCCGCTCACGCGCGCCCGCCGCGTACTCGAACAGCAGATCCGGGGTCCGGTGCGCCGAGACCACCCGCAGCTCGTGCGGCACGCCGAGTTCCTCGAGCAGCTCCACGCAGTGCTGCATCGTCTCCCAGTCGGAGGACGATCCCATGATGACGCCGACGAGAGGCTCCATCGCCGGATTCTAGCACGCGGTCCCCTGGCGTCCTGCGGCTCAGTCGGCGCCGAGCATGCGCTCCAGTGCGCGGAACAGTTGCTTGCCGGTTCGCGCCCGCGTGGATTGGTCCGCGGGCTCCCGGGCAGCGGCGACGAGCCTGCGGAAGTCCTCGTTGCCTGCCTCCGGCAGTTCGCTCGCCAGTTCCTCGAGAGCCGGCTCGCCCTCGGCCACCAGGCGATCCCGCCAGCGCTCGACGCGGTGGAACCGGCGCGCTGCCAGGGTTCTTTCCGCCTCCTGCGACTGGAGCGCCTCGACGATGGGCGCGGGGTCGACTTGTCGCATGAGCTTGCCGACGTACTGCTTCTGGCGTGCAAGCGCGGCGTGACTGTGGATGCGCCGGGCGAGACGTATGGCGTCGTCGAGTTTCTCCGGCAGGTGCAGCGAGTCGAGCAGCGCCTCCGGTGCGGCGATGAGACGATCGCCAAGCTGCTGCAGGGCCTGGGCGCGTCGCTTGAGCTCGCTCTTCGTCGGCGGCTCCGGCTCTCCCTCGACGTGACGACGGCGCATGCAGGCATGCTAGCATGCGTCGCCCGCACCCCGATGCAACTACAATCCGCGTTCCCACGCGACCGCCTCAACGACGATGAGCCCCACCGATCCAACCTCCGAAGGCACCCGGTCCCGACTGCAGGAACTCGTCAGGCGTTCGCTCGACGAGGCCGCGCGCGGCGGGGCGACCCAGGCCGAGGCCGCGGTGAGCCTGGACACAGGGTTGTCCGTCACGGTCCGCCTCGGGGAGGTCGAGACGCTCGAGTACCAGCGCGACCGGGGCATGGGCATCACGGTGTACGTGGGCAAGCGCAAGGGCAGTGCCAGCACGGCGGATCTCAGCTGGCCGGCCGTGGCCGAGACCGTGACCAAGGCGCTGTCCATCGCGCGCTTCACGGCCGAGGACGAGTGCTCCGGACTGGCCGATGCGGCGCTGATGGCGCGCGAGGTTCCCGACCTCGAGCTTGCTCATGCCTGGGACATCGATGCCGAACGGGCGATCGAGCTCGCGCGCCGTGCGGAGTCGGCGGCCCTTGCCGTGGACCCGCGCATCCGCAATTCCGAGGGCGGATCCGTCAGCAGCCACGCGGGCGCCCGCGTGTACGGCAACACGCACGGGTTCCTCGGCGCCTATCCCTACACCACACACAGCATCAGCTGCGTCGTCCTCGGCCAGCAGGACGACGGGATGCAGCGTGACTACTGGTACTCGACGGCGCGCGAGGCTTCCGCGCTCGAGTCTCCCGAGGAGATCGGTCGACGCGCCGGCCGCAGGACCGTGGACCGTCTCGGCGCCAGAAAGCTCGGCACACGCAAGGCGCCGGTACTGTTCGCGGCGGAGATGGCGCGCGGTCTCGTGGGTCACTTCCTGGGCGCGGTCCGCGGCGGTCCGCAATACCGCAAGAGCTCGTTCCTGTGCGGCGCCGCCGGCCAGCAGCTGTTCCCTTCGTGGGTCGGCATGGTCGAGAGGCCGCATCTCAAACGCGCGCTCGGCTCTGCGCCATTCGACAACGAGGGCGTGGCGACGCGCGACCGGGCGCTGGTCGACGGCGGCGTGCTGACCGGCTACGTGCTCGACTCCTACTCGGCCCGCAAGCTGGGGCTGGCCACGACCGGCAACGCGGGCGGGGTTCACAACCTCGAGGTCGGCGGAACGGGTGAGGACTTCGAGGGGATACTTCGCCGGCTCGACACCGGCCTGCTGGTCACGGAACTCCTGGGGCAGGGCGTGAACCTGGTCACCGGCGACTATTCGCGCGGCGCCGCGGGATACTGGGTCGAGCGCGGCTCGATCGCGTACCCGGTGCACGAGGTGACGATCGCCGGCAACCTGCGCGACATGTACCGCGGCCTCGTCGCGGTCGGCGCCGACGTCGACATTCGCGGCGGCGTGCGAACCGGCTCGATCCTGGTCGAGCAGATGACGATCGCGGGGGACTAGACGCCGCGCGTCACGAGGTCGTTCAGGCTCTCGTCCGAGGTCCTTTCGCGGATGGCGGCCTCGACGGCATCCGCGATCGCGTCCGCGTCCGGCTCGGTCCGCGCCCTCGCCAGCAGCCACGACTCGTACTGCTGCTCGTCGCGGACCGCGGTCAGGATCGCGTGCACGCCGATCTGGTCCAGCGCCCGGCCCGGCACGAGGTGCTCGTCCTCCGTGACGAGCAGCAGGCCGGCCTTCTCCAGCGACTCGCCGACCGAGTAAAGCGCGGAGCTCGGCACATCCAGCTTCTCGGCCAGCCGGGTCAGGGTCCAGGGTGTCCCGCCGCCGAGGAAGGCCTTGCCGACCAGGTACATCAGCGACAGCGCGAGCCGTTCCCGCAGGCGGCTCGTGAGGCGGATGTGCGCCTGGCCGGCGCGCAGGTAGCGCGGGTTCTGCACGTAGAAGGAGAGCTGGGCCCCGACCAGCAGGATGATCCAGCTGAGGTACACCCAGATCAGCGTCACGAGGAAGATGGCGAAGCCGGCGTAGATGGCCACCATGCGCGTGGAGGCGACCACGATCTGGGTGAATGCGGCGCCGCTCGCCGCCCACAGGAAGCCGGCGGTGACGCCGCCGACCACGGCCGCCTTCGCATGCACGCGCGTGTTGGGGACGAACATGTAGAGCAGCGAGAACACGGCCGTCACCACGAGGTAGGGCGCGGTGCGGCCGAGCGTCCTCAGCACCGTGCCGAACGGCTCGTGCGACTGGAGCCATTGCGCGAAACGCAGGTCGGCGATCGCGCCGAACAGGCCCAGCACGATCACCACGAACACCGGGCCGACGACCATCAGGCTCAGGTACTCGCTGACTCGCCGGACGAGGCTGCGCGGCTGGCCTACGTGCCAGGCGAAGTTGAAGCTCTCCTCGACCTTCTGGACGGTACTGATCACCGTGTACAGCAGGAACCCGAGCCCCAGCGACCCGAGGACGCCGCCCCGGCTGCGCTCGACGAACTCCATGATCTGCCCGGTGATGTCCTGCGCCTCGTCGCCCACTGGCCGGAGGAACTCGTAGATGACGGGCTCTAGCTCGCGGTGGATCCCGAGGCCCTTGAGGACGGCGAAGCCGAAGGCGACCAGCGGCACCACCGACAGGAGCGTGGTGTAAACCAGCCCCATGGCCCGCAGGTTGAGATCGCCGTTCCACAGGTCGCGCAGCAGTGCATAGGGATACCGCAGGACGGACAGCACACGCCGCAGCAGCGGCACCGGCGGCTGGTGCTCCGGCTCGAAGAGCAACTTCTCGAGCCGCTTGACCGGATGCAGGGGTACGTCCACCGAGCCAGCGTGGCACAGGGCCTTGGCCGCCGCAATTCGGTGCTGCCGCGGCGTTGGTTTATGCTTCAACGCCCGGCCGACGCTGACTCATCCGATGACCTCGAGCGTTCCCTCGCGCATCGTCTGCCTCACGGAGGAGACCACGGAGACCCTCTACCTGCTCGGCGAGGAGTGGCGCATCGTGGGTATCTCGGGGTTCACCGTCCGGCCGCCGCGCGCGCGGCGAGAGAAGCCCAAGGTGTCGGCCTTCACGAGTGCGAAGATCGACCGCATCCTGGCCCTGCAGCCGGACCTCGTGCTCGGCTTCTCCGACCTGCAGGCGGACATCGCCGCGGAGCTCGCGCGGAGGGGGCTCGAAGTGCACGTCTTCAATCAGCGCAGCGTCGCGGAGATCCTGCGCAGCATCCGCACGCTCGGGGGCATGATCGGTTGCGAGGCGAGGACCACGGAGCTGGTCGAGAGACTGGAGGCGGGGCTCGACCGGGTGCGTGCCGAGGCCGCCCGGCTGTGCCGCAGGCCGCGCGTGTACTTCGAGGAGTGGGATGAGCCGCAGATCTCCTGCATCCGCTGGGTCAGCGAACTCATCCGGATCGCCGGCGGGGACGACTGTTTCCCCGAGCTGGCGTCCCGGCCACTCGGGCGCGACCGCATCATCGCGGATCCCGTCGAGGTCCCGCGTCGGGCGCCGGACATCATCCTGGCCTCGTGGTGCGGCAAGAAATTCCGCCCGGGACTCGTGTCCTCGCGACCCGGCTGGGCCGAGGTGCCGGCGGTACGCGACGGCGAGCTACACGAGGTGAAGTCGTCCATCATTCTCCAGCCGGGACCCGCGGCACTGACCGACGGGGTCACGGCCATCAGCCGCATCATCCGGGACTGGGACGCAAGGTCGGTTGCGAGGCGCCGCGGGGCCGGCGGCGGGAGATGAGGCACGCACGACGCGCGCTGCTGTCCGGCGAGATCTGGCGCGAGCGTGCCGGGACCTGGCTGGCCGGTGCCGCCGTGGGCGCGGCAGCCGTCGGTTTCGCCTGGCTGGTCGACGAGGCAACCCTGCTCATGCATGCGGGCCTCGAGTGGTCCCCCTGGCTGCCGCTCCTGGTCACTCCGCTGGCCTTCGCGGTCATCGCCGCATTCACCCGGCGGTTTTTTCCCGCGGCGGCAGGCAGCGGCATTCCGAATGCCATGGCTGCCCTGCGCGCGCGGCAGGCGTCCACGCTCGAGCACCTTCTCGACCTGCGGATGATCCTGGCGCGTATATTCCTGTCCGCCGCGGCGGTGCTCTTCGGGGCCTCGGTCGGGCGCGAGGGACCGACCGTGCACGTCGGGGCAGCTATCGCCTATCGCTTCGGTCGCGTGCTCCCGCATCGCGACGACCCGGCGAGGCGCCGCGCCCTGATCCTGGCCGGCAGCGCCGCGGGCGTCGCGGCGGCGTTCAATACGCCGCTCGCAGGCATCGTGTTCGCCATCGAGGAGCTTGCCCGCTCGTACGAAGCGCGCGCGAGCGGCACGACGCTGGTCGCGGTGCTGATCGCGGGCGTCGTCTCGCTCGCCATCGTCGGCGACTACACCTATTTCGGCCGGCCTCAGGTCGCGGCAGGGGCGGCGAGCCTGCTCGTTCCGGCTGCCGGGGTCGGGCTGGCAGGCGGCCTGCTGGGCGGGGCGTTCGCCCGTGCGCTGCTCGCCATGTCCGGAGGGCAGGGGCGCGTGGCCGGTCTGAGCCGCGCCCGTCCGGTCGTGTTCGCATTTGCCTGCGGTCTGGTCGTTGCGGTGGCGGGCCTGCTCTCCGGCGGGTCGGCTTTCGGAACGGGGTACGAGCCGGCCCGGGCCGTCCTGGAGGGCGGCACCATCTCGCTCGCCTTCGTGCCCGCCAAATTCGCGGCGACGCTGGCGTCGTTGCTAGCGGGCATCCCGGGCGGACTGTTCGCCCCGTCACTCGCGATCGGCGCAGGCCTCGGGCAGCTGGCCGGCACGCTGCCGGGCCTCGATGACGTCCCGGGCCTCGCGGTCCTCGGCACCTGCGCCTATCTCACGGGCGCAACGCAGGCTCCGATGACGGCCTTCATCATCGTGATGGAAATGACGGGGCTGCACGACCTCGTCCTGCCGCTCATGGTAGCGGCACTGACCGCGGCTGCCGGCTCGCGGCTGATCAGCGGCTCGCTCTACTTCGGGCTCGCCGACAGGCTGGTCACGAAGCACGAGGGCGACACGGCTGCGGACGCAACCGAGGGCGGCGGCTCAGGCGCCGCCCGTTAGGCGAGCCAGCGCCTCGCGATACTTTGCCGCCGTGCGCTCGATGACCTCGGGAGGCAGGCGCGGCCCCGGCGCCTTCTTGTTCCAGTCGAGCGACTCGAGGTAGTCCCGCACGTACTGCTTGTCGAAGCTCGGCGGACTCGATCCCGGCCTCCAGGTGTCGACGGGCCAGAAGCGCGATGAGTCCGGTGTCAGCGCCTCGTCCATGAGCACCACCTGGCCGGCCTCGTTCAGACCGAACTCGAACTTGGTATCGGCGATGATGATGCCGCGGGACAACGCGTGGGCCGCGGCGAATCCGTACAGCGCGAGCGACAGCGTCCTGACCTGCACGGCAAGGTCTTCACCGACCACCGAGGCGACCTCGGCAAAGCTGACGTTCTCGTCGTGCTCGCCGACCGCCGCCTTGGTCGCCGGCGTGAAGATCGGCTCCGGCAGGCGCGAGGCCATCTGCAGGCCCGCCGGCAGCTCGATGCCGCACACTGCGCCACCGCGCTGGTAGTCCTTCCAGCCCGAACCGACTAGGTAGCCGCGAACGACGGCTTCCACCGGCAGCGGACGCAGCCGCTTGACGACGACGGCCCGTCCTTCGAGCAGCGCGAGGTCGTCGGGATCGTGGACGTAGGCGGCGAGCTCGTAGTCGGTGACGTGATTGGGGGCAATGTGGCGCGTCCGAGAGAACCAGAAGTTCGAGATCCGGGTCAGCACCTCGCCCTTGCCGGGAATGGGGTCGGGGAGAACGACGTCGAACGCCGACAGGCGGTCCGTCGCGACGAACAGCAGGTGTTCTTGGTCGAGCGCGTAGATGTCGCGGACCTTGCCGCGGTGCACGCGCGTGAGTCCCTTGAGATCGGTCTCGAAGACGGCTGGGGATGACATGAGGGGAGTCCTCCCCGGCGTCGCGGGGTGGCGACTTGCTAACATAGCCGCGCCGCGCGGGCTTGGCGCCTGGGCGCGGGAATTCTTGCAGCCGTTGCTCGACGCGGTCAAGGAAATCACATGAAGTGGACCGGGAAGGCCGTGGGCGCGCTGCTCGGCTTCGCGACCGGGCTGGGGCCGGTCGGCGCGGTCATCGGCCTGGTGATCGGTCACGCCTACGACGAGAAGATGTCGCAGAGCGACGACCGGCCGGCGGCCGACCTGGCCACGGTCCGCGCGGTGTTCTTCCGCACGGCGTTCGAAGCGATGGGCCATGTCGCGAAGTCCGACGGCCGCGTGTCCGAGCAGGAAATCGCGGCCGCACGACAGATCTTCAGGCAGTTCCAGCTGGATGATCAGCAGACGCGCGAAGCCATCGAGTGCTTCAACCGCGGCAAACAGGCGGGTTTCGACCTTGACGGCGCGCTGGCGCGGCTGACCAACGCCTGCGGGGGGCGGCACGACCTGCTCCGCGTCTTTCTCGAGGTGCAGATGCGGGCGGCGCTCCTCGGCAACGGCATGCAAGGCCGGGCGAGGGTGTTGCTCGGTCGCATCGCGCAGGTGCTCGGAATCTCCGGACTCGAGTTCGCCCACCTGGAGGCCCTGCTCCGCCTGCAGGGGTACGGAGCGGCGCACGCTCAGGCTCGCGGCGGCTACGCGGGGGGGCATGCTGCCCCGCCGCCGCGCGCGGAACCGCTGCGTGAGGCCTACGAAGTACTCGAGGTCGCGCCGGAGGCCTCCGATGCCGAGGTCAAGCGCGCCTACCGTCGACTGATGAGCCAGAACCACCCGGACAAACTGGTCTCGCGCGGGCTGCCGGAGTCCATGCTCGAGATGGCCAAGCAGAAGACCCAGACCATCCAGGCGGCCTACGAGCGGATCCGCGAGGCGCGAGGGATCCGCTGAGCCCGGGGGCGTCTGCAGGCCAGCCGCCGCTCGGTTACAGTAGCGCCGGAACCCCACGTGGAGCCCGGAGCAGCCCCATGCAGCCTGCCGTGATCGCCCCCTCGATCCTCTCGGCCGACTTCGCCCGCCTGGGCGAGGAAGTCGACTCGGTGCTGGCCGCCGGCGCCGACTGGGTGCACTTCGACGTGATGGACAATCACTACGTTCCGAACCTGACCATCGGGCCGATGGTCTGCGAGGCGCTGCGCAGGCACGGCGTGACGGCGCCGATCGACGTGCACCTGATGGTGAGCCCAGTCGACCGCATCGTGTCCGACTTTGCGGCGGCCGGCGCGACCTACGTGAGCTTCCACCCCGAGGCGACCGAGCACGTCGACCGGACGATCCAGTTGATCCGCGAGTCGGGTTGCCGGCCGGGGATCGTGTTCAACCCGGCGACGCCGCTCGCGTGGCTCGACTACACGCTCGGGTCCGTGGACCTCGTGCTGCTGATGTCGGTCAACCCGGGATTCGGCGGTCAGAAGTTCATCCCGTCCGCCCTGGAGAAGCTGTCCGAGGCGCGGCGGCGCATCGACGCATCCGGCCGCGAGGTGCGTCTGGAGATCGACGGGGGCGTCAAGGTGGACAACATCGGCGCGATTGCGCGCGCCGGCGCCGACACGTTCGTCGCAGGCAGTGCGATATTCGGCTCGAAGGACTACGCCGCGACGGTGGCGGCCATGCGCCGGGCAATCGCCGGCGGCTGAGGCCGCGGGTCCATCCGCGCCGACCGGCGCGGTTCGGTACAGGGCGGGCTCCCGGGGGAGGCGCTAGCCGGATGCGCCGCCCATCCGGGCCGTGCTCGCCATCGGCCGGGGCTTGACCTTCGGTCGCGCGCCGAACACGACGATCGTCTTGCCGTGCGCCGTGAGCAGCCCCTGCTCCTCGAGCACCTTCAACACGCGTCCGGCCATCTCGCGCGAGCAGCCGACCAGCCGCGACAGTTCCTGGCGGCTGACCTTGATCTGCATGCCCTGGGGGTGGGTCATCGCATCGGGCTCGTTGCACAGGTCCATGATGGCGTGCGCGACACGGCCGGTGACGTCAACGAAGGCCAGGTCGCCAAGCTTCCGGTTGGTCCGGTCGAGGCGGGTCGCGAGCTGGGTCGCCAGCTCGAACACGAGGCCGGGGCTCTCGGCGGCGATCTGGCGGAAGCGCGGATAGGTCATTTCCGCCAGCTCGCAGTGGGTGCGGGTGCGCACCCAGGCGCTGCGCTGCTGGCTGTCGGAGAAGAGGCCCATCTCGCCGAAGAACTGGCCTTTGTTGAGGTAGGCCAGCACCATCTCGTTGCCTTCCTCGTCCTCGATCATGACCTCGACCGAGCCGCGGATGATGTAGTAGAGCACGTCGGGCAGGTCACCGGCGTGGATCAGGACGGTCTTGGACGGCACGGTGCGCACCCGGCAGTAGCTCAGGAACCTGTTGATCGCCGGTATGTCCGTCAAGGGCTTGACCGCGTCTTCCATGTTTCTCCCCCGGAAATGTCGCGCTGTGCGTTGCCGTCCTTTTATTACACCGCACCGCCGCGCTGCAAGACATAATTTGGCGCTAGGGGCCGCTCGCTCCCCGGCGCCGGTTCAGATCCAGTAAGCCGTGCGCGTCATGACCCGTGCCGTCAGCCGCATCAGTTGCCGCACCGGCATCGGAAGTTCGCTGCCTCCGGCGTCCATGGCCGCCTCAGCGTGCGCGACCTCGTCGGTCTTCATCTGATCCAGGATCGCCCGGCTGCGCTCGTCGCCCTCCGGGAGCCGGCGCAGGTGTTCCTCGAGGTGGCCCTCCACCTGCCGCTCGGTTTCCGCGACGAAGCCCAGGCTGATGCGATCTCCGGCGGCTCCGGCGAGCGCGCCGATGGCCAGGGATCCCGCGTACCAGAGCGGGTTGAGCACGCTCGGGCCGGAGCCGAGTTCGCGCAGGCGATCGCGGCACCAGGCGAGGTGGTCGCCTTCGTCCCGGGCCGCCTCGAGCATCTGGCGACGGATTTCGTCTCGCCGCGCCGTGAGCGCCTGTCCGTGGTAGAGGCCCTGCGCCGCGACCTCGCCGGCGTGATTCACGCGCATCAACCCCGCCGCGTGGCGGCGCTGGATCTCGTCCGCCAGGTGGTCAGTCCGGCCGGCCCCGGGGCTGGGCCGGCGGGGGGCAGGACGGCCAAAGCTGGCCCTCAGGGCGAGGTCCGCCTGGCCGAGCAAGAGGTCGAGCGGGCTCATGCGCCTGTCCATGGGCACGACATTATATATGGGTGCGCCGCCGAGACGGTGCCGGGCCCCTCCTGGCGGCTCTCCGGCCTTTGCAAAGCCGCCGGTTGTTCTTTAAAATTCCCGCCCTTTCGCAGACCCGACCCTCGACAGGGGTTATCAAGATGAAGACGACATTCGTGAGCCCGGAGCGCGTCAAGCGCGACTGGTACGTGGTCGACGCGGCCGGAAAGACCCTCGGGCGCCTCGCGTCCGAAGTGGCGTTCCGCCTCCGTGGCAAGCACAAGCCCGAGTACACCCCGCACGTCGACTGCGGCGATCACATCATCGTGATCAACGCCGCCAGGGTCGCGGTCACGGGCAACAAGCTGCGCGACAAGAAGTACCACCGCCACACGGGCTACATGGGCAACCTCAAGACGGTCGCCCTCGACAAGCTGCTCGCCGAGCACCCGGAGCGTGCGATCGAGTTCGCGGTGAAGGGCATGCTGCCCAAGACCATCCTCGGCCGCCGCATGTACCGCAAGCTGCACGTGTTCGCCGGCGGCGAACACCCGCACGCTGCGCAGCAGCCCAGACCGCTCGAGCTCGCCTGAGCCGACGCCCAACCAGGAAAGCGAAGATGCCCGCCACCCCGAACTACGGAACCGGTCGCCGCAAGACGGCAGCCGCCAAGGTGTTCCTCAAGCCCGGCTCCGGCCGGATCACCGTCAACGGCCGCCCGCTGGACGAGTTCTTCGGTCGTGAAACCGGCCGCATGATCGTGCGCCAGCCGCTCGAGCTGACGCAGATGACCGAGAAGTTCGACGTCACGGTCGACGTCAACGGCGGCGGTGTCACCGGTCAGGCCGGCGCGATCCGTCACGGCATTACGCGGGCGCTGATCGAGTACGACGAGACGCTCCGCAAGCCGTTGCGCGCGGCGGGCTTCGTCACGCGCGATGCGCGTGAGGTGGAACGCAAGAAGGTCGGGCGTCGCAAGGCCCGTCGCGGGACGCAGTTCAGCAAGCGCTGATTTGGTATTCCTGCAGACGAACCGGTTCTTGGGGGATCGTCTAGCGGTAGGACTACGGACTCTGACTCCGTCAACCTAGGTTCGAATCCTAGTCCCCCAGCCAACAAGAGCAGAGGGCCGGCCCGGAGGGTCGGCCCTCTGCTCTTGTGGGGGCTTGGATGAGAACCTAGGTTCGACGAGGCACGCGGCAGCGTGCCGAAGAACGGTGCCGCGTGAGCGGCACCGGCTCAGCGATCGACGCGCTGCACGCCCGAGTCGCCGGCGACGAGCAGTACGTCAGCGGGCCGGCGTGCGAACAGGCCGACCGTCACGACGCCCGGGAGCTGGTTGATCTGGGTCTCGAGCGCCATCGGGTCGAGGATCTCGAGGTTGTGCACGTCCAGGATGACGTTGCCGTTGTCGGTGACGACGCCTTCGCGCCACACGGGCTGGCCGCCGAGCGCAACCAGGCTGCGGGCTACGAGCGAGCGTGCCATCGGAATCACTTCGACCGGGAGCGGGAAGCGTCCCAGCACGTCCACCAGCTTGGAGTCATCGACGATGCAGACGAATTGGCGGCTGGCTTCGGCGACGACCTTCTCGCGGGTCAGCGCTCCGCCGCCGCCCTTGATCAGCTGCAGGTGCCGGGTCGCCTCGTCGGCGCCGTCGACGTAGAGCTCGAGGCTGCCCGTCGAGTTCAGGTCGAGCACCTCTATGCCGGAGGCGCGCAACAAGTGACTGCTCGCCTCGGAGGAGGAGACGGCGCCGGTGATGCGGTCGCGCCAGCCGGCCAGGGCGGAGATGAAGTAGTTGACCGTGGAGCCGGTCCCCACGCCGACGATCATGCCGTCGCGGACGAACTCCATGGCCGCCTCGCCGGCGCGTCTCTTCTTTTCGTCGGGGCTCATCGTCTGCTGACTGCCGCGTACGGCTTGTCGTCTCCGGAAACGACTGTGCCCGCTTTCGCGGGCACAGTCAGAAGAGTTTCTGAACGGGCGGCTGGAGGATTGTGTCCGGCCAACCGCCGTTCATGCTGCCAAAAGGCTTACTTCTTCTTCGCAGCCTTCTTCTTCGTCGCCTTCTTCTTCGTCGCCTTCTTCTTAGCAGCCTTCTTCTTGGTCGCCATAATGGATCTCCATGTCGGGTTAATCCGGGGAGCGAGTATATACACTTGACGGGAATGCAAGCAAGCGCTACGCGCGCGCGAGCATCAGTGGAGTGCGTCGTACGTTCTTGGAATGAAGCGATCAGTAACGACATCGGCAGGAGCGCATCACGGCAAAGACGACCTGCGGAAATTGCCTGCCTGCAAGCCGATTGCACGAAACCCCTGTTTTTCCCGCGCCGAATGCGGCTTCAGCGATTCACTCACGGACGAGCGACAGGATGAACTTCCATTCGCCGGGTGTGACGGGCGTGATCGAAAGCCGATTGCCCTTGCGCAGGACGAGCATGTCCTTGAGCTTGCCGTCGGCATGTCGTCGAAGAGTCTGCAGGTCGACGGGCCGGTCGAACTTGCGCATGAGCCTAACGTCGACCATGTACCAGCGTGGATCCGAAGGATCGCTGTCGGCGTCGAAGTACTTGCTCGCGGAATCGAAGGCAGTGTGGTCCGGATAGCCCCCGCGGACGACCTTCACGATGCCGACGATTCCGGGTTCGGCGCAGCTCGAGTGATAGAAGAAGCCCAGGTCGCCGCGTTTCATGTCGTCGCGCATCATGTTGCGGGCCTGGAAGTTGCGCACGCCGTCCCAATGGGTGCTTCGACGCGGCTGAGCCGCAAGATCGTCGATTCCGAAGGTGTCCGGCTCGGACTTGAACAGCCAGTGGTTCACTTCGCCTCCCGTGGAATGCCCGGCGGCAGGCCGCGCGCCGCCCGGCCGTAGACCGCGCTTTCGGTCACGACGCCCCACAGCGGGACGTCCCAGCTGCATTGCGGGAGTTCCTCCACCCGCTGCAGGTCGAATGCCACACCGAGCAGCAAGGGCCGGCGCCAGCTGCTGCGCTGCATCAGGAACGCGAAGTGACGGTCGTAGAAGCCGGCGCCCATGCCCAACCGGCTGCCGGCCGCATCGAAGGCCACACAGGGCACGATAACCAGGCCGAGCCACCGGCCGTGCAGCTGCTCGCCGCCCGTCGGCTCCGTGATACCCCAGCGATTGCGATGACTGCCGTGCCGGCCGGGCGGAAAGGCCCGGAAGCACATCTGCCGGCGCCTGAGGCTGGTAATTGCCGGCGCGTATACGGAGCAACCGCGATCCCGCGCAAGCTCGGCCACCGGTGCCGGGTCGATCTCGCCATCGAGCGGTATGTAGGTCGCCACCCTTGTTCCCGGCCGCGGCAACCCGAGCGCAGCCACCCGGTCGGCGACGGCCTGCGCTGCGGCGGAACGCCGCTCGGGATCGACGAGCCGCCGCGCCTCGCGCATGCGCCGACGGACGATGGTGCGCTCGCCGCGAACCGGCCGGCTCACGGAGCCGGCTCGTCCGGAAGGGGAGGAGGCGCCACCCGCCTGTGCCGTTGCAGACCGCTGCTCTCGAACCGGAGCAACAGGTGGGGCAAGCCGCGGCACTTAAGGCTTCCCGCTCGAGGGCGGACATGCACAATGTTACCGCTGAGCCGAGCCCCTGGGTTTTTCACATTAGGGTCGAGAGGTACCCAGGCCCACATCGAACACCGCAGGCGGCGCCAAACTTTGGCGCACCCCATACGGGATGCGCACTCATCCTAAAATTCCAGCTGCTGACCACGCGTCAGCGCCGTCTCCACTCGCTCGCGCATGAGACGGAGGCGGTCGGCAACGCCGGTCTCGAGCGACTCGTCCCGGCCCTGGGTGCGCAACAGCTCGTTGGCGATGTTGAGCGCCGCCATGACCGCTATCCGGTCGAGGCCGACCACCTTGCCGCTGTCCCGAATCTCGCGCATCTTCCGATTGAGGAACTCGGCCGAGTCGAGAAGTGCGCGACGTTCCTCGGCCGGGCAGGCCACGTGGTACTCCTTCTCCAGGATGCGGATGCTGACCCGGTTGACTTCGCTCACGCGCCGCTCTCCATGGACTTGAGTCGGCCGATCATGGCCTCGACACGCGCCCGCACCTGCTCGTTCTTGGCGAGCAGCGCAGCCCGTTCGGCCGAGAGCACGTCCTGACGCTGTCGCAGCGCCCGGTTCTCGTCCTTGAGCTGCGCGACGACGCCGACGAGGTCGTCGAGCCTGCGCTCGAGCCTCTTGAGCTCCGCCTCCAGCGGCGACTTTGCGGCGTCCTCCATGCCGGCATTATGGGACGGCGCGAAAGGCGGGGTCAACGCGATCCGCGGCCTGCGGAAAGGTTAGGATACTGCGGTTCGCAAGACGGGGACCGGGCCTGCCGACGATGCATGAAGTCAGCTACGACGAGCTGGACCGCGCGCTCGACGATGCCGGGTCGGATGTCGATGCCGCCGAGGCCCACGGCTGCCTGTGCGGGGCACTGTGTGCGGAGGCCACCTTTCCGGTGGCGGAATGGGCCGTCGAGATCCTGCCCGGCGACGAAGGGGAGCCGCTGCCGCCGGGCGTCATGGACCTGCTCGAGGCCATCCGCGAATCGACGCTCGCGACGCTGGCGGGGGGGCAGATGACCTTCGAGCCCATGCTGCCCCTCGACGCCGGACCCCTCGACGACCGCGTGCGTGCGCTGGCGACCTGGTGCAGCGGGTTCCTGTACGGGCTCGGGCGCATCGGCGCCCTGCGCCAGTTGCCGGGTGACCTCGACGAGATCCTGGCCGACTTCAGCGAGATTTCGCGCGCGTCGGTAGGCCCCGAGGAAGGGGGCGAACAGGGCGAGCGTGATTATGCCGAGCTGGTGGAGTTCGTCCGTGCCGGGGTGCAGCTGGCATGGGAGGAACTCGCACCGCGCCGTGCCGGCCGGCCGCGCGGCCCGGCCGGCACCCACTGACGAACCTCAACTCCGGAACACCACGCCATGAAGAAGACCGAGTTCACGCGCCGCCGGCGCCAGCTGATGCGCATCATGGGTCGCGACTCGATCGCGATCCTGCCGGGCGCCCCCGTGAGGCGTCGCAACGGCGACGTCGACTATCACTACCGGCAGGACAGCGACTTCCAGTACCTCACCGGCTTCGACGAGCCGGAGGCGGTGGCCGTGCTGGTACCGGGCCGGTCACAGGGAGAGTACGTCCTGTTCGTGCGCGACCGGGATCCGGCCCGCGAGACCTGGGACGGTGCGCGGGCGGGCCCGGAGGGAGCCGTGGCGGGCTACGGTGCGGACGACTCCTTCCCCATCGACGACATCGACGACATCCTGCCCGGCCTGCTCGAGCGCTGCGCGCGGGTCTACTACACGATGGGCGTGCATCCCGACTTCGACCAGCGGGTCATCGGCTGGGTGAACGGTTTGCGTGCCCAGGCCAAGCACGGCCTGCACACGCCGCAGGAATTCGTGGCTCTCGACCATCACCTTCACGAGATGCGTCTGTTCAAGACCAGGGCCGAGCTGGACGTGATGCGCCGCTCGGCGCGCATCGCCGCCGGAGCGCACCGGCGGGCGATGAAGACGGCGGCGCCGGGGCGCACCGAATACGAGGTCATGGCGGAGATCCTGCACGAGTTCCACCGTCAGCAAGCCGACATCTCCTACCACCCGATCGTCGGCAGCGGCCCGAACGCCTGTGTCCTCCACTACCATGCGAACAGCCGGCAGATGAAGGACGGGGACCTGCTGCTGATCGACGCAGGCTGCGAGTTCGACTACTACGCCTCGGACATCACGCGGACCTTTCCGGTCAGCGGCCGCTTCAGCGGGCCACAGCGGGAACTATACGAGGTCGTGCTGGCTGCACAGCGCGCGGCCATCGAACGGGTGCGCCCGGGCAATCACTGGAACGACCCTCACGACGCCGCGGTGAAGGTGATCACGCAGGGGCTCGTCAGGCTCGGACTGCTCAAGGGGCGCGTCCCGACGCTGATCAGGGAAGAGGCCTACAAGAAGTTCTTCATGCACCGGACCGGTCACTGGCTCGGGATGGACGTCCACGACGTCGGTGAGTACAAGGTCGGCGACGAATGGCGTTTGCTGGAGCCAGGCATGGTCATGACGGTAGAGCCGGGCATCTACATCGCGCCCGGCACCAAGGGGGTCGCGAAGCAGTGGCAAGGCATCGGCATCCGGATCGAGGACGACGTCGCGGTGACGAAGGATGCGCCCGAGGTGCTGACCTCGGACGTGCCGACCGACCCGGACGCGATCGAGGGCCTGATGCAGGCGGCTTGACCCTCGGGTCGTGATGCGCCGCGCCCGAATCGGCCGCGGTAAACTGCGCGGATGAACGGTACGCCCAGCACAATCCGCTGCGACGTCGCCATCGTCGGCGGGGGCATGGTCGGCCTGTCGCTCGCCGCCGCCCTGCGCGAGCTGCCCCTCGACGTGCTGGTGATCGAGCCGGTTCCGGCCGGAAGCGACGCGCAGCCGAGCTTTGACGAGCGGACGACGGCGCTGTCGAACGGCAGCCGGCGCATCCTCGAAGGCATCGGGGCGTGGCCGCGGGTCGCCGCGGAGGCAACGCCGATCCGCCGCATCCACGTGTCCGACCGCGGGGCCTTCGCGTTCGCCCGGCTCTCTGCCGAAGAGCAGGGCCTGCCGGCCCTCGGGCACACCCTCGGCAACCGCGTCCTCGGTGATGCGCTTGCCGAGATCTGCCGCGGTGCGCCCAGGGTCGGCATCCTGTGCCCGGCGCGGGTCACTGCCGTCGAGCCGGGCGAGGATCACGTCGAGCTCGGTGTGGAAGGCGCGTGGACGGGGAAGCTCCGTGCACGGCTCGTCGTCGCGGCCGACGGCGCAAGGTCGGCGGTACGCGGCGCCTTCGGTATCGACGCCATCGTCTGGGACTACGAACAGCATGCGGTGATCGCCAACGTCGTCCCGGAGAGGTTTCACGACTTCGTCGCCTACGAGCGCTTCACGCCCGATGGACCGGTCGCATTGCTGCCGCTCGCCGACGGTCGCTGCACGATCGTCTGGACGCTCGCCCCGGAGGAAGCCGGCCGCGTGCTCTCGCTCGACGAACACGAGTTTCTGCGTCGCCTGCAGGACCGCTTCGGATATCGCCTGGGACGCTTCCTCCGTGTCGGTCATCGGCATGCCTACCCGCTGTCGCTCACGCGCTCGCAGCGGCAGGTGGCACACCGTGCCGTCATCATCGGCAATGCCGCGCAGGGACTGCACCCGATCGCCGGCCAGGGTTTCAACCTCGGTCTGCGGGACGTGGCGACGCTGGCCGAGGTGATCGCGGACGACATCGCGGCGCGAGCTGCGTCGGCAGATCCGGGAGCGGCGTCGGTCCTCGATCGCTACGCCGACTGGCGGCGCGCCGACCGTCAGACCGTCATCGCCTTCACCGACGGACTGGTCAGGCTGTTCGGCAATCCACTGGGACCGGTCCGCGCGGCACGTGGCGCGAGCCTGTTGCTGTTCGACCTGTTCACGCCCGCGAAAAACGCTTTCGCCCGGGTGACGATGGGCCTGGCCGGCAGGCTGCCGCGATTGAGCCGGGGAGTTCCCCTGACGTGAAGTCCGACTTCGACGTGATCGTAGCGGGCGGCGGCATGGTGGGAGCCGGCCTTGCCGCGCTCTTCGGATGCTACCGCCCCACGGACGGGCTGCGGGTCGCCGTGCTCGAGCCGAGGCCGGCGGCCTTGCCCGCCGCGCACGAGCCGCTGGACCTCAGGGTCTCGGCGCTCTCGAGGGCATCGCAGGTACTGCTCGAGCGGACCGGTGCATGGCCAGAGGTGCTCGCGCGCGGGGCCTCCCCCTACGCGCGCATGGTGGTCTGGGACGAGCGCGGCACACCGGGGGGCGAGGGCGCGATCCGCTTCGATGCGGCCGAGCTGGGTGAGCCCGATCTCGGCCACATCGTCGAGAACCGTGCGGTGCAGGCGGCGCTGACGGGTCGGGCCGTGCGGCACGGGGTGACGATCCTGCGCACGGGCCTCGACGCACTGGAGGTCCGCGACGAGGCGGTGGTGATCACAACCGGCGAGGGCCGCAGGCTCAGCGCGGCATTGCTGGTCGGTGCCGACGGCGGCGAGTCCGCGGTCCGTCGCCTCGCGGGCATCGGGACGCGGGGCTGGGACTATGGCCAGCATGCCGTCGTTGCCCACCTTGCCACCGAACGGCCGCACGCACAGACGGCCTGGCAGCGCTTCCTCTCGACCGGGCCGCTCGCGTTGCTGCCACTTGCCGACGGTCGCGTGTCGCTCGTCTGGTCTACGACCCCGGAGGCCGCGGAGGAGCTCACGCGGCTCGACGAGGCGGCCTTTTCCGAGCGTGTGACCGTGGCGTCGGCGGGCGTGCTGGGCCGTCTCGAGCCCGTCACGCGCCGAGGCGCGTTCCCGCTGCGGCTGATGCACGCGCTCTCCTACACGCGTCCCCGGATCGCGCTGGTCGGGGACGCCGCACACGGTGTGCACCCGCTGGCCGGCCAGGGTGTCAACCTCGGCTTCATGGACTGCGCTGCGCTCGTCGAGGTGACCGGCGATGCGCTCGCAGGGGGCGGCGACCCGGGGGAGGCGAGGTCGCTTCGGCGCTACGAGCGCTGGCGCAAGGCCGAGAACCTGCCGGCGATGGCCTTGATGGACGGCCTGCAGCGGCTGTTCAGCAACGACGACCCGATGCTGTCGTGGGCCCGGCGCACGGGACTATTCCTTGCCGATCGTGCAGCGCCTTTGAAGCGCGTACTGATCGAACGCGCCATGGGCCTGGCAGGCGAGATTCCCCGGCCGGTCGCGCGCGAGTCACTCGCAGGCTGAGTCCTTCAGCCGGCCTTGCGGTCGGCCGCCGGGCCGTTCGCGGGCCAGGCGCTCGCGTCCACGGTCTCTCGGTAGCCGTGCCACGTGGCGTGCCCGAGCAGCGGGATCGTCACGGCGAGCCCGACCAGCGCCGTGGCGAAGCCGATCGCCGTCAGTGTGACGATCAGCGCCACCCACACGGCCATGGCCGCCTTGTTGCGCAACACGGCGTTCACGCTGGTGACGACGGCCGTGACCGCGTCCGCGTCGCGATCGCAGATCATGGGCAGGGAGAACGCGCTGAATGCGAAAGTCAGCAGCGCGAAGACCGAGCCGACCGCCGAGCCGATGGCCAGGAAGGTCGCGATCTGCGTCCAGTCGGGCTCGGCCTCCACCGGGAAGAACACGTGCACCATCGAGCCGGCGCGCGCCCACACCAGGAACACGACGAGCAGCGCCAGCGCGAAGACCATGGCCGTGCCGAGTCCGCGCCTCTGCTCGCCGAAGCAGCGGGCGAGGGAAGGCTCCAGGCCGCTTTCCAGCTGACGGCTGATCGAGTACAGACCCAGCGCCAGGACCGGGGCCACGAACACGAATCCCGACAGCAAAACCAGCACGGCCCAGTAGTTGCCGAAACGCAACGCAATCCCGGTCACGGCCCAGGAGAGCAGCGCGATCACGACGCCGTAGGCCAGGCTCTGCCTCGGTGCCCGCCGGACGTCGATCCAGCCCTTGCGGATCCAGCCCAGGGGGGCCGTCGCGGGCAGGCTCCTGCACGGCGCCACGAAGGGACGTGCCGCCTCGTCGTCTGCCGGACCTCGCTCGCTCATCGTCCGTCGTCCTCCCTCTCCCGAACCGGAGTGCCCGGATCCGGCTCGCGCGGTTCCGGCCCGCACGGACCCGACTACTGCCTGAGCAACTCGTCGATCTTGGCCGCGCAGATGAAGTCGTTCTCCGACAGGCCGTCGATGGCGTGCGTGGAGAACCTCACGTTGCAGTAGTCGTACCCGACTTCCAGGTCGGGATGATGATCCTCCTGGTTGGCGACGTGGGCGAGCGCGTTGACGAAGCTCATCGTGCGGTAGAAGTCCCGGAACCTGAGCTCCCTGCGTATCGCCTCGCCGTTCTCCACCAGATGCCAGTCCGGGTGGACCTGGTGCAGCAGCGCCCGGGCGGCTTCCGGCGTGAAGGCCTCCACGCCCCCCTCGCAGGGCTTGCACTTGCGTTCCTTGAGGTCGTTCATGCGGTCTCCTTCGGCCGGTAGCGCCGCTCGACGTAGCGCTCGACCAGTTCCTGGAACTCCTCGGCGATCCGCTCTCCCTTGAGCGTCACGGTCTTCTCGCCGTCCTCGTAGACCGGGGCGACCGGTCGCTCCCCCGTACCCGGCAGGCTGATGCCGATGTTGGCATGCTTGCTCTCGCCGGGGCCGTTCACCACGCAGCCCATCACGGCGACCGTCATGTCCTCGACGCCCGCGCGGTGCTGCTTCCACTCGGGCATGCGCTGGCGGATGTAGCCCTGGATGCGCTGCGCGAGTTCCTGGAAATAGGTGCTCGTCGTGCGACCGCAGCCAGGGCAGGCGATGACCATCGGCGTGAACGCCCTGAGACCCATGCTCTGCAGGATCTCCTGCGCGACGATCACCTCGCGCGTGCGGTCTCCACCGGGCTCCGGAGTCAGCGAAATGCGGATCGTGTCGCCGATGCCTTCCTGCAGCAGCACGGCGAGCGCCGCGGTCGACGCGACGATTCCTTTCGAGCCCATTCCCGCCTCGGTCAGGCCGAGATGCAGCGGATAGTCGCAGCGCCCGGCGAGCGTCCGGTAGATGGCGATCAGGTCCTGCACGCCGGAGACCTTGGTGCTGATGACGATGCCGTCGTGCGGCAGACCGAGTTCCTCCGCCCGGGTGGCGCTGTCGAGCGCAGAGACGACCGTGGCCTCGCGAAGCACCTCGAGCGCATCCCTGGGCTCGGGAGAACGCGAGTTCTCGTCCATCATGCGCGTCAGGAGCTCCTGGTCGAGGCTGCCCCAGTTGACGCCGATCCGCACGGGCTTGCCGTAGCGGCAGGCGGTCTGGATCATCTCCGCGAACTGCGGGTCGCGCTTGCTGCCTCGTCCCACGTTGCCCGGGTTGATGCGGTACTTGGCGAGCGCCTCGGCGCAGGCCGGGTGTGCCTTGAGCAGCTTGTGACCGTTGAAGTGGAAGTCACCGACGATGGGCACGTCGATCCCCGTCGCAGCCAGCCGCTCGACGATGCGCGGGACGGCGGACGCGGCCTCGTCGGTGTTGACGGTGACGCGCACGATCTCGGATCCGGCGCGCGCCAGTTCCCTGACCTGGCGGAAGGTCGCCTCGACGTCCGCGGTGTCGGTATTGGTCATCGACTGCACGACGATGGGCGCACTCCCGCCTACCGCCACGCGGCCGACGCGGACTGCAACGGAACGACGACGTTCTAGCAGAGGCATGTGGTCCCCGAGCGATGCGATGCGCGCTATTGTAGGCGCCGCGGCGCGCGCTGGCGAAGCGCCGGCGCGGCGGTTCGCGGCAACCCCAGCAAGAGGAGGTTCACGATGGACGTGCGGGCAGCAGTGGCCTGGGAGGCGGGCAAGCCGCTTTCCGTGGAGACGGTCCGGCTCGAGGGGCCGCGGGCGGGAGAGGTGCTCGTCGAGATCAAGGCCACGGGCATCTGCCACACGGACGAATTCACGCGCTCCGGAGCCGACCCGGAAGGACTGTTCCCCGTGATCTTCGGGCACGAAGGTGCCGGAGTCGTGGTCGACGTGGGCCCCGGAGTCCGGTCGGTCCGCAAGGGCGACCACGTCATTCCTCTCTACACGCCCGAGTGCCGCGAGTGCAAGTCCTGCCTGTCGCGCAAGACCAACCTGTGCACGGCCATCCGGGCCACCCAGGGTCAGGGCGTGATGCCCGACGGCACCAGCCGCTTCTCCATCGGTGGCCAGAAGATCCACCACTACATGGGCTGCTCGACCTTCTCGAACTTCACCGTGCTGCCGGAGATCGCCGTCGCCAGGATCCGGGAGGACGCGCCCTTCGAGAAGGTCTGCTACATCGGCTGCGGCGTGACCACCGGCATCGGGGCCGTCATCAATACCGCGAAGGTCGAGCCGGGAGCCAACGTCGTCGTATTCGGGCTCGGTGGCATCGGCCTCAACGTGATCCAGGGCGCCCGCATGGTCGGAGCCGGCAAGATCATCGGCGTCGACATCAACCCGAAGCGCAAGGCGCTCGCCGAGAAGTTCGGCATGACCCACTTCGTCGATCCGCGGGAAGTAGAGGGAGACCTCGTTCCCTACCTAGTCTCACTGACCGACGGCGGTGCGGACTACAGCTTCGAGTGCGTCGGCAACGTCGACCTCATGCGGCAGGCGCTGGAGTGTTGCCACCGCGGCTGGGGCGAGTCGGTCATCATCGGCGTCGCGGGAGCAGGGCAGGAGATCCGCACGCGGCCGTTCCAGCTGGTCACAGGCCGGGTCTGGAGGGGGACTGCCTTCGGCGGGGCGCGTGGCCGCACCGACGTGCCGCGGATCGTCGACTGGTACATGGACGGAAGGATCAACATCGACGACCTGATCACGCACGTGATGCCGCTCGAGCGGATCAACGATGCCTTCGACCTGATGCACGCTGGCGAGTCCATCCGCTCGGTGGTCGTGTACTGACATGGGCATCGAGACGATCGCCGAGCACCGCTGCTTCGGCGGGACGCAGGGCTACTACCGGCACGACTCCTCGGAGACCGGTACGCCGATGCGATTCGCGGTCTTCGTGCCGTCGCAGGCCGCCTCCGGACCACGCCCAGTGCTGTACTTCCTCTCCGGACTGACCTGCACCGAGGAGAACTTCACGGTCAAGGCGGGAGCGCAGCGGCGGGCCGCCGAACTGGGCCTCGTGCTGGTGATGCCCGACACCTCGCCACGAGGGACGGACCTTCCGGGCGAGCACGATGCCTACGACTTCGGATCCGGCGCCGGTTTCTACGTGGACGCCACCGAAGTGCCCTGGTCGGTCAACTACCGGATGTACTCCTACGTGACCCGCGAGCTGCCCGCGCTGGTCGCGGAGCACTTTCCCGTCGACGAGGTCCGCACCGGGGTCTTCGGACACTCCATGGGCGGCCACGGAGCGCTGGTCGCGGCGCTGCGCAATCCGCGGACCTTTCGCAGCGTGTCTGCATTCGCGCCCATCGTCTCGCCGATGCGCTGCCCGTGGGGTGAGAAGGCCTTCAGCAGGTACCTCGGCCCGGACCGCGAATCGTGGAGGGGCTACGACGCCTGCGCCCTGATCGAGGATGGTCATCGGGTCCCCTCGATCCTGGTCGACCAGGGCCTCGACGACCAGTTCCTGGACTCGCAGCTGTTTCCGGAGAGGCTCGAGGCGGCATGCAAGGCGGCGCGGATATCGCTCAAGCTGCGGCTGCAGTCCGGCTACGACCATTCGTACTTCTTCATCGCCACCTTCGCCGAGGACCATCTCGACTGGCACGCCGCCCGGCTCTGAGCGGGGCCTTGGCCGGGCCCCGGGGGACCGCATCAGCCCTGCGCGGCGATCCAGTCGTTCACCCTCGTCTCGAGCAGGTCCAGCGGTATGGCGCCCGCGCCGAGCACGAGGTCGTGAAAGGCCCGGATGTCGAAGCGCTCGCCAAGCCGCTCATAGGCCCGCCTGCGCAGCTCGCGGATCCGCAGCTGCCCGATCTTGTACGCGAGCGCCTGGCCGGGCCAGCCGATGTAACGGTCGATCTCGTTGACGATGTCGAGCTCGCTCTTGGCGGCATTGGCCTTGAAGAAGTCGATCGCCCGGGCCCGGCTCCAGCCCATGCAGTGCATGCCCGTGTCGACCACGAGCCGGACCGCGCGCCACATCTCGTAGGTGAGATACCCGAAGCGGTCGTATGGGTCCTCGTACAGGCCCATCTCGTCGCCGAGGCTCTCGCTGTAGAGGGCCCAGCCCTCGACGAAGGCGGTGACCGCGCTCGAGCGCCTGAATTCCGGGACGTCCCGGAGTTCCTGGGCCAGCGCGATCTGCAGGTGGTGCCCGGGCACTGCTTCGTGGACGGTCAGCACCGGGATCTCGTAGGTGGGCCTATCCTCGGGCCTGTAGAGGTTCACGTAGTAGTAGCCGGGGCGCAGGCCGTCGCGCGACGGCGGCATGTAATATGCGGTCGTCGTGTCGGGCGCACTCGAGGCAGGGATCGGTCGCAAGCCGTAGGGAGTCCGCGGCAAGGTGCCGACTAGAATCGTCAGCAGCGGGTCGATCCGCTTCGACATCGCCAGGTAGGCCCGGAACAAGTCGTCCGGCGAGGTGTAACGGAACTGCGGTGCCGTCCGCAGGTGCGCAAGGAACTCCTGGAAACCGCCCTCGAAGCCGACCTCGCGGATGATCGCTTCCATCTCGGCCCGGATCCGGGCAACCTCGGCCCGGCCGATCTCGTGGACCTGCCGGGGGGTCAGGTCCGTCGTGGTGAAGTGACGGACGCGGTTCTCGTACCAGGCAAGGCCGTCCGGGGTGTCGGAGATCGCGATGGACTCGCGCGCGGCCGGCAGGTAAGTCTCGAGGAGGAACGTGTGAAACCGGCGATAGGCCGGCACGATCGTCTGGGCGATCGCCCGCGCCGCGGTCTCGCGCAGCCGTGCCTGATCCGCCTCGGGCATCCCGTCCGGCAGCGACGTGAACGGCCGGTAGAAAGGGCTGGTCGTCGGGTCCGCGACGATCTGTCGTGCGACCTGGTCCGGGACCCGCTCGATGATCACCCGTGGCTGGGTGCGGCCCTCGCGGGCACCCTGGTCGAGCAAGGCGATGGTCTGGTCCATGTAGGAGCCGAAAGACTCGAGCCTGGCGAGCCAGTCTTCCCAGTCGGAGGGATTCGCAAAGAGCAGCGACTCGAGCAGGCGGTCTGCGAACTGGATTCCGCTACGCATGTCGATGGCGTAGAGCCAGGGCCTGAACGGTTCCGCTGCGATGCGCTCCTGCAGCATCTGGCCGAACATGTCGTAGTTGATCTGCTCGCTTTCCGGCAGCGCCTTCCGGTCGATCGCGCGCAGTTCGTCCAGGAAACGGCGGTCGGCCGCCTGACGCGAGGCAACTGCCGCAGGGCCTAGATCCGGCCACTGGCGGTTGAACCGCTTGTCTCCGAGCGTCGACGCCCAGGTGGGATTGTCGGCGCTTCGCCGATCCCATTCCCGCGTGAACAAGGCATGCAGGACGTTCACGGTATCGTCTCCCGCGTGTGCAGGGGTGGTCGAGAAAAGCGCTGTAAGGACATATATGGCAAGCAGAAGTGCCTGCAGCCTGAGGTCGTGTGCGGGGCCGGGCATGGCTTGGATTGCAGCTCAGGGCTTGTGCACCGCGAAACTATAGCGATGCCCCGACCGACCCGAAAGCCGACTGGCGTAGAGCGTCGCCGTTCAAGAAAGTTTGAACGTGCCGCGCGAGCCGATAGAATCGGGTCCTCGCCTCAGGTCCTGTCCGGAGAGACCGCGATTGCGCGGCGCCGAAGGCGCAACCCGCCCGGAAACGCTCAGGCAGAAGGACGGCAGGCACACTGGCGAGCTCTGGAGAGCGGCTCCCACAGGGGCCCACCGAAGGGGAGCGGCACCGGGGGGGACATGCCCGGCACCCAATCTCTCAGGTTCACGGACAGAGGGGCGATCGGCCTTCGCGGGCCGGTCGCCTTTTTGCTTTATCCGCCGCCGGCGAGCGCCGAGGAGTAGATCGATGGGCAGGAGGACACCGCTCTATCAGCAGCACCTCGAGGCCGGTGCCAGGACCGTCGACTTCGGAGGCTGGGACATGCCCGTGCACTACGGCTCGCAGATCGAGGAGCACCACGCCGTGCGCCGCGACGCCGGGATGTTCGACGTCTCGCACATGTGCGTCGTCGACATTCGCGGCCCGGGGAGCCGCGCCTTCCTCTCGCGGCTTCTCGCGAACGACGTCGCGCGGCTCGCAGCGCCCGGCAAGGCGCTGTACACCTGCATGCTGCGCGAGGACGGCGGCGTGCTCGACGACCTGATCGTGTACTTCCTGGAAGAAGGTCTCTTCCGGGCCGTGGTCAACGCCGCCACCGCAGACAAGGACATCGCCTGGATGTCCCGCCACGCCGGGGAGCACGGCGTCGAGGTCATCCCGCGGCGCGACCTCGCCATCGTCGCGGTCCAGGGACCGAACGCGCGGGACAAGACGGCTGGCGCGTTGCCGGCCGACTGCCGCGCCCCTGCGCTGGCGCTCGAGCCGTTCTTCGCCGTCCGCTGCGGCGACTGGTTCGTGGGGCGCACCGGCTACACGGGCGAGGAAGGCTTCGAGGTCGTCCTCCCCGCTGTCGAGGTCGCCGGCTTCTGGACTGCGCTGGCGACGGCAGGCGTCAGGCCCTGCGGCCTGGGCGCGCGCGATACGCTGCGCCTCGAGGCCGGCATGAACCTCTACGGCAGCGACATGGACGAGAGCGTCACGCCGCTCGAGTCCGGCCTCGCCTGGACAGTGGCCATGAAGGACCAGCGGGAATTCCTCGGTCGGCAGGCGCTCGAGGCGCAGAAGGCCGCTGGCGTACCGCGCAAGCTCGTCGGCTTGCTGCTCGAGGACCGCGGCGTGCTCCGCGCGCACCAGAAGGTGCGGGTCGAGGGCCTCGGCGAGGGCGAGCTCACGAGCGGCACCTTCTCGCCCACGCTCGAGCGCTCGATCGGTCTTGCGCGTGTCCCCGCGGGCACGAGCGGTCGCGTGCAGGTCGAGATCCGCGGCAAGCTGCTGGCGGCACGCGTCGTCAAGCCGCCCTTCGTGCGCCACGGCAAGGCGCAGATCGAACTCTGAACCGGCACAACAGTCCGTCAGCCTGACGGCGGGAGCACAGCGAGATGAGCAACCTACCTGGCGACCTCCGCTACACCAAGTCCCACGAGTGGGTCCGGGCGCTTCCTGACGGGAGTGTCGAGATCGGCATCACGGACCACGCCCAGAACGCGCTCGGCGACCTCGTGTTCGTCGAGGTTCCCGAATCGGGGCGCCAGGTCGCAGCAGGAGACCCCTTCGCGGTCGTCGAGTCCGTCAAGGCCGCATCCGACGTCTACAGCCCCGTCTCCGGCGAGGTCCTGGCGGGCAACGACGCCCTGGCCACACAGCCTGAACTCGTCAACCAGGAGCCCTATGGCCAGGGCTGGATCGCGCGCATCAGGCCATCCTCGGCGGCGTCGATCGAGTCGCTGCTCGATGCAGCACAGTACCAGGAGCACCTGGTCAGCGAGGCCTGAGGCGGCGGTCACGGAGACATCCCATGCCCTACATTCCGCACACCGAAGACGACGTTCGCGAGATGCTCGATGCGATCGGGGCGTCCGACCTCGAGGCGCTGTTCGACGAGATTCCCGACTCGCTCAGGATCGAGTCACTCGACGGCGTGCCTCCGGCCCTGTCCGAGATGGAGGTCGGGCGACTGATGCTCGATCGCGCCGATCGGGACCGCAGGCGGCTCAATTTCATCGGCGCGGGCGCGTACGAGCACCACATCCCCGCACCGGTGTGGGCCATCACCACGCGAGGCGAGATCTACAGCGCCTACACGCCTTACCAGGCGGAAGCCAGCCAGGGCACGCTGCAGGCCATCTACGAGTACCAGACCATGATGGCCAGCCTGACGGGCATGGACGTCTCCAACGCGTCGCTGTACGACGGTGCCTCCGGGCTCGCGGAGGCCTGCCTGATGGCGGTGCGGGCGAACCGCAGGTCGAAGTCCGCGCGCATCCTGGTGCCGCGCACCGTCAATCCCACGTACCGCAGTTGCACCGAAGCGATCGCCAGCACCCAGGGACTGAGCCTGGAGCCGGTCGACTACGACCGGCGGACCGGCCGTACGCTCGTGGACGCCCTGGCGCCCCACGCGGGCCAGGACATCACCGCCGTCGTGATCCAGCAGCCGAATTTCTTCGGCCAGCTCGAGGAGGTGGACGAGCTCGCCGACTGGGCGCACGCGCAGGGAGCGCTGGTGATCGCGGTCGTCAACCCCATCGCGCTCGCGCTGCTGCGGCCGCCGGGCGAGTGGGGAAGCCGCGGCGCCGACATCGCCTGCGGCGAGGGCCAGCCGCTCGGCGTGCCGCTGGCCTCGGGCGGACCCTACTTCGGCTTCCTGACCGCCCGTCGGGAACACGTCCGTCAGATGCCGGGGCGCATCGTCGGCCGCACCGTCGACCTCGATGGCCGCTCCGGCTTCACGCTCACGCTGCAGGCGCGGGAGCAGCACATCCGCCGCGGCAAGGCGACCTCCAACATCTGCACCAACCAGGGGCTGCTGATGACCGCGGCGACCATCTACATGACGCTGCTCGGTCCGACGGGCCTCGAGCGCGTCGCGGCCGCCTGCGCCGCCAGGACGGCGGAACTGGTGGGCAAGCTCACGACCCTCGACGGCGTACGGCCGTCCTTCGAGGGCGCGCGCTTCCACGAGGCGGCCATCCGGCTGGACCGGCCCGTGCAGGCCGTGCTCGAGGGTCTCGCGGAACGCGGCATCGTCGGCGGCTACGACCTCGGCCGCCACTATCCCGAGCTCGGTCAAGCGCTGCTCGTCTGTGCGACGGAAACCCGGACGAGCGAGGACATCGACGCCTATGCCACCGCGCTCACGCAGGTGCTCGAGCGCGCGGCGGCAGCCTGAGGAGACGCACCATGAGAACCCGCGAACCCGTCATCTTCGAGCTGTCGCGTCCCGGACGGACGGCTGCCGCCCAGCAGCCCGCTCCCGCCGAGGCAGTGATCCCGGGTCATCTTCGGCGCAGGCAGCCACCGATGCTCCCGGAGGTCTCGGAACTCCAGGCCGTGCGACACTTCACGCGCCTGTCGCAAATGAACTTCAGCATCGACACGCATTTCTATCCGCTCGGGTCGTGCACGATGAAGTACAACCCGAAGGCCTGCAACGCCTACGCAATGCTGCCCGAATTCCTGGGGCGCCACCCGCTCGCGCCCGACTCGACCGGTCAGGGTTTCCTCGAGTGCATGTTCGAGCTGCAGGACATGCTCAAGGCGGTGACGGGCATGAAGGCCGTGTCGCTGACACCGATGGCCGGTGCACAGGGCGAGTTTGCCGGCGTGGCCATGATCCGCGCCTATCACCGGGCCCGCGGTGACCTGTCGCGCGACGAGATCATCGTGCCGGAGGCCGCGCACGGCACGAATCCCGCGACCGCCACGATGTGCGGCATGAAGGTCCGCGAGATTCCGTGCAGGGACGACGGTGACGTGGACATCGAGGCCCTGCGTACGGTGGTCGGACCGCAGACCGCCGGGATCATGCTGACCAACCCGAGCACACTCGGCGTCTTCGAGCGCCGGATCATGGACATCAAGCGCATCGTCGACAACGCAGGCGGCCTGCTGTACTACGACGGCGCCAACCTCAACGCCATCCTCGGAAAGGTCCGCCCCGGCGACATGGGCTTCGATGTCATCCACATGAACCTGCACAAGACCTTCTCGACCCCGCACGGCGGTGGCGGACCCGGTTCTGGCGCCGTTGGCGTCGCCGAGCGGCTCAGGCCATTCCTGCCCGTGCCCGTGGTCGGCCGGGAAGAGGGCCGCTATCGCTGGCTGGACGAGCGCGACCTGCCGCAGACCATCGGACGCCTGTCGGGTTTCATGGGCAACGCCGGCGTCCTGCTGAGGGCCTACGTCTACATGCGCGTCCTGGGCTGGGAGGGCATGCGGCGCGTGGCCGAATACTCCGCGTTGAACGCCAACTACCTGATGTCACGCCTCCGGGCTGCGGGCTTCGATGCGGCCTATCCGGATCGTCGCGCGAGTCACGAGTTCATCCTGACCCTCAAGCGCCAGGCCAGGGAACGGGGCGTGACTGCGATGGACTTCGCCAAGCGGCTGCTCGACTACGGCTATCACGCGCCGACGACCTACTTCCCCCTGCTGGTGCCGGAGTGCCTGCTGATCGAGCCTACGGAGACGGAGGCGAAGGAGGAACTCGACGGCTTCGTCGCCGCCATGGCGGCGATCAAGGAGGAGGCGGAGACGGACGCGGCGAAGGTCAAGGGGGCTCCCTATACGACGCCGGTTCGTCGGCTCGACGACGTGCGTGCCGCGAAGCAGCTGGACCTCACCTGGAAGTCTGCGGCGGCATGAGCGCCGATCGCGGGATCCGTGAAGCCGACGGGGCTCACCCGGATCCTGAATGCGTTTGGCTACAGCTTCCGCGGTTTCGTCGGCGCCTGGCAGGAGGAAGAGGCCTTCCGCCAGGAGGTCCTGTTCGCGCTGGTGGCCGTCCCGCTCGGTCTCTGGCTTGGCGACAACGGCATCGAGCGCGCGCTGCTCGTGGGCCCGGTCATCCTCATCCTGATCGTCGAGTTGCTGAACAGTGCGGTCGAGGCCGCCATCGACCGGATCGGCGAGGAGCGCCACGAGCTGTCCGGCCTCGCCAAGGACCTCGGCTCCGCCGCCGTGTTCGCTTCGTTCGTCCTGCTCGGCGTCAACTGGCTGTTCGTCGTGCTGGGCTGACGCTGCCGGCACGCCCCGGCGGGAACGGAGCCCTGCACCCGTTGTGACTGCCCGGAAGTCCCCTACGCTGCGCCGGTTCCGCCCGCGGAACGTTCCGGCAGCGTGAACGGACCGGCGAGGCCTCCTGCCCAGCCGGTCACGGGCGCAACCCTCGAAACGGAACGGCGGTGGCAAGCGAAGGGACGGGCAGGTATCGTTCGGCGGATGTGCCGGGAAGAAGGGTGA
>LJNS01000079.1 GCA_001303245.1 Gammaproteobacteria bacterium SG8_30
CGATCGTCTCCACGGTGTTCATGCAGCCGATGAAGCGTACGCCGCTCTCGGCCAGGCTCGAGATGCGGGCCGCATTGTCGTTGCCCTCGTAGAGGAGCGCGATGCCCGGCCCGAATGCGACGATCTCGATGTCGATCAGGTCCGGGCTGCCGTAGTGCGCAATCAGGTTCCCGGCCACGTTGAGCACCTGCGCCTGGTGCTGCACGTCGCCGTCGCTGAGCTGGAGCACGACGTGGACCTCCGCAAACGGCTTTTCATCGGGCAGCGGCGAGCGCTCGACCGCCCCCGGCGCCTGGGTGACGGCCAACAGCCCGAAAGCCGCGAGCGCGCCGAGCACGCGGTGATGTCTCCTCATCGGCACGTCTCCCGGACCGGACGTGCCGGTCATGCGTCGATTCCCGGATTGCCGGCCACGTTCAGCAGGCGCGGAGTATTGAGCCTCCTGCGATCCGACGCGCGCCCAGCCGGTCACCTTGTAACGCCGGCCCGCTTCGATCGGCGTCCCGTCGTCGAGCCGCATCCCGGAGATCCGCGCGCCCATCGCGGCGGTGGGGTCGCAGGTGTAGTCCATGCCCCCGACACGCACCATGTCGCCGCCCTGCTGGTAGAACGGATCGGGGTTGAAGAGGTTGTCGCAGACATCCTCGAGGATGAGCTTGATCTGCTCTCCCGACATCTCCTCCACGTAGGTTTCCGGGTAGGTGATGCAGGTCTGGTCCAGCACGTTCTCCATGGTGATCCACTTCCCCAGCGAAAGCCGGGGGACAGGGCGATCTGGGCGTCGCCTACCGTGCGCAGCGCATCGCAGATGACCTGGTCGAAGCTGCCGTTGAAGTTGCCTCGCCGATACAGCAGCTCGCCGGCGACGGCGAGTCGCTCGCCGAGTCGCTCTTCGTGCGGTGCACGCACCTGCCCGATGTAGGCCGACATGGCCGGATCGGGCTCGAGAAGGTTGGCGAACACCGGCAGCAGCCGGTAGCGGAAGTCGCGCACGCGTCCCTCGGCCAGGTCCAGGTCGAGCACGCCGAGGAACTTGCCGTTCGAGCCGGCGTTGGTGACGATCGTCTTGCCGCCGCGATTCTCGACCAGGATGGGCACGGGCACGCCGTCGTGTGTGTGGCCACCCAGGATCGCGTCCAGTCCCGTCACGACGGAAGCCAGCTTCAGGTCCACGTCCATCCCGTTGTGGGAGAGCAGGACGACCGCATCAGGACGTTCCTTCTCGCGGATCGAGTCGACCAGGGACTGCAGTTCCTCGGCCCGAATGCCGAATACCCAGTTCGGTATGAACCTGGCCGGGTTCGCGATCGGCGTGTAGGGAAATGCCTGTCCGATGACCGCGATGCGCCGTTCACCGACTGGCCGGACGGTGTAGGGCGGAAAGGCATGCCCCGTGTCCTCGTCGTAAGCCGCGACACCCTCGAACAGCGCGTCCTCGGATACCCGCACGTTCTGCGCCACGAACTCGCCGGAGAACGCCTGCAGGTTGTCCAGGATCTCGGATTCCAGATAAGTGAACTCCCAGTGTCCCGTCATGACGTCCACGCCCAGGCGGTTGCACGCGCCGACCATGTCCCGTCCCCGGGTCCACAAGGCGGTGCCGCTTCCCTGCCAGGTATCGCCGCCGTCGAGCAGCAGGGACCGGCCCGGCCCGACCTCCCCGCGCAGCCTGTTCACGAGCGTCGCGAGATGCGCGAAGCCGCCGACGCGTCCGTACCGGGCCGCCGCCTCCACGAAGTCGAGGTGCGTGAACGCATGGGCCTCGAGGCTGCCCGGCGCCAGGCCGGCATGCTCGAGCAGAGCCTCGCCGACCAGGTGCGGCATCCTGCCAAGGGCGTCGCCGACGCCCAGGTTGACGCTCGGCTCCCGGTAATACACCGGCAGCAGCTGCGCATGGACATCCGTCATGTGCAGCAGCCGGGCGTTGCCGAAGGCCGGCCAGTCATACAGCCCCGTGTCCGCCCCCCGCGCTCTCTTGCGGCCGGCCGCGCAGCCGGGCATCGACAGGATCGCCCCGGCCGCGGCCAGCAGGTTCAGGAATGCCCGCCTATCCACGACGAGTAGCCCGGAGAGAATCTCGAGCGCGGATCAACGCAGTACGCGGCCCTGCCATGCCTCCTCCTCGCGTCGCGCCTGTTCCAGCGCGAGCTCGCAGTCCCGCCGGGCCTGCTCGGCGAGCTCAAGGGCACGCGCGGCGTCGCCGGATGCTGCGGCGGCGCGGGCCTCGTCGAGCAACGAGCGGGTCCCGAGCCACTCGTGCCCGGCCGTGACGGCCTGCGCACGCAGCGACTCGACCGCCGCCAGCACCCCCTCGACGGCTGGCGTCCGGGAGTCATCGGCTGCCCGGGCGACCGGAAGCGCAAGGCAAGCGGCGAGGACGAGCGCGCTGGTCACGACGTCGCGCATGCAGGCTGTGCTCCTCACTTGCGCACCGCGGGCCCGTTGGCCTCGAGACCGTTGCTCATGTAGGTCAGGAAGTATTCGAGCCGGCGGAATTCCCGGCTCTGCTCGTCGAACGGCTCGGCGCCGACGTCGCGAATGCAGCCATGGAAGCGTTTGTGGAGCGAGACCATGCCGCCCAGCTTGAGCCGATAGACGGGGAAGTGCGTAGGGTGCCCGAGGCTCGCGCTCAGGTGATCGCCGCGAATGAACGCGCCCGCATAACGGCCGTGGCAGTCCACGCAGGCCATGTCGAGACGTCCGCGCTTGGTGTAGTAGAAGCGCTTGCCCTCCTCGTAGGCAGCAAGCGCGCGCGCATCGTCCGGCACTTCGACCGCCATCGGCCTGCCGCGCGAGGCATAGGCGATCCAGGCGGTCAGGGCGAGCATCTCCTTGCTGTCGTAGGAGAGTGCGGGCTCGCCGTGCCGGGCCCGGCAGCCGTTGATCGCCACCTCGAGCGTCTCGACCTCGCCCGTTTCGGAGTCGAAGCGAGGGTAGCGCTGGCGAATGCCGCGGCCGGCATCGGGAAAGCAGTCGCCGTAGCTGCGGCCGTCGCCGAAGGGGTCCTGGAACAGGGCCTGTCCTTCCTCGACCGTGAACTCGTAGGGCGGGAAATCCTCGATCTCCTGCCACTGCTGCCTGGCACCCTCGTCGATCGCGTACATGCCGTCTATCCAGGCCTCTGCCGGAACGTCCGGGAAACGCTGCTGGAAATAGCTCCGGAATCCGATGCGATCCGCCTCCGGGTCGGCACGCGCGGGCGCCGGGAACCCCAGGCCCAGGAGCGCACCGGTCAACAGTCCGGCCGCGACTACGCCACCGCGCCTGCCGCCGCGGCGGATCATTGGATCTTCGTTTCCAGCTCGGCGCTCTCGCCCTGGTTGTCGACCCAGCTCACCTTGAGACTGTCCCCGGCCTTGGCGCCCTTGAAGCTGAAGCCGAAGAACGGATCCGTCGAGACGCCGCCGCCCCACTGGCCGGTCATGACCGGCTTGCCGTTGTGCTCGAACGTGACCTGCCGGATGTGGTGCGCCGGAAAGTACTCCCCGGTGTCCGGGTTGCGACGAAACCCGGACTCCATCGGATGGACCATGAGGCTCTTCACCTCGGCAACGTCGCCTTTCAGCTTGACCCTTAGCTTGATGCGTTCCGCCATGTCCTGAACTCCTGTCCGTCAGCCGCCACAGCCGCCGATCGTGACCTTCACGTCCTTGCTCGCGCTGAACAGCCCGGAGGCGGTCTTGACGACGGCCAGGACCGTGGACGTCTGGCCCATCTTGATGCGCGTTTCGACGCTCGGGACCGCGTTGGCGGCCAGTTCGAAGGACGCGACCAACGGCACGGGGTTCTTCTCCACGAGGATGCTGATCGACTGGACTCCCGCGAGCGTCGTGCTGACGGTCACGGGCACGACCCGTCCGTCCTGGGCGATCTCCGGGGCTTTCAGGCTGACCTCGGAGGAGGGCGTCGGCGAGCCGGCACCGTAGAGTTCCTTCAGGGCGTCCTCGATGGACTTCGTCCGGAATGCGGCCTCCGGCCAGGCGGCCGCGAACAGGCGCGCCGGCAGCGCGACGAGCAGGCTCAGCGCGAGGGAGCCCTGCAGGAATAGCCTTCGACGCGTTTGCATGGATACGGTCTCCCGCTGTCTACAAGGAATAGAGGTAGGCGACGACGAGGTCGATCTCCTCGCCGGTCAGGATGCGATGCTTTCCGAAGGGCGGCATGATCGTCTCGGGATTGCGCGCGGACGCGTCCCAGATCTGGGCGCGGAGCCGATCCGGATCGGGGAAGCGAAGCTTCATGGCCATCAGGGGCGGGCCGATGTTGCCGGGCAACTGGCCGTCTGCGATCACGTGACAGGCCAGGCAGTTGCCCTTGCCCCGGTCGAATGCGATGTCGCGACCCTGCGCGAGCCCCGCCGGCGTCACCTCGCCCGCGAGCAGCGAAGGGGCGTCCGCCGAGCCCGACGGCGGCGCGAACGCAACGATGCCGGCCACGAACGCGGCGCTGGTGATCAGCCGCATGTCAGGGTCCCTCGATGATCTGCACCCGTCCCCGAGTTTAAGACGGGTGGCCCGACGAGTTTATTCCGATCGCGCGATCGCTGCCGTCCGGCCGCAGAGCCGGGCTGCAGCCCGGCCGCTGCGTGGCTGTATAGTCCGAGCCTCGGGCTGGTGGCCGCGGGCGGGAGTAGGATCCATGAGCGAAATGACGGAGCCTGTGTTTCGGCAGGATGCCTATTTGCGGACGTGCCAGGCCCGCGTTCTCGAGGCGGGGCCGGCCGGCGTCGTGCTCGACCGGACCGTATTCTACCCGCTGGGCGGAGGTCAGCCCGGGGACACGGGCTGCCTCCGGACGGCCGACGGCCGCGAGTGGCGCGTCGTGGACACGCGCAGGGGAGAGGAGGGCCGCATCCTGCACCGACTCGAGGAAGGTGCCGGTCCGCCGGAAGTCGGGCAACGGGTGGAGGCCGCGATCGACTGGGAACGTCGCCACGCGCACATGCGCATGCACACGGCGCTGCACCTGCTCGGCTCCGTGCTGCGCTTCGGCGTCACCGGCGGCCAGATCGGCGCCGAGAAGAGCCGGCTGGACTTCGACACGCAGGAGGAGATCGACAGGGAGCGGGTGACCGGCGAGGTCAACGCGCTCGTCGACGCCGGCCACGAGGTCCTCTCGCGCTGGATAACGGACGACGAGCTCGACCGGCAGCCGGAACTGGTGCGCACCATGTCGGTTCAGCCGCCGCGGGGCGCGGGGCGCATCCGACTGCTCGACATCCCGGGCGTGGACCTGCAGCCCTGCGGCGGGACGCACGTGAGCAATACCCGCGAGATCGGCCGCGTGACCGTCACCCGGGTCGAGAACAAGGGGCGACGGAACAAGCGCGTCTACCTCGCGTTCGGCTGAGCGCGGGGGCCGACGGGTGGCCGGCGGTCAGGCCGGCGGCAGCGCCATCGGTCGGGCGTCGTTCAGCGTGAGCCAGCCGCGCACTACCCGGTACACGACCCACAGCCCGATCAGAGCGATGCCCACCCCAAAGGTGAAGAAACCGACGATGATCAGCATGAACGGTGCCGACAGCACCGCGATGATCACGACCCACAGCGCCGCGAACCAGAAGGTCCGCAGCTGCCAGCGGAAGTGCGACTCCAGCCAGCTGCCGCGGGCCGCGTCGCGGCGGGCGTAGTTCATGATCACCGCGATGATGGACGGCAGGCCGAAGATGAACTGGCCCACCACGGTCACCGCGCTCGTGATGCCGATGAGCGCGGCGAGCGCGTGCAGCGCGTACATGATGTGCACGTAGGTGACGAGCGACGGGTCGGCTGTTCTTTCGTTCACTTCCTGATCTCCCGGAATCCGGCGGCACCGCCATCCGGAAAGATGCGGGCGGCCCGCTCGGGATGCAAGCAGGGCGGCGGACCGGCCGCCGCCGGACCCTCCGAGCTCAGACCTGGTGACCGCTGCCGTGCGACAGGTCGCGCAGCGCGCGCAGCACGTCGCGCCTGCTCAGCTGGCCGACGAGTCTCGAGCCGCTGATCACCGGATACCGGCGAAAATGGCCCTGGATGAACTTGCGCGCCACGTCGAAGATCGGCGTCTCGTCCGTCACCGTCTCCACGTCGCGCTGCATGTGGTCCGACACGAGCCCGCCGAGGTCGCCGTAGTAGGTGGCACCGAGGGCCGCGCGCAGACAGTCCTGCTCCGAGAGGATTCCGACCAGGTTACCCTTGGAGTCGACCACCGGCGCGCCCGAGATGCGGCGTTCCAGCAGGACCTCCACGGCTTCGAGCAGGTTCATCTCCGGTGACAGGGTCACGACCGAGCGGACCATGTAGTCGCGGGCGTTGACGGCCTTGCGTTGAGTCATGTCGGCCTCTCCATGTCGCGGCGCGCCGCCGCCGCCAGCGCCCGCTTGCGCCGCGGGCAGGGTTCAGCGCAGGCGCAGGCATCGCCCGGCGCCGACTCCATGGCCCGGCAGCTGCCCCGGATCCCGCCGCGGCCCAGCAGCAGGCCGACGGACAGGCCGGCCGCCGCCAGCAGGAACACCCCCATGGAGATGATGACTACGGTCATGGCACGGATTCTCCAGCCTCCGCGGCCCGGGCGAAAGCCGTGGTTTCCCGCTGCGCGAAGCCGGAGGCCCGGCGTTCGACGAAGAGCACGGCCCACCCCATGCGCTCGGCGAGCTCGAATCCGGCCTCGGGACCGAGGACCATCAGCGCCGTCGACAGGCCGTCCGCCTCGAGGGCCGTAGGTCGCAGGACCGTCACGGAGGCCAGATCGTGCTGCACCGGCCGCCCTGTCCTCGGGTCGATCGTGTGCGAGTAGCGCCTGCCCCCGGACTCGAAGTAGTCGCGATAGTCGCCCGAGGTGGACACTGCCATGGATTCGAGGTGCAGCACCTGTGCGACCACGCGGCCGGACTCCTCCGGACGCTCGACGCCGATGCGCCACGGCTCGCGCCGCGCATTGCGTCCGCGTACCCGCACCTCGCCACCGATCTCGATCATGTAGTCGACGAGGCCGGCCGCCTCGATCCGTTCCGCCAGCAGGTCGACCGCGTAGCCCGGGGCGACGGCGTCGAGGTCGAGCGTCAGTCGTGGCAGCCGCTTGCGGAGTGCCGGCGGGTCGAGGCGCACCTCGAGGTTGGAGGCACCGCAGGCGGCGAGCGCTGCGGACACGGACTCGTCTGTGGGCGGATCGGAGCGGGGCTCGGCCGGCCCGAAACCCCACAGGCGCACCAGCGGGGCCACGGTGATGTCGAAGGCGCCGCCGCTGAGCGCGTGGATGCGGTGCGACTCGGCCGCGACGGCCGCGAGTGGCTGCGGGACGTCCAGCCAGTCGGTCGAATCCGAGGCGTTGAAGCGCGAGACCGCCGAATCGGGCCGGTAGGTGGACATGGACTCATCCACTTCCTCGAGCGCGGCCTCGGCCAGGCGTCTCAGGTCCTGCGCCTCGAGGCCGCGCCCGGCCGGCATCACGCGCAGCGTCCAGGTGGTGCCCATGGCCGCGCCCGTCAGCACGATCTCGCGTGGCGCCCGGTCGCAGGCCGCGAGCTGGGAGCAGAGCCCGATGAGCGGCAGCAGGGCGGCGGCTCGCCGCGGTCGCAGCATCACCTGCCGGCTCCCCTCAGGCGCCGAAGTCGTCCATCAGGATGTTCTCGCGATCGACGCCGAGGCTGTCGAGCATCGCGATCACCGCGTTGGTCATGACCGGCGGGCCGCACAGGTAGTACTCGCAGCCCTCCGGTGATGGATGGGCGGCCAGGTAGCGGTCGTGGAGTACCTGGTGAATGAAGCCGGTCTCGCCCTGCCACTTGTCCTCTGGCAGCGGCTCCGACAGCGCCACGTGCCAACTGAAGTTCGGGTGCTTCGCCTGCAGCCGGTCGAAGTCCTCGACGTAGAACATCTCCCGCAGGCTGCGTGCGCCGTACCAGAAGCTGATCCTGCGCTTCGAGCCGATCCGCTCGAGCTGGTCGAAGATGTGCGAGCGCATCGGCGCCATGCCCGCACCGCCGCCGACGAAGATCATTTCCGCACCCGTTTCCTTGGCGAAGAACTCGCCGAACGGCCCGGAGACGACGGCCGTGTCGCCCGGCTTGAGCGAGAAGATCCAGGACGAGACGATCCCCGGCGGAACGTCCGGCGCAGCACCGGGCGGGGGCGTCGCGACGCGGACGTTGAGCATGACGACGCCCTTCTCCAGCGGGTAGTTGGCCATGGAGTAGGCGCGCGAGACCGCCTTCTCGGTGCCCGACCGGTAGCGCCACAGGTTGTAGCGGTCCCAGTCCGGGTGGAACCGCTGCTCGATGTCGAAGTCCTTGTAGGAGATCCGGTGCGGCGGCGCCTCGATCACGATGTAGCCGCCCGCGCGGAAGTCGAGTTCCTCGCCCTCCGGCAGCTCCATCACCAGCTCCTTGATGAAGGTGGCGACGTTGCGGTTCGAGCGCACCCTGCAGGTCCAGCGCTTGACGCCGAAGACCTCCCGCGGCAGCTCGACGCGCATCGGCTCCTTGACGACCGTCTGGCAGGAGAGCCGCACACCGCGCGCGGCCTCCCGGCGGGAGATGTGCGCCCGCTCGGTGGGCAGGATCTCGCCGCCGCCCTCGAGCACGCGCACCCGGCACTGGCCGCAGGTGCCGCCGCCGCCGCAGGCCGAGGAGACGAACAGCCCTGCTTCGGCCAGCGCGGACATGAGCTTCTGGCCGGCGTGCGAAGACAGCTCGCGCTCTTCGTTGATGACGATGGTCACCTTGCCGGACGCCACGAGGCGCGAGCGCGCGATCAGGATGACCACGACCAGCAGCAGCACGACGCCGGTGAAGACCGAGACGCCGAGCGTGATCTGCAGCAGGCCCGATCCGTCTTCCATGGCCCGCTCCTAGAGCTGTATGCCCGAGAACGCGAGGAAGGCCATGGCGATCAGGCCCGTCGTCGCGAAGGTGATGCCGAGGCCCTGCAGGCCCTCGGGCACGTCGCTGTACTTGAGCTTCTCGCGCACCGCGGCGAGCGCGACGAGTGCGAGCGCCCAGCCGAGGCCGCTGGCCACGCCGTAGACGACGCTTTCGCCGTAGCCGTAGTCGCGCTCCACCATGAACAGCGAGCCAGCCAGGATCGCGCAGTTCACGGTGATCAGCGGCAGGAAGATGCCGAGCGCGTGGTAGAGGCCCGGCGCGTAGCGGTCGAGGAACATCTCGAGGATCTGCACGGAGGCCGCGATCACGCCGATGTAGGTCACGAGCCCCAGGAAGGTGAGGTCCATGTCGGGCAGGCCGGCCCAGGCCAGTGCGCCGGGCGCGAGGAGGTTGTGGTGGATCAGCGCGTTGAGCGGCACCGTGATGCCCTGCACCACGACGACGGCCAGGCCGAGCCCCATCGCCGTGTCTACCTTGCGGGAGATGGCGAGGAACGTACACATGCCCAGGAAGAACGACAGGGCCAGGTTCTCGACGAAGATCGCCTTGATGGCGAGGTTCACGTAATGCTCCATCACGAGGCCTCCGTCCGGTGGACGACCTGGATGCGAAACTCGGGCTCTTCCTGCTGCGCCGGCTTCCAGGCGCGCACGGCCCAGATGATCGCGGCAATCAGGAAGAAGGCGCTGGGCGCGAGCACCAGCAGGCCGTTCGGCTCGTACCAGCCGCCGGCCGAGGCGAGCGGCAGGATCTGGTAGCCGAGCAGTGCGCCCGTGCCGAACAACTCGCGCACCGTGCCCACGAGGACCAGGACCGCACTGTAGCCGAGGCCGTGGCCGAGACCGTCGAGGAGCGAGAGCCACGGACCGTTCTTCATGGCGAAGGCCTCCGCCCGGCCGAGGACGATGCAGTTGGTGATGATCAGTCCGACGAACACGGACAGCTGCCGGCTCACCTCGGGCAGGTAGGCCCGCAGCAGCTGGTCCACGACGATGACCAGGGAGGCGATGATGGTCATCTGCACGATGATGCGCACGTTGCCGGGGATCGTCTTGCGGATGAGGCTGATGAAGAACGACGAGGCGGTGATCACGGCCGTCAGCGCAAGCGACATGATCAGCGAGGGCAGCAGTCTCGAGGTCACGGCCAGCGCAGAGCAGATGCCGAGCACCTGCAGGATCACGGGGTTGTTGTCGACGATCGGCTCGATCAGCGCCTTTCTCGCCTCAGCTCTCATCCGTCGATCCTCCATCCTCTGCACGCAGTCTGGCCAGGAAGGGGCCGAAGCCCTGCTGCCCGAGCCAGTAGCGCACGAGGTTCTCGACGCCGCGGGCAGTCAGCGTGGCGCCGGCCAGCCCGTCGACCTGGTGCTCGGTCCCATCGCCCCGCGGCTCGCCCTTGACCACCTGCAGCAGCACGCCGCCGTCGGCGGCGAGCGCTTCCTTGCCGACCCACTTGGCCTGCCACGACGGGTTGTCGATCTCGCCGCCGAGTCCCGGCGTCTCACCGTGCTGGTAGAAGGTGAGTCCCTTTACGGTGCGGCCATCGCCTTGCAGCGCCAGGTAGCCGTACATCGTCGACCACAGTCCGTAGCCGTGAACGGGCAGCACGACCGTCTCCACCGTGCCGTCGCGCTCGACCAGGTACACGGGCATGGCCTCCGGACTGCGCCGGATCTTCGCGACGTCGAGGTCCTCGGGCACGGCCCGGCTGACGGAGGGATCGCGCGAGACCGCCGCGATGTCGTAGTCGACGGGGTCGCGGCCCTCCACGAACTCGCCGGTCTCGAGGTCGACCATCCGTGGCGTGACCTGCGAGAACTGCTCCTCGACCGCGCGCGACGGATCGAGGACTCCCGCTGCCTGCAGGATCTGCCGCTGCCGGATGCGCAGCGCGTTTTCGTGCTGGATCGGCGCCAGCACGACGGCGGCAGAGGACACCAGGATGGAACACACCAGACACACCGCGATCACGATTGCGAAGGCGCGCACCGGGCTGTCCGGGGGCAGGGCCCGCAACGCGGCGAGCGGTCCGGAGGCTGCGCTGGTGGCGGGCTCAGGCGGCATTTCGGCGAGCCCTCCTGCGGATGTTGGCCTTCACGACCCAGTAGTCGATCAACGGCGCGAATGCGTTGCCGAACAGGATCGCCAGCATCATGCCCTCGGGGTAGGCCGGATTGACGACGCGCACCAGGCTCACCATGACGCCGATGAGGGCGCCGTAGATCCAGCGGCCGGTGTCGGTCATCGCAGCGCTGACCGGGTCCGTCGCCATGAACACCAGGCCGAAGGCGTAGCCCCCGAGCACCGCGTGCCAGTACCAGGGCACGGCATAGAACGGGTTGTCCGGCCCGCCGAGCACGTTGAACAGGAGCGTCGTGCCGACCATGCCCAGCAGCACGCCCAGCATGATCCGCCAGGAGGCGACGCCCGTGTAGACCAGGAACGCCGCGCCCGCCAGGCAGGCCAGTGCGGAGGTCTCGCCCATGGAGCCGGCGATGGTGCCGAGGAAGGCATCCTGCCAGCCGATGCCAGCCGCCTGGACGGCCGCGACGCCTCCCTCGGAGGCGAGGGCGAGCGCCGTGGCCCCGGTGTAGCCGTCGACGGCCACCCACACGTCGCCCGACATCTCGGAGGGATACGCGAAGAAGAGGAACGCGCGACCGACGAGCGCCGGGTTGAGGAAGTTCTTGCCCGTGCCGCCGAAGATCTCCTTGCCGACGACGACGCCGAAGGAAATACCGAGCGCG
>LJNS01000080.1 GCA_001303245.1 Gammaproteobacteria bacterium SG8_30
AGGGCTGCGCCGGCGGTTCCCGCGACGCCTGCGGGATCATCCAGATGGCACCCTAGCCCTTTGGGCGGGGCCGGGACCGCAGCGTCCCGGCCCGGCCATTCCGAGCCGGGGCCTAGCGTTTCGCCCCGTGAAGCCTTAGATTCCCGCGCCTCGGGGCTGGCAGGGGCCGGCCTCGACCTCTCACAGCGACTCCCAACTGGTCGCGGGATGGAATCCCATGCTCGAGGACATGTTGCGACGGACGGCAGCACGCGCCCGGGTCGCCGCCCGGACGGTGCGCGAGCTGCGCCATCGCGCGGCCGCCAGCATTTCGCGCCAGGAGGTGATGGACCACGTCCACGACGGCGGCTGACGCCGCGCTTCGCCCTGATGACCGTGCTGTCGTGCGGCATCGCGATCCTGGGGCTGCTGCAGAACTCGGTGGCGGTAATCATCGGGGCAATGCTGGTGTCCCCGTTGATGGGGCCGATTGTCGCGCTCGGCTTCTCGCTGACGACCCTCGACTTCGGGCAGATGAAAAAGAGCGTCCTGGCGCTCGGCACCGGGCTGGCGGTGGCGCTGCTGATCTCGATCCTCATCGTGACCGTGAGTCCGCTGCAGGCCGAGACTCCCGAGATCATGGCGCGGACCCAGCCCAACCTGTTCGACCTGTTGGTCGCGGTCTTCTCCGGCCTCGCGGGCGGCTATGCGGTCATCAAGCGCAAGGGGGAGGCCATCGTCGGCGTGGCCATTGCCACGGCCCTGATGCCGCCGCTCGCGGTCGTCGGCTACGGTCTGGCGACGCTGAAACTGCACATCGCCGCCGGGTCGTTCTTCCTGTTCATGACCAACCTGCTGGCCATCGCGCTCAGCGTCGCAGTGCTGGCGCGCTGGTACCGCTTCAGCTCGAGCGACAGCCCGACCAACCTGCTGTGGCAGACCGTGCTCACCGTCGGCGTGTTCGCCGCCCTGTCGATCCCGCTCGGTTTCTCGCTCGTCGACATCGCGCGCAAGACGGTCGCCGGTGTCACCGTGCGGGCGGAGATCGAGCGCGAGTTCGACCGTCGACACAGCTCGATCGAGCGGCTCGCGATCAGCGGCGGCGACGGCGACCAGCCGCTCGACGTGACGGCCACCGTGCTGACCCCCGAGTTCCAGAAAGACGCCAACGCGCGGATCGAGACCCGGATCGAGGCCAAGCTCGGCCTCGACGCGCTGGTCAATATCGACCAGATCGTGGTCAGCCGCGAGGACCTGCGTGAGCGGATTTCCAGGCAGGCGGCGGAGACCGCGCTGCTGCGGGCGAGCCTCGAGCCGATGGCGGAGGCCTTCAGGCAGCGCCAGGAGGCCGTCACGGCGGTCCAGGCAGCGGTGTTCTTCGAGACCAGGACGATGGACGTTGAGCCGGAGGCGCGGCGCATTCGCGTCGAGCCGCTGGCAGGAGCCGACGTCGGCCTCGGCCCGTTGCGCCAGCTCGAGCACTCGCTACGGCTGCGCTTTCCCGACTGGGACGTGGCCGTCATCCCCACTGTTGCGCCACTGCCTTCGCTCTACTTCGAGTCGGGACGCGATTCGCTGCTCGCCGGACAGCACGAGGCGGTGGCGGACATCGTCTGGGCGCTGCGCGCCTGGCAGGTCGACGAGGTCACGGTGGTCGGCTTTGCCAGTTCGACCGGCTCGACTTCCGCCAACCGGGCGCTCGCGCAGCGCCGGGCCGAGTGGCTCGCCGAGTCGTTGCGTGCAGCGGGCTTCGACGCGGTGCCGGTCGCCGAGGTCCGCGTGCCCAACCAGCGTGACCTGGAGCGCCGCTACGGACTAACCTACCTGCAGCGCGTCGACGTGCGCCTCGGGCACGGCCCGGAACCGGCCCGAATGCCGGTCGTCGACGGCTGATTTCCGGTGCTACGGCGGTTTCCCGGCTGAACGGGCCGGCTGCCGTCGGGGCGACTGGCGCGACGCCTGGATCTGAGTCATGCGAACGGCCATCGCGGCAACCTGGACCCTCCTGCTCGGCATGGCGTTGCTCATGCTCGGCGCCGGCCTGCAGGGAACGCTCATCGGCCTGCGCGCCAGCATGGAGGGGTTCTCGACCTTCCTGGCAGGCGTCGTGCTGGCGGCCTACTACCTCGGTTACATCGGCGGGTCGGTCCTGGCGCCGCGCCTGGTCAGCACGGTCGGACACATCCGGGTCTTCTCCGCGTTCACGGCACTCGCCTCCGTGCTGATCCTGCTGCAGGGCGTGTTCGTCGCGCCGCTGCCCTGGACGTTCCTGCGCGTGGCCTCCGGCTTCTGTTTCGCCGGCATCTACGTCGTGGCCGAGAGCTGGCTCAACGACCGCGTGAGCAACGAATTCCGAGGACTGCTGCTGTCCCTGTACATGCTGATTTGCTACGCGGGCCTCGGACTCGGGCAGCTGCTGCTGAACGTGGCCGACCCGCGAGGAACGCTGCTCTTCATCCTCGTGTCGGTGCTCATCTCCGTGGCGATGGTGCCGATGGCGCTCTCCGCCACCTCGGCGCCGGAGTTCCGCGTGCCGGTGCGAGTTCGACTGGGCGACCTGTTCCGGCGATCCCCGCTCGGAGTCGCCGGTGTCGCCATGTCGGGCGCGCTCTCGGGTTGCCTGTTCACGCTGGGCGCGGTGTACGGGGGTCGCGAGGGCTTCTCGACGCTCGAGGTCTCGCTGTTCATGGCGGCGGCCATCCTGGCCGCGTGCCTGACGCAGCTCCCGGTGGGCCGGCTCTCGGACCGGATCGACCGGCGCCGGGTGATCGTCGTGGCCTGCCTGCTCGCCGCCGCCGCGGGCGCGGCGGCCTGGTGGCTGGCCGACCTGTCGCGGGCGGCCTTCCTCGGCGCGATCGCGGTGTATGGCGGCATGAGCCTGACGCTCTACTCCCTGAGCCTCGCTCACGTGAACGACCAGCTCCCGGCCAGCGAGATGGTGGGTGCGAGCAGCACGCTGATCTTGCTGAACGGTGGCGGTGCCTTCGTCGGCCCGCTCGTCGTGGCCGCCCTGATGGACTTGCTCGGCAACGACGCCTTCCTGCCGATCCTCGGCGCACTGCATCTCGTCCTGGCCGGCTACGCGCTGCTGCGCATGGGGCGCCGTGCCCCGATGGCGGAGGCGGAAAAGACGCCCTTCGTCGGGGCTCCGCCCGGTACCTCGTCGAGCGGCGAGCTGATGGGGCACTCGGGGGACTGACCGGCTGGGCTACACTGCCCGGGCAGTGCCTGTCTCCGCATTCCGTGAATCCCGGGGCTGGGCTCCGAGCGTGCATGGCTGCCTCGCCGGCCTCCCGGTACTCCTTTCGGTCCTCGCCGGGTGCGCCCCCGAGCCCCAGGCCGGGCCGACCCGTCTCGCCTGGCACGTCTTCCACGAGCCGTCGGGGGCTTTCGATCGGGCTGCGGCACAATGCTCCGCGAAGTCGGCGGGACGGTACGTCATCGAGATCGAGGGGCTCCCGGCAGAAGCGGACCAGCAGCGCGAGCAGCTGGTGCGGAGGCTCGCAGCGCGCGATGCGAGCCTCGACGTCGTGGGGCTGGACGTCATCTGGACGGCGGAATTCGCTGCCGCGGGCTGGATCCTCGAGTGGCCGGAGTCCCGGGCCTCGCCGCTGCGATCCGGTCGCATCAAGGCGGCGGTCGAGTCGGCCAGCTACTCGGGCGGGCTCTGGGCGTTGCCGCTGTCGACGAACGCCCAACTACTCTGGTACCGCGAGGACCGGGTCGCGGAAGTGCCTGCGACCTGGAATGCCTTGCTCGAGCGAGCGGAGGCGATCGGAGTGCCCGGTACGCTGCAGCTGCAGGGGCAGCGCTACGAGGGCCTGACAGTGTTCTTCGTGTCGCTCCTGAGCTCGGCCGGCGGCGCCGTGCTCGATCCTTCGGGCGCTGCGGTCTCGCTCGACCATGAGCCTACCCGACGCGCGCTCGAGATCATGCGCCGGGTCGGTCGCTCGCCGGCTCGAGTCGGGCTCACCGGCCTTCATGCTCAATTACTCGTTCGTCTGGCCGAGCGCCAGGAGCAACGCTCCGCAGGTCGCCGATCACATGGGCTGGGCGCGGTGGCCGGCCGTTCTGCCCGAGCGGCCGAGCCAGGTGGCCATCGGCGGTGTCAACCTGGGCGTTGCGGCCTTTTCACTTCACCCCGAACTCGCCTTCGACGCCGCTACCTGCCTGGCGGGAGAAGACAGCCAGCGGCTTGCAGCCACGCTCGGCGGGCTGCCTCCGACCAGCCTCTCGCTCTATGAGGATCCTGCGGTCCTCGGTCGCTTCCCCTTTGCCCGGCTGCTCCGCGCGACGCTCGAGGACGCGGTGGCGAGACCCTCGAGTCCCGTGTACAGCGACATCTCGCTGGCGATCTCGCGGACCCTGCACCCCATGTCCCGGATCGATCCCGACCGCGACGTGGAACGTCTCCGCTCCGCCGTCGAGCGGGCGCTGCGTTCGGAGGGCCTGTTCTGATGCAAAGACCGCGGGAGAGGCGGCTCGCGTGGCTGCTGTGTGCGCCGGCGCTCGTGGCGATGCTCGCGGTGACCGCATATCCAATGCTGCAGGCCGTGTGGCTGTCGCTGCACCGGTACGACCTGCGGCGTCCGGACGAGCGGTCGTTCGTGGGCCTGGACAATTACTTCAGCGTCCTGGGCTCGGAAGTGTGGTGGCAATCGCTCGGCAACACGCTGCTGATCATGACGGTCTCGGTTGCGATCGAGTTCGTGCTGGGCTTCTTCTTCGCGGCCGTGATGGACCGGATCGCGCGCGGGCGAGGCCTGCTGCGTGCCGCCGTCCTCCTGCCCTATGCAACCGTCACCGTCGTCGCTGCGCTGGCCTGGCGCTTTGCGTTCGACCCGGCCGCCGGCTTCGCCCACGGACTGCTCGGACTCGAGCACGCGTGGCTGTCGCAGCGCTGGTCCGCGCTTGCCGTCATCGTCGCCACCGAGGTCTGGAAGACGACGCCGTTCGTCGCGCTGCTCCTGCTTGCGGGGCTGACACTCGTACCCCAGGACCTGCTCGACGCGGCCCGGGTCGACGGGGCGAGCCCGGCGCAGCGATTCGTCCGTGTCGTGCTGCCCTGCATGCGCACCACGATCCTGGTGACGCTGATGTTCCGCTGCGTCGACGCCTTCCGGATCTTCGACACCGTCTTCGTGCAGACGCGCGGCGCGCTCGACACCGAGACGGTGTCGCTGCTCGGCTATTCGACGCTGATCGTCCGGCTCAACCTGGGTCTCGGGTCGGCAGTCGCGGTGCTGACCTTCGCAGGCACCGCGCTGATCGCAGGGCTGTTCACCGCCGCGCTCGACCGCGGTTCGACGGGCCCGGCGGGGCGGACGTGAAGGGGTGGTGGTGTGCCGTACACCGTGGCCGCCGCGCCGACGCGGCCTGGTCCGCGGCTGCGCTGGGCATCGCCGCCTATACGTTGCTGCCGGTCCTGTGGCTGGTATCGCTGTCGCTGAAGCCGTCGGCGGACCTGCCGGACGGCCTGCTCGTGCCTCGCACCGTCAGCCTCGCGCACTACGTCTCCACGCTCACGGACCCGCAGTTCCCGGCCGCGGTGCTCAACTCCCTCGGAGTCGGCCTCGTCTCGACGCTGCTGGCCGTGACGCTGGGCGGGCTTGCCGCCTACGCCATCGTGCGCCTGGAATTCCCCGCCGGACGCTGGGTGCTGGCGGCCGCCCTCGCGGTGGCGATGTTCCCGCCGGTGGCGGTAATCGGACCGATTTTCGACCTCTGGCGGGTGCTCGGCCTGTTCGACACCTGGCTCGGGCTCGTGATCCCTTACCTGACGTTCACACTGCCGTTGTCCATCTGGGTGCTGGCCGCGTATTTCCGTGAGATTCCCTGGGAGCTCGAGGAAGCGGCCCGGGCAGATGGCGCGACGGGTTACCAGGTGTTCTGGCGCGTGCTGGTTCCGGTCGCGGCGCCCGGTATCGTTTCGGCGGCCATCCTGGTGTTCATCTTCGCGTGGAACGACTTCCTGTTCGCCGCGGCGCTGACCTCCACGACCGCCTCCCGGACGGCACCGGTCGCCATCGCCTTCTTCACCGGCAGCTCGCGTTTCGAGCTGCCCATCGGCTCGATCGCCGCCGCCTCCGCGATCGTGACGGTGCCGGTGGTCGTGCTGGTCCTCGCGTTCCAGCGCCGCATCGTGGCAGGGCTGACGGCCGGGTCGGTCAAGGGCTGAGGCGGGGGGAGCTGAGGACACCGCCGCGGTCCTGCAAGTCACTGGCGCGGAAGCCGTTGTTCTTGGCAGCGCCAGGGTCGCGGGTGCCGCAGAATCGGGCGCGACCATTCGGGTCTACCACGACGACGCCGACGTCCTTGGTGCTATCCTCGGATCCAAACAGACAGGCACTCCCAGGGGAACCACGCTCATGGCCTACGCTACTGCGGACTTCCGCAACATCGCACTGGTCGGTCACGCCGGCGCTGGCAAGACGCTCCTCGCAGAGGCGCTCCTGCACGGCGCCGGCGCCATCCACGCCAAGGGGGAACTCGCGCGCGGCACGACCGTGTGCGACAACGATCCGCAGGAAAAGAGCATGCTGCACTCGCTCGATTCGGCGGTGTGCTTCCTCGAGACCGGCGGAACCCACGTCAACCTGCTCGACACCCCGGGCTTCCCGGACTTCATCGGGCGCTCGCTGTCGGTGCTCGAGGCCGTCGAGACGGCCGCGGTCGTCGTCAGTGCAATCGCCGGCGTGGAGCCGATGACCGAGAGGATGATGGATTTTGCACGCGAACGCAGGCTGTGCCGGCTGGTGATCGTCAACAAGATCGACCAGCCCGACGCCCGTCCGGAAGAGGTGCTCGCGGAGATCCGCGAGCGCTTCGGCAGGGAGTGCCTGCCGCTGAACCTGCCGGCGAAGGGCGGCAAGGAGGCCGTCGACGTGTTCTTCCAGCCCTCAGGCGGCGAGACGGACTTTTCCTCCGTGGAGACGGCGCATACGGAGATCATCGACCAGGTCGTCGAGGTCGACGAGGACCTGATGGCGCTGTACCTCGAGCAGGGCGAGGAGCTGAGGCCCGAGCAGCTGCACGACGCTTTCGAGGAGGCCCTGCGCGAAGGGCACCTGGTACCCGTGTGCTTCGTCTCGGCGGAGACCGGGGCTGGCATCCCGCAGCTGCTCGACGTGTTCGCGCGGCTGATGCCGAATCCCGCCGAGGGCAATCCGCCGCCGTTCCTCAAGGGCGAGGGTCCCGATGCAGTGCGGGTCGAGGTCAAGCCCGATCCCGAGCGCCACGTGGTGGCCCACGTGTTCAAGGTCTCCGTCGATCCCTTCGTCGGCAAGCTGGGCATATTCCGGGTGCACCAGGGCACCATCCGGACGGGCGCGCAGCTGTTCGTCGGGGATGCACGCAAGCCGGTCAAGATCGCGCACCTGTACCGGCTGCAGGGCAAGGAGATGACGGAGGTCCCGGAAGTGATTCCGGGTGACATCTGCGCAGTGTCGAAGCTCGACGAGCTTCACTTCGACGCCGTGCTGCACGACTCGCACGACGAGGATCATCATCACCTCAAGTCGATTGCGTTCCCTCCGCCGATGCTCGGCGTCGCCATCGAGCCGGAGCGTCGCGGCGAGGAACAGCGACTGGCGGACTCGCTGCACAAGCTGGTGGCCGAGGATCCGTGCGTGCGGGTGGAGCATCACGCGGCGCTCAACGAGACCGTGCTCTACGGCATGGGCGAGCTGCACCTGCGGGTGATGCTCGAGCGCATGACGGAGCGCTACAACGTGCACGTCAAGACGCGGCCGCCGAGCATCCCCTACAAGGAGACGATCACCCGCGCCGCCGAAGGGCACCATCGTCACAAGAAGCAGACCGGCGGCGCCGGCCAGTTCGGCGAGGTCTACCTGCGCATCGAGCCGCTCGAGCGGGGCGCCGGCTTCGAGTTCGTGGACAAGGTCGTGGGCGGCGCGATCCCGCACCAGTTCATCCCGGCGGTGGAGAAGGGCGTGCGGCAGGTGCTGGTCGACGGCGCGGTCGCCGGGTACCCGATGCAGGACCTGCGCGTGACCGTCTACGACGGCAAGCACCACTCGGTCGACTCGAAGGAGGTGGCGTTCGTCTCCGCGGGCAAGAAGGCCTTCCTGGAGGCCATCGGCAACGCGGGCCCGATCGTGCTCGAGCCGATCGTCAAGGTGGACATCTCGGCACCGGCCTCGGCGGTGGGCGACATCACCGGCGACCTGGCGACCAAGCGCGGCCGCATCAACGGTAGTGACTCGCTGCCGGGCGGCCGGATGCTGGTCTCGGCCTTCGTGCCGCTGGCGGAGCTGTCGGACTACCAGACCCGGCTGAAGGCCCTCACGGGCGGCGAGGGCAGCTACACGATCGACCTGAGCCACTACGACCCGGTGCCCGCGAAGACCCAGCAGGAGCTCGCGGCGGCCTGGAAGCCGACTGCGGCGGAGGATTGAGGAGATCGTGAGTCGTGAGTCGCAAATAGGGTAGGTGACCGTCTGGTCACGGCTCACGCGTCACGAATCACGACTCACCGCTCAAACCAGCACCCTCTCTATCCCCCCCGCATTCGCAGCGCGCACGAATTCGGGAATCCAGTCCTCCCCGAGGACGTGGCGTGCGATCTCGACGACGACGTAGTCGGCGTCGGTGCCGGCATCGTCCGAGTAGCGCGACAGGCCCTGCAGGCAGGACGGGCAGGACGTCAGGATCCTGACGTCCCCATCGAAGCCGTCTGCGCGCAGCGCCTGCGCGCCGCTGACGACCTCGCGCTCCTTGCGGAAACGCACCTGCGTGGAAACGTCGGGCCGGGCCACGGCGAGGGTGCCGGACTCGCCGCAACAGCGATCGTTGTTCTCGATTCGACCGTTGGCACCGGCATTCATGAGCGTATTGACGACCTTCAGCGGGTCGTGGCTCTTCATCGGCGAGTGGCAGGGGTCGTGGTACATGTACCGCACGCCGGTGGCGCCGGCGACCTGCACGCCGCGCTCCATCAGGAACTCGTGGATGTCGACGATGCGGCAACCCGGGAAGATGTCCTCGAACCGGTAGCCCTGCAGCTGGTCGAAGCAGGTGCCGCAGCTGACGACGACGGTGCGGATGTCGAGGTAGTTGAGTGTATTTGCCACGCGATGGAACAGCACGCGGTTGTCGGTGATGAACTGCTCGGCCTTGTCGAAGTCGCCCGAGCCCCGCTGCGGGTAGCCGCAGCACAGGTACCCCGGAGGCAGCACGGTCTGGACGCCGACGTGCCAGAGCATCGCCTGGGTGGCGAGTCCGACCTGCGAGAACAGCCGTTCCGAGCCGCAGCCTGGAAAGTAGAACACTGCCTCGGAATCGAGACTGGTCGCGGCGGGGTCGCGGATGATCGGCACGTAGTGACGGTCCTCGATGTCGAGCAGTGCGCGCGTCGTGCGCTTCGGCAGCCTGCCGGGCATCTTCTTGTTGACGAAGTGAACGACCTGCTCGCGGACCGGCGCCCTCCCGGTGGTGGCCGGCGGGCGGCGGGTCTGCGACTTCGCCACGCCCCGCAGCAGCCTGTGGGCGAGGCGCTGTGCCCCGTACCCCCACTCGATCATCAGTTTGCGGGCCAGGCGGATGCTCTCCGGGCGGGTGGCATTGAGGAAGTACATCGCGGCGGTCTTGGCAGGGTTGAAACGCTGCTTGCCCATGCGGCGCAACAGGTCGCGCATCGCCATGGACACGTCGCCGAAATCGATGTCGACGGGGCAGGGGCTCAGGCACTTGTGGCACACGGTGCAGTGATCGGACACGTCGCCGAACTCCTCCCAGTGCCTGATGGAGACACCCCGGCGCGTCTGCTCCTCGTAGAGGAACGCCTCGACGAGCAAAGAGGTGGCGAGGATCTTGTTGCGGGGCGAGTAGAGCAGGTTGGCGCGCGGCACATGGGTCGCGCAGACCGGCTTGCACTTGCCGCAGCGCAGGCAATCCTTGACGGCGTCCGAGATCGAGTTGATGTCGGACTGTCGCATGATCAGCGACTCGTGGCCTAGCAGGTTGAAGCTCGGCGTGTAGGCGCGAGCGAGGTCGCCACCCGGCTCGAACTTGCCCTTGTTGTACCGGCCCTCAGGGTCCGTCCGGCGCTTGTAGGCACGGAATCCGGCCATCTCTTCGTCGCGCAGGAACTCGTACTTGGTGATGCCGATGCCGTGCTCGCCGGAGATCACGCCGTCGAGCTCGCGGGCGATGCGCATGATGCGCCCGACCGTGGCGTTCGCCTCCTGCAGCATGGCGTAATCATCCGAGTTGACCGGGATGTTGGTGTGCACGTTGCCGTCGCCGGCGTGCATGTGCAGGGCCACGAACAAACGACTCTTCAGGACGCGCCGGTGCACCTCGCGCAGGCCGGCCACGACGGGGGCAAAGACCGCGCCCGAGAACAGCCGCTCGATGGGAGCGCGCACCTCGGCCTTCCAGGACGTCCGGATGGTGCGCTCCTGCATCATGTCGAAGACGGTCAGGCCCGGCGAGACGGCTACGCGCCGCGCCAGCTCTTCCATGAGCGGTGCGGAAAGCAGCGGTCGCAGCGACTCGAGGGCTGCCGACAGCTTCGCGTCCAGGTGCTCCAGGAGCCACGACCAGCGCATGCGGGCGTCGCCCAGAATTCCGAGCGCCTGACGCCGCCGGTCGCCGATGACCTCGGCCGGCTCGAGTAGCGCCTCGCCGTCCTCAGGCGGCGCGAGCCTGAGCTCGCCCCGGAGGTAGGCCTCGAGCTCGTCGAGCAGCCGCAGCTTGTTCCTCGTCGACAGCTCGATGTTGATGCGCTCGATCGCGTCCGTGTACTCACCTAGCCGCCCGAGCGGGATGACCACGTCCTCGTTCAGCTTGAACGCGTTCGTGTGCCGTGCAATCGCAGCCGTGCGGGAGCGTTCCGACCAGAACTTGCCGCGCGCCTCGGGACTCACGGCGACGAAGCCCTCGCCGGAGCGCGCGTTGGCGAGCCGCACCACCTCGGAGGTGGCCCGCGCCACCGCCTGCTCGTCGTCGCCGACGATGTCCCCGATCAGCACCATCTTCGGGCTGCCGCCGCGGCGCGACTTCGGCGTGTAGCCGACGGCTCGGAGGTAGCGCTCGTCGAGGTGCTCGAGGCCGGCGAGCAAGGCTCCCTGCGTCCGCCCGGCGCCGTCGAGGTAGGACTTGATCTCGACTATTGAGGGAATCGCCTGGCGGGCCTGCCCGTAGAACTCCAGGCAGACGGTGCGGGTGTGGGCCGGCATCCGATGCAGGATCCACCGCGCCGACGTGATCAGACCGTCGCAACCCTCCTTCTGCACGCCGGGCAGGCCGCCGAGGAACTTGTCGGTCACGTCCTTGCCGAGGCCCGTCTTGCGGAAGCGGCTCCCCTCGATCTCGAGGCGCTCCCTGCGCAGGACCTTGGCCTCGTCGGGCGGTCGTCGTCCATCCTTCCAGGTCAGCTCGAACCGGGCTGCCGGCGCGTCGTGGATCTTGCCAAGGTTGTGCCCGAGGCGCTCGACCTCGAGCCAGTTGGCCTCAGGGTCGACCATGCGCCACCACGCGAGGTTGTCGACGGCCGTGCCCCACAGGACCGCCTTCTTGCCGCCGGCGTTGACGGCGATGTTGCCGCCGACGCACGAGGCGCTCGCGGAGGTCGGGTCCACGGCGAATACGAGGCCGGCGCGCTGCGCAACCTCCGCGACCCGCATCGTGACCACGCCGGCCTCCGTGAAGACGGTACCGACCTCGCCGGCCGCGCCCGGCAGGGCGCGCTGCTCCACCGCTCCGACCTGCTCGAGCTTCTCCGTATTGATGACGGCCGACAGGGGCGTCAGCGGTATGGCGCCGCCGGTGTAGCCCGTGCCGCCGCCGCGCGGGATGATGGTCAGGCCGAGCTCGATGCAGGCACGCACCAGGCCGGGGATCTCCACTTCCTCGTCGGGCGAGATCACCACCAATGGGTATTCGACGCGCCAGTCGGTCGCGTCGGTCACGTGCGTGACTCGGGCGAAGGCATCGAAGCGCACGTTGTCGGCGCGAGTGTGACGCGCGAGCAGGCGACGCGCGCGGCGGCGCAACGCCTCCACGGTGACGAAGTCCTGCTCGAAGGCCTCGACGGCAGCACGCGCGGAGTCGAGCAGCGAGGCGACGCGTGCGTCGCGGGCGGCGTCGGACAGGTCGCGCCGACGATCGATGTCGGCGAGGCGGTGGTGCAGCGCCTCGATCAGCAGGCGGCGGCGCTTGCGGTTGTCCAGCAGGTCGTCCTGAAGGTACGGGTTGCGCCGCACGACCCAGATGTCGCCTAGCACCTCGTACAACATGCGCGCCGATCGCCCCGTGCGACGCTCGTGGCGCAGGTCCTCGATCAGCCGCCACGACTCCTCGCCGAGCAGCCGGATCACGATCTCGCGGTCGGCCAGGGACGTGTAGTTGTAAGGAATCTCGCGCAGGCGCGGCGGGGCGGGCGGCTGCGCGGGCGTTCCGCCGGTCTCGAGGGGCAGGGGAAGCGTCGCGCTCATGCGGCCGCCATTCTACCCGTCGCGCCCGGTTCGAGGTCGCACCGCCGGCGATCCGGTGCTCGCCTGCGCCGGGCGTCCAGTACAGTAGGCGGACCAGGGGGCTCGCGGGAGAGATACGTGATCAAGTCCGGAATGTCGATCTCCGCCCTGCTCGTCGTGCTGTTGCTGGGCGGCTGTGGCGGCGACGAGCCGCCCCGGGAACTGCTCTGCCAAGCGGGCGCCTACCGGCTCGACGACGGCGAACTGCTGGCGCTGACACCGAGCGACGGCGACACGCTGCGCTACCGGCTGTTCTCGGGCCGGAGCGGGCGGCTGTACCCGGATGGAGCAGGCCGCTTCGTGTCCGGCGACGGCTGGAGCGTGCGCGAGCCGGTGACCCTGGTCGTGACGCTGGCGAACTGCGGCGACGGGCGGATCACGCTCGATCCGCTGCAGGGCGAGCCGGTGGCGGGACGCCGGCTGCCGCTGCGCGAACGCGAGGTCGCGTTCGAAGGCCGCGGCGTGAGATTGCACGGCAAGCTCGTTCTGCCCGAGGGCGAGCCGCGGGCGATCGCCGTGCTCGGACACGGCTCGGAAGACTGGGCGGCGACCGCATTCTACGCCTGGCAATACCTGCTGCCGCCGGCGGGGATTGGCGTATTCCTGTTCGACAAGCGTGGCACCGGTGCCTCGGAGGGCGAGTACACACAGGACTTCGACCTGCTGGCGGACGATCTCGCCGCCGCCGCACGCGAGGCGCGGTCGCTTGTAGGTCCCACGCCGCCGCTGGGTTTCCTCGCGGGCAGTCAGGGCGGATGGGTTGCGCCGCTCGCCGCTTCCCGCGAGCCGGTGGACTTCGTGGCGGTCGGCTACGGTATCGTCGAGAGCCCGCTGGCGGAGGACCGGGGCGAGGTGCTGTCGAACCTGCGGCGGGCCGGCTACGGTCCCGAGGTGCTGGCCAAGGCGCGGGAAGTAACCGATGCAACGGGCGCGATCATGGCCTCGGGCTTCCGGGAGGGCTACGACGCGCTCGAGGCGCTCGAGGAGAAGTACCGCGGCGAGCCCTGGTGGGAGCAGCTGGAGGGCGAGTTCACGCAGGACCTCGTCAGGTATCCGGCCTGGGTGTTGCGGACCGTCGGCCCGTGGTTCGACCGTGGCACGCCATGGGACTACGACCCGCTTCCGGTCCTGGACGCGTTGCTCGCAAGCGGTACGCCGGTCCTCTGGATCGCCGGCGGCGAGGACACGGAGGCGCCGATGGAGGCCTCCCTCGAGATCCTTCGCCGCCGGCAGACGGGGCCCGGTCATCTCGACGTCGCGGTCTTTCCGCGAGCCGAGCACGGCATCATCGAAGTCGAGGGACAGGGCGCGGCGCGGCGCCTGCTGGGGCATCCGGAAGGCTACTGGCCGCTGCAGGTGCACTGGATCGAGATGCGCAACCTCGAGGGTTCCTTCGGCGGGGCAGAGCTCCATCCCGATCCGGACGCAACTTCGTCGCCGCGACCCGCGGCACGCGGCTCCACCTGAACGCGACACGGGCGGTGTTCGTGCGCGACAATGTGCGGCGATCGCCGCCCCGGGGTACGCCAGCATGAAGATCGAACTGTCCGCCGAAGAGGCACGCGTCATCGGCGCGCTGCTGGAGAAGGAGATCGCGACGCCCGACCAGTACCCGCTCAGCCTCAACGCACTGACCAACGCCTGTAACCAGAAGTCCAATCGGGACCCGGTCATGCACCTCGACGAGCGGACCGTGCAGGGACTGCTCGACCGCCTGTCCAATCGCGGGCTCGTCGTCGACAAGACGGGGTTCGGCAGCCGCGTCCCGAAATGGCGGCACCTGTTCTGCAACACCGAATTCGGCGAGCTCAGATTTTCGCCGGGCGAGGTGGCCGTGATCTGCGAGCTGTTGCTGCGGGGCGCGCAGACCCCGGGAGAGTTGCGCAGCCATGCGAGTCGCCTGCACGCCTTCCGGGACATGGCCGAACTCGAGGCAGTGCTCGAACGGCTGCGCACGCGCGACGATGGGCCGTTCCTGGTGCGGCTCCAGCGGGAGGCCGGCAGGCGCGAAGCACGCTACATGCACCTCTTCTCCGGCGAGCCGGCGGCGGCCGCCGGGCCGCTACCCGCCCGCGAGACCGCGGCGCGTCGGCCGGATCCCGTCGACGGCGACCGGCTGACCCGGCTCGAGCGCGCCATGGCGGATCTGCAGATGGAAGTCGCCGAGCTCAAGCGTAGACTGGGCGGCTGAGACGAGCGCTGCGACTTCGAGAACGTCGCGCTCGGCGTGCGGGACGCGAAATTTTCCGCCTTCGACATCGACGTCGTGCTGGAGCGCCTGCTGCTCAAGGGCAACATCGTGGTCAAGAAGGCCTACTGCGACTGGCAGCGGTACAAGGAGTTCAAGGCGGACATGCACGAGGCCGCCTTCGAGCTGATCGACATCCCGCACGTACGCCAGTCGGGCAAGAACTCGGCTGACATCCGCCTCGTCGTGGACGCGCTGGACCTCTGCTACACCAAGGCCCACGTCGACACCTTCGTGATCGTGAGCGGCGACTCGGACTTCTCGCCGCTGGTCAGCAAGCTGCGCGAGAACAACAAGGTCGTCATCGGCTGCGGCGTGAAGAACTCGGCCTCCGACCTGTTGATCGCCAACTGCGACGAGTTCATCTACTACGACGACCTCGTCCGGCAGACGAAGAAGACCCGCAGCGCACGCCGCAAGGCGAAGACCGTGAAGTCGGAAGAAAGGGCGGCGCCATCATCGGACGAGGAGAGGAAGCAGGAGGCCTTCGACCTCGTCGTCGAGACGGTCGAGGATCTCTTCGAGGAGCGCGACTCCGAAGAGAAGGTCTGGGGCTCGATGGTCAAGCAGGCGATCAAACGCCGCCAGCCCGGCTTCAACGAGAGCTATCACGGCTTCAAGACGTTCGGCAAGCTGCTCGAGGAGGCACGTGAGCGCAAGCTGCTCGAGCTCGAACACGACGCGAAGTCCGGCGGCTACATCATCTCGCGCGTACTGGCACACTGACGGCCCGGAGGGAGGCGTTCATGGCCAAGCACACCGTCTGCAAGGTGGACGAGCTGCCGGTCGGCAGGATGACGGCCTTCAAGGCAGAGGGCCGCAGCGTACTCGTCTATCACCTCGAGGACGGCTTTTTCGCCACGCAGGCCAACTGCACACACGTGTTTGCGCCCCTCGCCCGGGGCAAGATCGTCGACGGCTGCAGGATTCAGTGCCCCTTCCACCGGGCGCAATTCGACATCCGCAGCGGCGAGGTCGTCGAGTGGGCGAATTTCCCGCCGGGCGTCCAGCTGCTCAACGTCGTGCGTGGCGAGAAGGCCCTGAAGACCTATCCCGTGACGATCGTAAAGGGCGAAGTCCGCATCGAGATGTAGGGGACATTCCTATTTTTCTTTCTTGCGCGGTCCGTTACCAAAGCATCACAGCGAGTTGCCCCGGACTTGAAATGAAAATGACGATTCCTCCGTCTTTCAAAGACTTGCGCAAGAAAGAAAAATAGGAATGTCCCCTAGAGTTCGAGGACGACCTTGCCGACTGTGCTGCCCGACTGGAGTGCCCGCATCGCCTCCGGGGCGTGCTCGAAGGGAACGCGCAACCCGACGTGAGGGGGATGGCTCGAGTAGGCAGCGAGCTGCCTGACCGCCGCGGGGACTCGCTCCACCTGCTCCCACAGCCAGATCAGGTTGAAGGCGATCAGGCTGCGGTTCAGCGAGATCATGGCCAGCGGATCGACCCGCGGCCGTCGCA
>LJNS01000016.1 GCA_001303245.1 Gammaproteobacteria bacterium SG8_30
CGCTGTTCAACAACGCGCCGCTGCGGCGCCTGCTCGAGTGGAGCGTGAACTTCGCACGCATCCGACAGGCGCTCGACGCGGGCCTGCTCGACGCTCTCGCCGTGACAGCCACCAGCTTCGCCTCGGGCGAGTCGGTCTCCTTCGTCGACGCCCGTCATCCCGTGGAGGCCTGGGAGGGAGCCGGGCGAAGGGTAGTGGCCGCGGAACTCGGCCTCGATCATCTGATGGCCAGCGCCGCGATTCCCTTCCTCTTTCCGCCGGTGTCGATGGCGGGGTCGCATTTCGGCGACGGTGCGATGCGGCAGATCACCCCGCTCTCGCCGGCGGTGCACCTCGGCGCCGACCGCCTGCTGGTCATAGGCGTGCGCGAGCCGGGGCGGACGACCCCGACGACGGCGGCCGCGGCGCCGCCCAGCTTCGGCGAGGTCTTTGGCTTCATGCTCGACACCTTGTTCATGGAGGGTCTACACGGCGACCTCGAGCGGCTGGAACGCATCAACATGCTCCTGGGTGCCGTGACCGGGTTTCGCGAGCCGCTCGGCCTGCGCCGCGTCGAATCCCTGCTGGTCCTGCCCCGGGCCGACCTGTCCGCTGCGGCCGCCTCCCATGCGAGCGAGATGCCGCGTACGGTGCGGGCGCTGCTGCGCACCATGGGTGCCGCGAGCCCGGCGGGCGGGCAGCTCGTTTCCTACCTGCTGTTCGAGTCGGGTTACACACGGCTGCTGATCCAGATGGGCATGGACGACGCCAACGCCCGTCGCGCGGAAATCGCGGCGTTTCTCGGCATCTCAGAGCAGGAACAACGTTCCCAGGCCCAGTAGGGCCGCGAAGCCGACGATGTCGGTCACCGTCGTCAGGATGACGCCGCCGGCGAGCGCCGGATCGACTCGGAGGCGCTTGAGCCCCAGCGGGATGAGCACGCCCGCGACGGCCGCCGCGGCCACGTTGATCACGATGGCGGCGCAGATGACCGCCGCGATCTGCCAGGTGCCGAACCATGCCCAGGTGGCCAGCGCCACGACCGTGGCCCACACGGCGCCGTTTAGCGCGCCGACAGAGAGCTCCTTGAAGAAGAGCCAGCGGGCATTGGAGCTGTGGATCTGGCCGAGCGCGATGCCCCGGATGATCAGCGTGACGGTCTGCGTTCCGGCGATGCCGCCCATGCTCGCGACGACCGGCATGAGCACTGCCAGCGCGACGACCTGGTCGATGGTCGCCTCGAACAGGCCGACGACCCAGGAGGCGATGAAGGCGGTGACGAGGTTGACGCCGAGCCACAGGGCGCGCCGCCGCGCGCTGCGGCGGACACCGGCAAATACGTCCTCCTCGTCCTCGAGTCCCGCCGCCGTGAGCAGCGGGTGCTCCGCCTGCTCGCGCACGACGTCCAGGACGTCGTCGATCGTGACGCGCCCGAGCAGCCTTCCGTCCGCACCCACGACTGCGGCGGATAGCAGGTCGCGGCCCTCGAACAGCTGGGCCACCTCCGAGGCGTGGGTGTCCGGCGCGATACCCCGCACCTCGGAGTCGATGACGGCGGAAACGCTCTGCTCCTCGTCCTCCGTCAGCAGGCTCGTCACCGGCAACACGCCGAGGTAGCGGTCGTTGCGATCGACCACGAACAGGCAGTCGGTGCGATCGGGCAGTTCCCTGCGCATGCGCAGGTAGCGCAGGACGACGCCGAGCGTCACGTCGGGCCGGACGCTCACCGTGTCGGTGTTCATCAGGCCGCCGGCGCTGTCCTCCGGATACGCCAGGACGGTCTTGAGCCGCTCGCGGTCCTGGTGGTCCATCGAGCGCAGCACCTGCTGCGTGACCGCCTCCGGCATCTCGGCGAGGAGGTCTGCCAGGTCGTCGAGATCGAGGCCCTCCGTCGCCGCGACGATCTCGTGCGTGTCCATGTCGCGGATCAGCTCCGCACGGACCTCCTCCGAGAGTTCGACCAGCACGTCGCCGTCGAGCTCGCGGTCGACCAGTTCCCAGGTGATCTCGCGCCGAGGAGGGGGCAGCGACTCCAGGAAGTGCGCGATCTCGGCCGGATGCAGTGCGTTGATCATCCGCCGGGCGCCGCGCAGGGTGCCCGAATCGAGCGCGGCACGGAGCGCATCCAGCCGTGCCTCGCGATCGCTGCGGACGTCTGCCGGCGCCGTCGCCACGGTCGTGCTCCTCCGGGAAGCCCGGCGCGAGTCTAACGGGCGGCGCGGCGGTGGTCCAAGCGCGGCCGAGGCGGGGTCAGCCGCTATGCGCGAGCGCCGTGTGGCGGGCGAGCACCTGCGGGTGGCGCTCGCGGAAGTGCTCCGCGAGCCGCTCCACCAGGTAGACGGACCGGTGCTGGCCGCCCGTGCAGCCGACTGCAACCGTCAGATAGCCGCGATTGTTCTGCTGGTACAGCGGGATGCGCGCGGCGAGGAACCGGGTGATGTCGTCGAGGAGGGCGCGCACCGCCGGCGCATCCTCCAGGAACTGCCTGACGGCCGGGTCCAGTCCGGTGAGGGGCTTGAGGGCCGGCTCCCAGTAGGGATTGGGCAGCGTCCTGGCGTCGAAGACGAAGTCGGCGTCGCCGGGGATGCCGTTCTTGTATCCGAACGACTCGAACAGGATCGACAGACGCCCGCTGCGCCGGTCCTCGACCCGCAGGCGGACCAGTTCACGCAGGGCGTGCACGCTCATCGAGCTCGTGTCGATGACGAGGTCGGCAGCGTCGGCGAGGGGAAGCAGCAGGGCGCGCTCCGCCTCGATCGCCTCGCCCAGGCTCAGGCCGTCGGCCGCCAGCGGATGGCGGCGGCGCGTCTCCGCGTAGCGCTTCAGCAGGGCGTGATCCTCGGCGTGCAGGTAGATCACCTCGCAGCGCAGGCCGCTGCGCCGCAGATCGCGGATCAGGGCTGGAATGTCGGCGAGGTCGCCGGGGCGATTGCGGGCGTCGAGCCCGACGGCGAGACGCCGGTACATCGGCTCGTCGTCGGCGACGGTGTGCGCGACCAGCGCCTGCAGCAGGCCTGCCGGGATGTTGTCGATGCAGAACCAGCTCAGGTCCTCGAGCATGTTGAGCGCCACGCTCTTGCCCGAGCCGGAGAGCCCACTCACGATGACCAGTCGGAACATCAGGTTTCAGCCGCTGCGGAAGGCCGCCATGCACCGCCCGCCGATCATCCTACGCGGGGAGCATGGCGGCGTGCCAATGGCGGCCGACAGGCGGACGCCGTGGCCGGGGGCGGCGCGGTCAGGGCCGCCGGCGGGCCTCGGCCGCGTGGTGATCCGTCAGCTTTTCCTTGTGCTTCTTGACCCTGCGGTCGAGCTTGTCGGTGAGCAGGTCGATGGCCGCGTACATGTCCCCGTCCGTCGCGTCGGCGTGAATGTTGCCGCCGCTGACCGACAGGGTCGCCTCGGCCTTGTGGCGCAGCTTTTCCACGGTGAGCACGCAGTGCACGTCGATCACCTGGTCGAAATGGCGGACGATCCTCTCGAACTTCTTCTCGACGTAGCTGCGCAGGGCCGGCGTGACGTCGATGTGATGGCCGGTGAGACTCAGGTGCATGCTTGGCTCCTCGTATAGGCCGTGACCGGCGGACGCCTCATCTGACCGGGACCCGGCGCCGATCGCTCGAGGACGCGATGCCGAGGGCCTCGCGGTACTTGGCGACCGTACGACGCGCCACCTGGACCCCCTCCTCGGAGAGCAGCGCCGCGATCTTGTTGTCGGAGAGCGGATCGGACGGGTCTTCACCGGCGATCAGCTTGCGGATTTTGGCACGGATCGCGGTGGACGACACCTCGCCCTCGTCACCGGACACGTGGCTCGAGAAAAAGTAGCGGAACTCGAGCACGCCGCGCGGCGTGTGCATGTATTTCCCGGTGGTCACGCGCGAAATCGTCGACTCGTGCATCTCGACCGCCTCGGCGATGTGCTTGAGCACCATCGGCGTCATGGCTTCCTCGCCGTGCTCGAAGAACGCGGCCTGGCGCTCGACGATCGAGCGCGCGACCTTGAGCAGCGTCTCGTTGCGGATCTCGAGGCTGCGCAGCAGCCAGCGGGCCTCCTGCAGCTGGCTGCGCAGGACGGCGTGGTCGGTCGAGCGGCTGACCAGGCCGGCGTAGCCCTGGTTGAGCCGCACCCGGGGAACGGCCGCCGGATTCAGGTCGACGACCCAGCCGGTCGGCGTTCGCCGCACGAACACGTCCGGCACGACGTACTCGGTGCGGGTCTGCTGGATCGCCGAGCCCGGGCGCGGGTGGCAGGACTTGACGAGGGCGATCGCGGTCTCGAGCTCCTCGGGTGAGCAGTGCAGCTGTCGCTTCAGGGCCGGGAACTGCTGCGCGGCGACCAGGTCGAGGTGCTCGCGCGCGAGGCGCCGCGCCAGCTCGAGGCCGGGCGTCTCCGGGTCGAGCGCCGCCAGCTGCAGGTCGATGCACTCCGCGACCGACCGGGCGCCGACACCGAGCGGATCGAACTGCTGGATGGTCTGTAGGACGTCCTCGACCTCGCCGGGCGGCGCCTCGATGTCCGGCGAGAGCGTCGCGGAGATCTCCTCGAGCGAGTCGACCAGGTAGCCGTCCTCGCCGATGGCGTCTATGACGGCCCGGCCGATCGCCAGCGAGCGCGGATCCAGGTGGGCCAGCTCGAGCTGCCACAGGAGGTGGTCGGTCAGCGTCTGCCCGGAGTCGTCGGCGAGCTCGAGGAGGCGATCGTCGTCCCCGCCCGACCATGGCGCGTCTGCCTCTGCTGCGGTCGGCTCCGGCCAGTCCTCGCCGATCTCGACGGTCGTCTCGGCCGTCGCCGTCTCGGCCTCGGCTTCCTCCAGCGAGGCGCGGTCCTCGTCCGCTTCCTCGGCCTCGAGCATGACGTTGCTCTCGAGCGCCTCGCGGATCTGCGCCTGGAGCTCGAGCGCGGGCAACTGCAGCAGACGGATCGCCTGCTGCAGTTGCGGTGTCATCGTCAGCTGCTGCCCGAGCCGGAGCTGCAGTGAAGGCTTCATCATGCCGAGTGTTTCCGAGCGTTGCTCACGGCGCCGGGACGACGGCCCGGCGGCCCCTAGAGCCGGAAGTCCTGGCCCAAGTAGACCTCGCGAACGTCGGGGTTGGCAAGGATCTCCTCGGCACTGCCGGACGCCAGGATCGTGCCCTGGTTCACGATGTAGGCCCGGCCACAGATGCCCAGGGTCTCCCGCACGTTGTGGTCGGTGATCAGCACGCCGATCCCCCGATCCGCGAGGTGACGCACGATGCGCTGGATGTCGTTCACGGAAAGCGGATCGACGCCGGCGAACGGCTCGTCCAGGAGCACGAAGGCCGGGTCGGCCGCGAGCGCGCGGGCGATCTCGACACGGCGGCGTTCGCCTCCGGAGAGGCTCATTCCCAGGCTCTCGCGGATGTGCCCGACGTGCAGTTCCTCGAGCAGGTCCTCGAGACGCCGCCGCCGTGCCTCGTCGTCGAGGTCGTCGCGCGTCTCGAGTATAGCGAGCAGGTTGTCCTCGACGGAAAGCTTGCGAAAGACCGACGCCTCCTGGGGCAGGTAGCCGAGGCCACGGCGCGCGCGAGCGTGCATGGGCAGCCTCGTGACGTCCCTGCCGTTGAGCTCGATCCGGCCCGCATCGCAGGGGATCAGGCCCACGATCATGTAGAAGGCGGTCGTCTTGCCGGCGCCATTCGGGCCGAGCAGCCCGACGACCTCGCCGCTCGAGATCTCGAGCGACAGGTCGTTGACCACCTTGCGCTTGCGGAAGCTCTTTTGCAGCTGCAGCGCGCGCAGGCTGCTCATGGCTCGGGCGGTGCTTCCGCCGGTGGCGGCTCGCCCGGCGGAGACTGGGGATTGATCGTGATGCGCACCGGCTCGCCTCCCTGCTCGGCGGCTTCCGCGACGATCCGCTCTTCGGACATGCTGTAGACGAGCGTGGAGCCGGTGATCTCGTTGCGGCCGTCGGAGAGCCAGGCGCCGCCCGTGAGACGGATCCGTCCGGTGGTGAGCTGGTATTCGATGCGGGCGGCCCGTCCCTCGGCGCGCTGCTCGCCGCGCTGCTGGGAGAAGGTCGCCGGGTCCCCCGTGACCTGCGCAAACGCGATCTCGTTGTCGCGGAACCGCACGACCGCGGTATCGCTCTCGAGGGTGCCGCCCTCGGCGACGATGCGCACGCTGCCGTCGAACTGCCACTCGCTGTTCTGGAACTCGAGCCCGGTCGCGGTGGCGAGGTCCGCGGCGACGCTCGCATCGCCCTGGGTCACGCGGATCCTGCGGAAGACGAGGACACCGTTGCGGTAGTCGAAGTCGCTCGAGTCGGCCTCGACGGAGATGGGCAGCGTCGCACGCGAAGGCTGCGCGTCGCTCGTGGCGGGCAGCACGGCGAGCAGCAGCGCGGCGAGCGCGGGACTAGGGCTGGAAGCGGCCATTGACGCTCGATTCTAGCCGCAGGGTCTCGGCCTTCAAGTTGGCGACGAGCCCGGTGGCGGAGAGGCCGTGACGGCCGAGGCTCAGTGTCACGGGGCCGTCGGTCCGCGCGACCCGCTCCTCGACCTCGAGCGTCAGCTCGTCGCTGCGAACGACGGCCGGGTCGGGAAGCCCTCGTCGCTCGCCGGTCATCACCACGTTGCCGCTCAGGTCCACCTGCTCGCGATCGGGCGGCAGGTGACCGCGGTCCGACGTGACGCGCCAGCGCTGGCCGGCCTCCGGGTAGTAGTTGACGGTCACCATCTCGAGCTCGACGGTCTTCAGGGCGGGGTTCTCGGTCGCGAGGCGGGCCGAGACCTCCAGGCGCACCTGCCCGGACTCGTCGAACTCGGTGAGCGTGGCATCCCGCAGGTAGTAGCCCGTCTGCACGGTGCTGGCCGCGTCCGGCGCATCGCCGGCGTCGCCCAGGCCGGTCACGTCGAGGACCAGCACCACCAGGGCGACGAGGGCGAGCAGAAGCAGCAGCCGCGGAATCACGGCGTAGCTCCCCGCGCAGCGAGCAGCCAGTCACAGAACTCGCGGACCGCCCCGCTGCCCCCCGCCAGCCGCGTCACGTGCCGCGCGGCGGCGAGCACGTCGGGGTGGGCATCCGCGACGGCCGCCGGCAGGCCGACCGCTCGCATCAGCGGGAGGTCGGGCACGTCGTCGACCAGGCAGGCGGCACGCGCGCCGGCGATGCCGAGCCGGCCCAGCAGCTCGCGGAGCGCGACGTCCTTTTCCTCCACCCCCTGCATCACGTGGGCGACGCCGAGCTCGCCCATGCGCCGGTCCACCGCGGCGCTTCGGCGGCCGGAGATGACGGCGACCTCGAGGCCTGCGGCGCGAAGCCGCTTGATGCCGAACCCGTCGCGGACGTGAAACGGCTTGAGCGCCTCACCGTCGGGGCCGAACCACAGCCGGCCGTCGGTCATCACGCCGTCCACGTCGAGCACCAGCAGCTCCACGCTGGCCGCGGTGGCTCCGGGATCGCGGCTCACATGACACCCGCGCGCAGCAGGTCGTGTACGTTCAGAGCCCCGATCAGCCGCCCTTGCGCGTCGACCACGAGCAGCCCGGTGATGCGGTGCTCCTCCATCAGGTGCACGGCTTCCGCCGCGAGCTCGCCCGGGGCGATCGTCTTGCAGCCCCGCGTCATCACCTCGTGCATGGGCGTCACGTGCACGTCTAGCTGGCGATCGAGGGTGCGGCGCAGGTCCCCGTCCGTGAAGATTCCGAGCACGCGCTCGTCGGCATCGACGATTGCGGTCATGCCGAGACCCTTGCGCGACATCTCGAGCAGGCCAGCGGACAGGCTGGTGTCCTCACCGACCTTCGGCAGGGCATCGCCGCGCCGCATCACGTCCTCGACCCGGAGCAGGAGACGCCGTCCCAGCATGCCGCCCGGGTGCGACCGCGCGAAGTCCTCCGTCGTGAAGCCGCGCTGCCCGAGCAGCGTGACGGCGAGCGCATCGCCCATGGCGAGCATCGCCGTGGTGCTCGCGGTGGGCGCGAGGTTGAGCGGACAGGCCTCGGCCGGGACGCTCACGTCGAGGTGCACGTCGGCCTCGCGAGCGAGCGTCGAGCCCGCCTTGCCCGTCATCGCGATGAGGGGCACGCCCATGCGCTTGATCAGTGGCAGGATCGTGAGGATCTCCGCCGTCTCGCCCGAGTTCGACAACGCAAGGACCGCGTCGTCGCGCGTGATCATGCCGAGATCGCCGTGGCTCGCCTCCGCCGGGTGCAGGAAGAACGCAGGGGTTCCTGTGCTCGCCAGCGTGGCCGCGATCTTGCCGGCGACGTGCCCGGACTTGCCCATGCCGGTCACGACGACGCGGCCCCGGCAGGCCATGCAGACGCGGCAGGCTTCGGCGAAGGAGCGCCCGAGGCGACCGGCGAGGGAGGCGACGGCCTCGGCCTCGATCGACAGCGCGCGCCTGCCGGCTGCCAGCAGGCCGCCGTCCTCGTGCTCTTCGGTCATGCGGAGGTTCGCCGGTTCGTCCCGGTTGCAGCGGATGGGGCGTCATCATACACCGCGTGGCGCGCGACCCGGCGCCCGGGCGCTGGCCGCTCCGGCAGTCTTTGCCTACAATCGCCATCCCTGACGCAGACCGGCCCACGCCCATGACCGCCGACGAAGTCCAGCAGAAGATCCAGGCCGCACTGCCCGGCGCGGCGGTGCGCGTCCTCTCGGGCGACGATGTCCACTTCGAGGCGCTCGTCGTAGCCCCGCAGTTCGAGGGCCTGCGCACCATCAAGCGCCACCAGCTCGTCTACGCGGCGCTGGGCGCGGCGGTCGGGGGCGAGATCCACGCCTTGTCGCTCGAGACCGTCACGCCGGCCGAGTGGGAAACCCGTCGCGCAGGCTGAGCCGGGCTCTTGGACAAGCTGCAGATCACCGGCGGGACCGCTCTCGACGGCGAGGTCCGCATCTCGGGCGCGAAGAACGCGGCGTTGCCCATCCTCGCGGCATCCCTGCTCTCGGACGAGCCGGTCACGATCGGCAACGTGCCCCACCTGCGCGACGTCACCACGATGATCTCGCTGCTCGGTGGGATGGGGGCCGGTGTGACGGTCGGCGATCGCATGCGGGTGGAAGTGGACGCCTCGACCGTGCGGCAACTCGTCGCCCCCTACGACCTGGTGAAGACGATGCGCGCCTCGATCCTGGTCCTGGGTCCCCTGGTCGCGCGTTTCGGCGCGGCGGACGTGTCGCTGCCCGGGGGCTGCGCGATCGGGGCGCGGCCCGTGAACCTGCACGTCGAAGGGCTGGAAGCGCTCGGTGCCGAAATGGCGATCGAGGGCGGATACATCCGCGCCCGCGCCGGGAAGTTGCGGGGCGCGCGCATCGTGCTCGACACCGTAACGGTCACCGGCACGGAGAACCTCATGATGGCGGCCACCCTCGCGGAGGGCCAGACGGTGATCGAGAACGCCGCGCGCGAGCCGGAGGTCGTCGACCTGGCCCAGTGCCTGGCGGCGATGGGCGCCCGCATCAGCGGCGCCGGTACCGACACGCTCGTGATCGACGGCGTGCCGCGGCTTCACGGCTGCAGCTACGACGTGGTGCCAGACCGGATCGAGGCCGGCACCTACCTCGTCGCCGGCGCCATCACCGGCGGGCGCGTCCGGGTACGCGAGGTGCGCCCGGACCACCTCGATGCGGTGGTCGCGAAGCTGCGCGAGGCGGGCGCGTCGGTGACCGCCGGCCCGGACTGGCTCGAGGTGGACATGCGCGGCCGCCGGCTGACCGCAGTGGACATCCGCACGGCACCCTATCCCGCCTTCCCGACGGACATGCAGGCGCAGTTCGCCGCGCTCGATGCCGTGGCCGAGGGCGTTTCCACGGTCGTCGAGACGGTTTTCGAGAACCGCTACATGCACATGCTGGAGCTGCGCCGTCTCGGGGCGGACATCCGCATCGAGGGCAACACGGCAGTGATTCACGGGGTCGAGCGCCTCTCCGGTGCTCCGGTGATGGCCACCGACCTCCGGGCCTCCGCAGGTCTCGTCCTGGCCGGGCTCATCGCCGAGGGCGTGACGGACGTGCAGCGCATCTACCACATCGACCGCGGTTACGAGTGCATCGAGGAGAAGCTCGGGCAGCTCGGCGCCCAGATCAAGCGGGTGCCCGGCGCCGCCTTCTAGGGGACATTCCTATTTTCCTTTCTGCTCCAAGCTGTTGATCGGGCAGCGACGCGCAGGTAAGGACGAACAAGAATGTCCCCTGTGACTATGACGTTGCGGCGGCCTCCGCGGGGCGCTCGATCACCGTGATACGCAGCGAGTGCTCTGTCGTCTGCGCCTGGAAGGGAGGGCCGCGCCGCAGCGTCAGCCGGACCGCGTCTCCCGGAGCCAGCGCGGCGATCCGGGCCAGCAGGTCCTCGGCTCCAATGATCGCGTCGCCATTGACCGCCGTGATGACGTCGCCAGGGCGGAGCCCTTCCACCGCGGCCGGGGCGCCCCGGTATACGGCGGTCACGATCACCGAGCCGTCAGGGTAGCCGAACTGCCGTGCCTCCTCGGTCTTGAGGCTCTGGGGACGGATACCGATCCAGCCCCGGACGACGCGCCCGTCGCGCAGGATCGCGTCGACTACGCCGCGCACCAGGTCCACGGGAATCGCGAAGCCGATGCCCTCGATGCCGGCATTGCGGGCGATCACCGCGGTGTTGATACCGACGAGCTCGCCCTGCGAATCCACCAGTGCCCCGCCGGAGTTGCCGAAGTTGATGGCCGCGTCGGTCTGGATGAAGTTCTCGAAGGTCGACACGCCGAGCCGCCCGCGGCCCGTGGCGCTGACGATGCCCTGGGTCACGGTCTGACCGAGGCCCATCGGGTTGCCGATCGCCAGCACCGGGTCGCCGACCCGCAGTCGATCGGAGCGTCCGAGGGCGATGCCCGGCAGGTCGCCGAGTCCGATCTTCAGCACGGCAAGGTCGGTGTCCCGGTCGCTGCCGACCAGCTCGGCGGGGGCCTCGCGCCCGTCGCGCAGCTGCACGCTGATCTGCGTCGCCTCGGCGATGACGTGGAAGTTGGTCACGACGTGGCCCGCACCGTCGTAGATGACGCCCGAGCCAAGGCTGCGCTCCACGCGCTCGCGGTAAGAGCTCCAGAGGTCACCGAAGAAAGGTGCGAGCTCGCGCGGCAGGTTGCGCATCCGGGGCACCCGCACGAGCCGCTCCGTGTAGATGTTGACCACGGCGGGGGCGGAGCGCTCCACCGCATCGGCGTAGCTGACCAGCGCTCCGTCCCGCGCGCTTCGTGGATCCACCGGCAGTTCGGCGACGTGGGGCGGAGACGACGGCACCGCCGGCGCCGGCCCGGCCGGCTGCCCCGGGGACGCGGCGGGCCTTTCCCTCGCGGTCGGGCTGCGCTCGAGCAGTTCCGGCCGCAATACGACCGCGACGAGGGCTGCAGCCAGACCGAGGGCGGCCCACGGGGACGCCCATCGCAGCCATCTCATCAGGCGATCCAGCACGTCGGGCCTCCGGCAGGCGCGGGCGGAATGATGCGGTGCATGAACTCGCCCGCGTCCGTGTTTATAATGCTCAATTCCGCGAGGGAACGAAAACCGGGCCGTACGACAGTCTTCGGGTACGGCCCCGCGACCCGGTGTGGATCCGAGTCCGGCCGGGCAAGGGGTCCGAATATGGCGAACGAGGTCGAGTGATGAGCGAACACGTTGACCAGGGCCGCCGGCAGCTGCTGACGGCCGCCACCGCCCTGACCGGAGCCGTGGGGGCCGCGTTCGCCGCGGTGCCCTTCCTGGCTTCCTGGAAGCCGAGCGCGCGCGCCAAGGCGCTCGGCGCACCGGTGGAGATCGACATCAGCAAGCTGGAACCGGGCGCGCTGCTCAAGGTCGAGTGGCGTGGCAAGCCCGTGTGGGTGCTGCGCCGCACCGAAGAGATGATCGCGGGCCTCGACGAGGTCCAGGGGCTTCTGGCGGACCCCGACTCGGAGATCTCCGAGCAGCCCGAGTACGCCAGGAACGAGGTTCGGGCGATCAGGCCCGAGTTCCTCGTCGTCCTCGGCGTGTGCACCCACCTCGGATGCGCCCCGATCGAGCGTTTCCGCGCCGGCGACGCGGAACTCGGGGCCGACTGGCCCGGCGGATTCTACTGCCCCTGCCACGGGTCGAAGTTCGACCTGGCGGGGCGCGTGTTCAAGGGCGTGCCGGCGCCGACCAATCTGGTCGTCCCGCCCTACGCCTTCGTGGACGACAACCACATCCTGGTCGGTCAGGACCAGTCGAGGGCTGCGTGATGGCGAACGGAACGACGTCGGGGTCCGCTCCCGCGGGCGGCCGGATGCAGGAGCTGTTGGGCTGGGTGGATGCCCGCTTCCCGCTGACCCGCATGTGGGAAGAGCAGTGGGGCAAGTACTATGCGCCGAAGAACCTGAACAACTGGTACCTGTTCGGCTCGCTGTCGCTGTTCGTGCTGGTGCTGCAGATCGTCTCCGGCATCTTCCTGACCATGAACTACAAGCCCGCGGCGGCGGAGGCCTTCGGCTCGGTCGAGTACATCATGCGCGACGTCGAGTGGGGCTGGCTGCTGCGCTACCTGCACTCGACCGGCGCATCGGCCTTCTTCCTGGTCGTCTACCTGCACATGTTCCGGGCGATGCTCTACGGTTCCTACCGCAAGCCGCGCGAGCTCCTGTGGATCGTGGGCATGCTCATCTACCTGGTGCTGATGGGCGAGGCCTTCTTCGGCTACCTGCTGCCCTGGGGCAACATGTCCTACTGGGGCGCGCAGGTGATCGTCTCGCTGTTCGGGACGCTGCCCGTAATCGGCGGCGGACTGGTGGAGTGGATCCGAGGGGACTTCTACATCTCGGACATCACCTTGAATCGCTTCTTCGCGCTGCACGTGATCGCGCTGCCGCTCGTGCTCGTCTTCCTGGTCGCCGCACACCTGCTCGCCCTGCACGAGACCGGTTCCAACAATCCCGACGGCGTCGAGATCAAGAAGAAGAAGGACAAGGACGGCAACCCGCTCGACGGCATCCACAGTCATCCCTACTACACCGTCAAGGACCTGATGGGACTGGCCTTCTTCCTGGTCCCGTTCTGCGCCGTGGTGTTCTTCTCGCCGGAACTGGGCGGCCTGTTCCTCGAGGCGCCCAACTTCGAGCCGGCGAACCCGATGCAGACACCGGAGCACATCGCGCCGGTCTGGTACTTCACGCCGTTCTACGCGATGCTCCGCGCGGTGCCGGCATTCTTCGGGACCCAGGTCTGGGGCGTGCTGGTGATGGGCGGCGCGATCGTCCTGTTGTTCTTCCTGCCCTGGCTCGATCGCTCCCCGGTGAAGTCCATCCGCTATCGCGGACCGGTCTACAAGGTGGCCCTTGCGCTGTTCGTCGTCTGGTTCGTGATCCTGGGGTACTGCGGGCTCAGGCCTGCCGTCGAGCCCTTCAAGACGCTGTCGGTGGTCGGCACGATCTACTACTTCGCGTTCTTCCTCCTGATGCCCTGGTACACGCGGCTGGACAGCTACAAGCCGGAGCCGGAGAGGGTGACCTATCATGCCCACTAAGAAGATCGTCCTGCTCGCAGCCTGGCTGCTGCCCACGGCTGCGCTGGCCGCGGGCGGGGTGCCGCTCGACGATGCCGGCACGGACATCCACAACGACGCGTCGCTGCAGAGGGGTGCCCGCAACTTCGTGAACTACTGCCTGGGGTGCCACTCGGCTCAGTACATGCGCTGGAAGCGCGGATTCCGAGCGGTGGTTCGGCAAGGCGCCTCCCGACCTCTCGCTCATCGCCCGCAGCCGCGGCGTGGATTACATCTACACGTTCCTGCGGAGCTACTACGCCGACCCTTCGCGGCCCACCGGGGTCAACAACCTCGTGCTCGCCAACACGGCGATGCCTCACGTGCTGGCCCACCTGCAGGGGGTGCCCCAGCCGAAGATCGAGCTCGTGACCGCCGAGGGCGGCGTCACCGAGGAGCACGTCACGGGTCTCCTGCCGGGCGCGCCTGGCGAGCTCTCGACCGAGGAGTACGACGAGTTCGTCCGCGACACCGTCAACTTCCTCGACTACGTCGGCGAGCCGGTCAAGGCCGAGCGCCAGAAGATGGGCGTCTGGGTGGTCATGTTCCTGGTCGTGTTCTGGTTGCTGGCGTGGCTCCTCAAGCGGGAGTACTGGAAGGACATCCGCTGACCCGTGACGCGCGGGCCTGACGGTGCCGCGCAGCGCGCAGGACGCGCGAGACCGTTTCCGGAAGGAGGAGGATGACGGCGACTCCCACCTCGCGACGGCCGTACCTCGTTCGAGCCATGCACGAGTGGATGACCGACAACGGCCAGACGCCGCACCTCGTGGTGGACGCGGCTGCGCAGGGCGTCAGCGTCCCGCAAGGCTACGCCAAGGATGGCCGGATCATCCTCAACGTCAGCTGGCAGGCGACGCAGGGCCTCAAGCTCGGCAACGAGGCGATCGAGTTCTCCGCCCGGTTCGGAGGCGTTACCCACCACGTGCATGTTCCCGCGCAGGCTGTGCTGGGCATCTACGCGCGGGAGACGGGCCAGGGCATGCTGTTCCAGGACGAGGAGGAGTCCGGCCCCCCGTCCGGACCGCCGTCGAGTGCGCCGCCGGAGGGCGGCAAGCGTCCCCGGCTGCGTGTGGTGAAGTGAGACGCGGCCTCGCTCGCACTCAGAGGCTGAATGCCGCGCGGATCAGGTGACAGCGTGGCCGGCCGGGGTCGCCTTCCACCTCGACCACGTCGAAGCGCGCAGGCAGGCGCGCGAGCTCCGGGTCACGCAGCAACAGCTCGCGGGATGCCCGGACGATGCGCGCCCGCTTGGCCCGCGTGACGCTGCCTGCGGCCCCGCCGAAGTCCCGGCGACTGCGATAGCGCACCTCGACCAGCGCCAGGACGCCGTCCTCGATGGCGACGATGTCGAGCTCCCCGCCGCGGGCGCGGAAATTGCGCGTGACGATCCTGTAGCCGAGCGCTTCGAGCCGCCTGCACGCGGCGTCCTCGGCGGCGCGTCCCTTGACGAGGTGCGCGGCGGACGAGGCGGTCACCGCGGCGTCGAATCCGCCGCCTCCATCGCGGCGGCCGCAATCTCCTCCGCGGTGGGTGCCGGCACGGTATGGCCCCCGCGCAGCTGGGCGAAGTCGAGCTCGCGAAGGATCCGCCCGTAGGGATCGAGAACCAGCCGGCCCGTCAGACCGGCGACGGGCGTGGCGAAGGGCGTCGTGCGTCGTGCGAGCTCCGCCACGATCGTGTAGGCGTCGTAACCGAAGGCATAGAGGCGGCTGCGCGCGGGTGCACGCTCCGGCCACGTCTGCGCCATCGAATCCCGCAGGAGCGCAGCAGGCCCCGCCTCGTCGAGCACCCAGGGCATGTCGGGAAAGACGATGCCCTCCAGGTCCGGGCTGCCGCGACTGCCCGGATCGAAGATGTCCGAGGTGGCGTAGACCGGCAGGCGGCTGGCGTAATTGAAGCGCAGCTGGGTGCGGATCAGCCGGCCCGTCACCGACTGCGCCGCCACGAAGATGAAGTCCGCGTCGTCGCGGTAGACGTAGCGCGGCTCCCGCTGGTCTTCCGGCGCCAGCTCGGGGTCCGGTGGCGCCGGACGGATCTGCAGCAGCCTGCGGAGGATCACCTGGAAATCGGTGGTGCCGGGCGCATAGACGTCGCTTTGGACCAGCACGCCGCCTGCCGCCGTGAACTCGTCGGCGAACGCGGCGAGCACGCGCCGGCCCCAGTCGTTCGCCGGCGCCAGCGCCACGCCGCGCTGGCGCCCGTCGGCGATCGAGCGTCGCGCGACTTGCCGTGCCTCATCCTCGGGAGAAATCGCGAACTGGTAGAACCGACTGGGAGTGATCGTGCCGTCCGGAAGGAAGTTGAGGGCCAGCAGCGTCGCCCGGCCGTCCGCCATGGCAGCCACGTTGGCCACCTCCGGGCGCGTGAGCGGTCCGACCACGATCTGAGCGCCCTCCGTCAGTGCGGCCAGGTAGGCGCTCGCGGCGTCAGTCTGGGCCACGTCGTACACACGGACCTCGGGGCGCAGTCCCTGGGGCTGGTCGTAGTAGGCCGCCAGGAAACCGTCGCGGACCGCGGCACCCGTGACGCCCGCACCTCCGGACAACGGCAGGAGCAGCGCGACGCCGGAGGAAGGCTCGATCGAAGTCGCGTAGCGGTCCAGCATCTCCTGCCACAGGACCGCGTTGGCCGGATGGGCCGGATAGCGGGCGCGCCAGGCGCGCAGACGCGGGCCGGTCCCGGCGGCACTGAGCCGCGCATCGGCCTCGATCCGGCCGAGTTCCAGCCAGCCGGCCATGAGCGGATCGGTGCCGGGCGCGGGGCGCAGGTCCGCGCCGCGCCCGGCCGCCGCTGACATCCCCTCCAGGATCATCCGCTGGTTGGCCAGCCGGTCGTCCGCCCTGGTCAGCAGGTTGCCCCGCGCGGTGAGCGTGCGGACCGCGCCCGGCACGTCCCCGAGGGCGAACATCGCGCGCGCCCGAGTGGTCAGCAGCGCGGCATCTTCTGGGCCGCCACGCTGCTCGAGCAGCTCGAGCGCGCGGCCCGGATCGCCGGCGAGCAGGGCCAGCTCCGCCTGCAGCCGGGCGCGCTCGCGGCTCTCGGCGGGCGCCAGAGGTTCGATCGCCCGCTCGAGAGCGCGTCGCGCTGCTGCTTCATCCCCGGCCGCGATCCACTCGCGTGCGGCCGCTATCCACGCTCGGCCGCCCTGGCCTTCCGGCGCCGCGGCGGCGGCCTGCTCCCATGCCAGGGCGGCTGCACCGTGCTCCCCGCGCGCAGCGAGTTCTACGGCTTGCCGTTCCGCGTTTCGGGAAGCGTCCGGACGGACAGCCGTCGTCGGCTGGCAGGCGGCGAGCCAGGCGGCGAGGGCCGCGACGGCCGCAAGGCGCGGCGTCGTGGTCGAGGCTTGCATCGGCATAGCGGGTCCGCGAGGATCCTTGCGCCGCAGCTGGCGGCAGGGAGCAACATTATAGAGACCTCGACGGGACGGCTCTGGATCGTGGCCACGCCGATCGGCAACCTGGGCGACCTGGCCCCCCGGGCGCGCGAGGTGCTGGCCAGCGCCGGCGTCGTCGCAGCCGAGGACACCCGGCGCACCGGCCAGCTGCTCGCGCGCCTCGGGCTGGAACGGCCGCTGGTCTCGCTGCACGAGCACAACGAGCGCCGGCGGATCGACTCGCTCCTTAGCCGACTGCATGCGGGCGAGGACGTCGCGGTGGTCAGCGACGCAGGCACCCCCCTGGTCAGCGACCCGGGGCTCCTGCTGGTGCGCGCGGCCAACGCGGCCGGCGTCGAGGTCCGGACGGTGCCCGGGCCGTGCGCGGCGATTGCGGCCATCTCGGTCGCCGGGCTGCCCACCGACCGGTTCGTGTTCGAGGGTTTCCTTCCTTCGCGCGCCGCCGCCCGGCGAGCCCGTCTCGACGGGCTCCGCTCCGAGTCCCGCAGCCTCGTGTTCTACGAGGCGCCGCAGCGCCTGGCGGACAGCCTCGACGACATGGCAGGGACGCTCGGCGAGACGCGCCGCGCCGTCGTCGCACGGGAGCTGACCAAGCTGCACGAGTCCGTCTACCACGGAACGCTGCGCGAGCTGGCCGACCGGGCGCGCAGCGACCCGGACATGTCGCGCGGCGAGATCGTCGTGGTGGTCGAAGGCGCCTCCGCCCCGCCCGCTGCGACGGCGGCGGCAGAGATCGATCGTGTTCTCAGGGTCCTGCTCAAGACGCTGCCTCCCTCCCAGGCGGCCGCCATCGCGGCGGAACTCACCGGGGCCGGCCGCAATGCCTGTTACGCGAGGGCGATGAGCCTGCGCGAGCCTTGAACATGCCGGGCCCAGCGCCTATGTTGGGTACGGGAGTCGGCCAGGCAACCGCCGTTTTCTCACCGGAAGCGGAGGAAAGTCCGGGCTCCACAGGGCGAGGCGCCAGGTAACACCTGGGGGGCGTGAGCCCACGGAAAGTGCAACAGAAAGTAAACCGCCCAAGCGCGCGGACGACGCGCGCCGGCAAGGGTGAAAGGGTGCGGTAAGAGCGCACCGCGTCGGCGGCAACGTCGGCGGCACGGCAAACCCCGCCTGGAGCAAGGCCAAATAGGGAAGCACGCAGCCTCCGGGCTGCAACGCGTGGCTCGCGCGGGCTTCCGGGTAGGCCGCTCGAGGTGCACGGCGACGTGCATCCCAGAGGAATGGTTGCCCACGACAGAACCCGGCTTATCGGCCGGCTCCCACCCATCCTTCGTTGACGGCGGCGGCCGATTGAGGCCGCCGCCGCCCCACTCTTATAACCCGCACGAAGTAGCTATCGTAACTACATGATTTAACAAGACTCAAAGAAGACATAATAGCGCTTGAACGTTGGGGCCTAAGTCTCTGAGCTAAAACAAGTTTCTTTTGCAAAATCCGTTGACCCTCGGCGGTGCGCTCCCTATAGTGGCGCGAAGTGGGAGAAAGTGGGAGGAAATGGGACAACGTCCCGTTCCAGTCACGTGTTTCGCGGCGCCACCAAAGTCACGCTCGATGCCAAGGGCCGGATGGTCATGCCGACCCGGTACCGCGACCGCCTGCTCGAGCGCTGCGAAGGCAGGCTCGTGATCACGGTCGACCGCGACCAGTGCCTCCTCTTGTATCCGCTGCCCGACTGGGAAGAGATCGAGCGCAAGCTCATGCGTCTGCCGACGCTCAACGAGCACGCGCGCCGGTTGCAGCGACTGATGGTCGGCCACGCCTCCGACGTCGAGCTCGACGGTCACGGTCGCGTGCTGCTGCCGCCGAAGCTGCGGGAGTTCGCGCGCCTCGATCGCAACGCCATCCTCATCGGGCAGGGGACCCGCTTCGAGTTGTGGGACGAGCAGCGTTGGGACGAGCGTCGGGACGAGTGGCTCAACGCCGAGCCTTCGGCCGAACTGCTGCCGCCCGAGCTCGGCTCGTTGTCGCTGTAAGCACCGCGCGCCGTGGGTCGTGTCGTGCGCGAGGACCAGGGCGGTGCCGGCCAGCACGCGCCGGTGCTGCTAGACGAGGCGCTCGAGGCGCTTGCGGTCCGGGCTGGCGGGTTCTACGTCGATGCGACGTTCGGTCGGGGAGGGCACGCGGCGGCCATCCTCGCGCGGTTGGGAAAACGGGGAAGATTGCTGGTGCTCGATCGTGATCCGCAGGCAGCAGCCGCGGCGAGGGAATTGCTCGGCGGCGACCCGCGCGTCGAGATCGCCGGGATCCCTTTCTCGCAGCTGGGCGACGCACTCGCGGGACGCCCGGCGGTCGCCGGCATCCTCTTCGATCTCGGAGTTTCCTCGCCGCAGCTCGACGATCCGGCCCGGGGCTTCAGCTTCCTGCGCGACGGCCCGCTCGACATGCGGATGGATCCTGACGTGGGGGAGAGCGCGGCCGACTGGCTCGCGCGGGCCGAGGAGCGCGAGATCGCCGACGTGATCTTCCGCTACGGCGAGGACCGCCATGCCCGGCGCATCGCGCGGGCCCTCGTGGCGTCGCGCTCCGAGGCGCCGATCCGGACGACGGCCCGGCTGGCGGAGATCGTCGGCCGCGCCGTGCCGCGCCGGGAGCCGGGCAAGCATCCGGCGACGCGCACGTTCCAGGCGTTGCGCATCCACGTGAACGGCGAGCTGGAAGAGATCGCCGCGGCGCTGCCGCAGGCGGTCGAGCGGCTCGCACCCGGCGGGCGCGTCGTCGTCATCAGCTTCCACTCGCTTGAGGACCGGCTGGTCAAGCGATTCCTCCGCAACGCCTCCCGAGACGATCCCGCATGGGCAGGCCTGCCCGAGGTGCCGGCACACGCACGGGCTCGCCTGCGCCTGGTCGGGCACGCGGTGTTCCCGTCGCCTGCCGAGGTGGAGCGTAACCCGCGCTCGCGCAGCGCCGTGCTGCGTGCCGCCGAGAGGCTCGCGGCATGAGGCCGCCGGACAAGCTGTGGCTCGTGCTGGTGCCGTTGCTCTGGGCGGCGGTGCTGGCCTCCGCCGTCGGCGTCGTCTTCGTCCGTCACGAGGCGCGCGGGCTCTTCGTGCAACTCGAGCGGCTGTCGGCCGAGCGCGACCAGCTCAACATCGAGTGGGGACAGCTGCAGCTCGAGCAGAGCGCGTGGTCGAACCACGGCTTCGTCGAGCGCGTCGCCAACGACAAGCTGCGCATGACCCTGCCGCAGCCTTCCGAAGTGCAGATCGTCACGCCATGAAGCGGCGGAAGGAACGGAGCGAGTTCGACCCCGGGCGCTTCAGGCTGCGCTCGCGACTGGTCGTCGCCGGGCTGACGCTGATGGCCGCGACGCTCGGCGCCAGGGCGGTTCACCTGCAGGTGCTCGACCAGGAGTTCCTGGCGCAGGAAGGCGACAAGCGCTACCTGCGCGAGGCGACGGTGCCGGCGCACCGGGGCGCCATCGTCGACCGGTTCGGTGAGCCGCTCGCGGTGAGTTCGCCCGTCGACACGGTGTGGGTGAACCCGCAGGTGCTGGCGCAGTCGCCGGAGGAGATCACGCGGCTCGCCAAGGAGCTCAAGCGCGACCCGAAGTGGCTCGCCCAGCGAATCACCAGCAACCTCGATCGGCAGTTCCTGTACGTGGCGCGGCACATGGACCCGGCGGACGCCGGGCGTGTCCGGGCACTCAGCATCGCCGGCGTCGAACTCATGCGCGAGTACAAGCGGTACTACCCGAACGGCGAGGTCACCGGGCACGTGCTCGGATTCACCAACCTCGACGAGGCGGGCCAGGAAGGACTGGAACTGGCCTACAACCGCTCGCTCGCCGGCGAAGACGGGCTCAAGCGGGTCATCAAGGATGCGAAGGGCCGCATCGTCGAGAACGTCGAGAGCATTCGGGCACCCCGGCCCGGCGAGGACCTCGAGACCAGCATCGACCTGCGGATCCAGTACCTCGCCTACCGCGAGCTGAAGTCCGCGGTCAGGCGCTACCGCGCGCTCGCCGGGTCGGTGATCGTGCTGGACGTGCAGACCGGGGAAGTGCTGGCCATGGTCAACCAGCCCTCATTCAACCCGAACGACCGCTCCCAGTACGACGTCGCCCGCTACCGCAACCGTGCCGTGACGGACATCATCGAGCCGGGATCGAGCATCAAGCCGTTCGTGCTCGCCGCCGCGCTCGACTCGGGCAAGTACCGCAGGGACAGTTTCGTCGACACCGCCTCTTTCCAGGTGGGCATCAAGACCATCGACGACAAGCACGAGCTCGGCACGGCCGACCTCGCCACGATCCTCGCCCGCTCGAGCAACACGGGCATGGCCCGGATCGCCCTCTCGCTCGACCGGGACCAGATACACCGCACGCTCACCGCGCTCGGCTTCGGCCAGGTCTCGGCCAGCGGTTTTCCGGGCGAGTCCGCGGGCCTGTTGAGCGCGGCCGGCCACTGGCGGCCCATCGCAGTGGCAACGATCGCCTACGGGTACGGCCTGTCGGTCACGCCCCTGCAACTGGCACAGGCCTATGCGACTGTCGGCGCCTACGGTCTGCACCGGCCGGTGACCTTCGAGCGCGTCGACGGCCCGCCGGCCGGCGAGCGGGCGCTGGTCGAGAAGGTGTCGCGCGACCTCATCGGACTGCTCGAGGGCGTGGTCGCGCCCGACGGCACCGGCATCAAGGCGCGCGTGCCGGGCTACCGCGTCGCCGGCAAGACCGGCACGGCGTGGAAGGCCGCGGGCGGGGGATACTCGGAGCACCGCTACACGGCCGTATTCGCGGGACTGGTGCCCGCCTCCCGGCCGCGCCTGGCTGCACTCGTGCTGATCGACGAGCCGACCGGCACCGAGTACTACGGCGGCGACGTGGCGGCGCCAGTGTTCGCCGCGGTCATGTCGGGCGCGTTGCGCCTCATGGGCGTCGCGCCGGACGACCTCTCCCGCGTCGCCCCTGCCACGGTCGTGCAGGCAGCGCCATGACGACGAGGCTCGACACGCTGCTGGACGGAATCGTCGACGCACCGCGCGTCAACGTTGCCGGGCTCACGCTCGACAGCCGGCGGATTGCGCCGGGCGAGGCCTTCGTAGCGGTGCGCGGCCGCACTGCACACGGGCTGGATTTCCTCGATGTCGCGCTCGAGAGAGGTGCGCGGGCCGTGCTGTGGGATCCCGCGGACGCCGCCCGGCCGGCGCTGCCGGAGGGCGTTGCAGCGGTGGCGGTACCTGCTCTCGGGGCGCGTCTCGGCACGATCGCCGACCGGGCCTGCGGCTCGCCGAGCGCGCGCCTTTCGGTGGCCGGTGTCACAGGGACGAACGGCAAGACCACCTGTGCGTGGCTGCTGGCCGAGGCCGGATCCAGGCTCGGCCGCCGCGCGGCCTACCTCGGCACGATCGGTGCGGGTTTCCCTCCCGCGGTGGGGGCAACGGGCCTGACCACGCCCGACGTGCTCACCCTGCATCGCCTCCTCGCCGAGCTCGAGGCCGCGGGAGCCGAACGCGTCGCACTCGAGGCCTCTTCGCACGCACTGGACCAGGACCGACTCGCGGGCGTCCGGATCGAGATCGCCGCGTTCACCAACCTCACGCGCGACCACCTCGACTACCACGGGAGCATGGAAGCCTACGCGGCCGCGAAGTGGCGCCTGTTCAGCCGCGCCGGCCTGACCCATGCCGTGATCAACGTCGGCGACGCGACCGGGCATCGCTTCGCAGCCTCGCTGCCGGCGGACGTCGCGCTGACCGGCGTGAGCGTGGGCGCCGCGCCGCCTGCGGTCGACGGCCGACGGCACCTGCAGGTGACCTCCGTGCTGGCGTCCGGGTCCGGACTCGACCTCGTCGTTCGCGGCGACTTCGGCGAGCGGACGCTGCGTTCGCCGCTCGTCGGCGCGTTCAACGCGGAGAACCTCGCCGTCGTGCTCGGCGTGCTGCTGGCCTGGGGTCACGACGTCGACGCCTCGATCGAGGCGCTCGCCGCGGCGACCGCTCCGCCGGGGCGAATGGAAGGGTTCCGGACCGCGCGCGGGGTGCTCGCCATCGTCGACTATGCCCACACGCCGGATGCGCTCGCGAAGGTGCTCGAGGCCGCGCGTGCCCACGCGCTTGGCAGGCTCGTGGTCGTGTTCGGCTGCGGTGGCGACAGGGACCCGGGCAAGCGCGGACCGATGGGCGGCATCGCCGAGCGGCTCGCCGACAAGGTGATCGTCACGGACGACAACCCCCGCGGCGAGGATCCCGTCCGCATCGTGCAGATGGTGCTCGGGGGAATGCGCCGGCCGGGAGACGCTCTCGTCGTTCACGAGCGTCGCCTCGCGATCGAGGCTGCGCTCGCCGGATCCGCCGAGGGCGACGTGGTGGTCATCGCCGGGAAGGGCCACGAGCGCGAGCAGCTGATCGGCGGCCTGGCGCGGCCGTTCAGCGACCGGGAGTGCGTCGCGCGGCTGGCGGGAGGCGTGTCGTGAAACGTACGCTTGCTGCCTTCGCGAGGGCCTGTGGCGGCCGGCTGAATGGTCCTGATGCGTCATTCGCGGCCGTCTCGATCGACTCGCGCACGCTATCGCCCGGCGACCTGTTCGTGGCGATTCGCGGCGAGCGCTTTGACGGCCACGACTTCGCCGCCGCGGCGGCAGGCGGCGGCGCCTGCGCCGTCGTCGTGTCCCGCGACGTGGGCGTGGCCGTGCCGCGCATCGTGGTCGACGACACCCAGGCCGCCCTGTCCGCGGCCGCCGCTGCCTGGCGCGCCGGATTCGACCTGCCGCTCGTCGGCGTCGGGGGCAGCAACGGCAAGACCACGACCAAGGAACTGCTCGCCGCGGTGCTGCGGCGCGCGGGTCCGACGCTCGCGACGCGGGGCAATCTCAACAACCACCTCGGCGTGCCGTTGACGCTCTTCAGGCTCGGCGCCAGTCACCGTGCCGCCGTCGTCGAGATGGGTGCGAACCATGCCGGCGAGATCGCCTCACTGGTCGCGATCGCCAGGCCGACGGTCGGCCTCGTGACCAACGCCGGCGCCGAGCATCTCGAGGGCTTCGGGTCGCTCGAAGGCGTGGCGCGAGCCGAGGGCGAGATGTTCGCCGGACTCGACGCCTCGGCCACGGCCGTGCTCAACGCGGACGATGCGTTCGCCGGACTCTGGCGGGAAATGAACGCAGGCGGCCGCATCGTGAGCTTCGGCACGGCCGCCGAGGCGGACTTCCGGGCCAGTGCAGTTGAATGCGGAATCCGGGAAGGCGCGTGGGACACCCGCTTCGCGCTCGACTCGCCCGCCGGGCGCACCGAGGCCCGGCTCGCGCTGCCGGGACGCCACAGTGTCGGCAACGCGCTGGGCGCTGCCGCCGCGGCCTGGGCCTGCGGCGCGACGCTCGATGAGATCGTCGACGGCCTCGCCGAGGTCCAGCCGGTCGCCGGCCGCATGCAGCTCAAGCGCGCCGCCTGCGGCGCCTTCCTGATCGACGACTCGTACAACGCGAACCCGAGTTCCGTGGTCGCGGGCCTCGAGGTGCTCAAGACGCTGCGAGGCGAGCCGTGGCTGGTGCTCGGCGAGATGGCGGAGCTCGGCGCGCAGGCCGTGCAGAGCCACGCGGAGATCGGGCGTGCAGCGCGGCGCCACGGTGTGACACGCCTCTTCGCGCTCGGTCCGACGACGCCTCGCGCGGTCGAGGCGTTCGGCGAGGGCGGGCACTGGTTCCCTGACGCCGACGCGCTCGTCGAGGCGCTCGAGGCGACGCTGCACGCCGGTGTGGTGCTGATGGTGAAGGGGTCGAGGGTCAATCGACTCGAACGCGTGGTCGCGGCGCTCATCGAGGCGCCCGCGGCGGTGGCCAACGGGAACTGAGGGCGCCGATAGATGCTGCTCGAACTGTTCGACTGGCTGGCGGGTTTCTACGGAGGCTTCCGGGTCTTCGGCTACCTCACGCTGCGCGCCATCCTGGCGGCGCTCACCGCGCTCGCCATCTCGCTGCTCGTCGGGCCCTGGATGATCCGGCGGCTCGCCGAGAAGCAGATCGGGCAGGTGGTGCGGGACTACGGTCCGGAGACGCACCTCGGCAAGAAGGGCACGCCGACCATGGGCGGCACGCTGATCCTGGTCGCCGTCGCGGCCGGGACGCTGCTGTGGGCGGACCTCGGGAACAGGTTCGTGTGGGTCGTCCTGCTGGTGACGCTGGCCTTCGGTCTCGTCGGCTTCTACGACGACTACCTCAAGCTCGTCATCAAGGACCCGCGCGGTCTGCCGGCGCGCTGGAAGTACCTGTGGCAGTCGGTCGCGGGACTCGGTGCGGCGCTCGCACTCTGGTACACGGCGGAAAGCCCGGCGGAAACGGCGCTGCACGTGCCGTTCTTCAAGGACGTGATCCTGCCGATGGGCGCGGTCGCCTTCATCGGCTTCACGTACCTGGTCATCGTGGGCTCGAGCAACGCCGTGAATCTCACCGACGGGCTCGACGGCCTGGCGATCATGCCCTGCGTCATGGTCGCGGGCGCCCTCGGCGTGTTCGCCTACGTGACCGGCAACGTCAATTTCTCCGGATACCTCCAGCTGCCCTACGTGCCGGGGGTCGGCGAGGTGCTGATCTTCACCGCCACCATGGTCGGTGCCGGACTCGGGTTCCTGTGGTTCAACACCTACCCGGCGCAGGTGTTCATGGGCGACGTCGGCGCGCTCGCCCTCGGTGCCGCGCTCGGCGTCGTGGCGGTCATCGTCCGGCAGGAGATCGTGCTGGCCGTGATGGGCGGCATCTTCGTGCTCGAGACGGTCTCGGTGATGGTGCAGGTCGCCTCGTTCAAGCTCCGCGGCAAGCGGGTGTTCCGCATGGCGCCCATCCACCATCACTACGAACTCAAGGGCTGGGCCGAGCCGAAGGTGATCGTCCGGTTCTGGATCATCTCCTTCGTGCTGGTGCTGGTCGGGCTGGCGACGCTGAAGATCCGGTGATGATGAGCAGGCAGCCGAAAAGCGGTCCGATGGAGGCGGGGCACAGACCGGTGAGCGTGATCGTCGGTCTGGGACGCACGGGCGTCTCCTGCGCGGCGTACCTGGCCGCGCGTGGCCATGCACTGCGCGTCACCGACAGCCGCCCGGCGCCGCCCGGGGCGGCCGAGCTGGTCCGCATCGCGCCCGACTCGGTGACGGCCTTCGGGCGCTTCGATGCCCGCCTGCTCGAAGGCGCAGACCAGGTCGTCGTCTCGCCGGGGGTCTCGCTGCGGGAACCGCTGCTGGTCGCGGCGCGGGAAGGCGGGCTCGACGTCGTGGGCGACATCGAGCTGTTCGCGCGCGAGGCGGGCGGCCGCACGGTGGGCATCACCGGAACCAACGGCAAGAGCACGGTCACGACGCTGCTCGGCGAAATTGCGGAGGCGGCGCAGGTTGCCGTGCAGGTGGGGGGCAACATCGGCCGGCCGGCACTCGAGCTGATCGCCGGAGCGCCAGCGGAGCTGTACGTGCTCGAGCTGTCGAGCTTCCAGCTGGAGACGGTGCGGTCGCTGCACCTGGAAGCGGCGGCCGTCCTGAACCTGATGCCCGACCACATGGATCGCTATGTGAACCTCGCCGAATACGGGGCCGCCAAGGCGCGCATCTTCGATCACGCTGCGACCGCGGTCGTCAACCTCGACGACGAGCTCGTCTGCCGCATGCCGGCGCCGGGCCAGCGGATCGTGGGCTTCAGCCTGCTGCGCGAGGACGCCGACTACTCCCTGCGTCGGCTCGTGGGCGACCCGTGGCTGGTGGCGGGCACGGAGCCGTTGTTGCCGCTGCGCGAGCTGCGCATCGCCGGTCGCCACAACGCGGCCAATGCGCTCGCCGCCGTCGCCCTGGCCGATGCCGTGGGACTGGCGCGCTCGGCCGTCGTCAGCACGCTCGAGCACTTTCCGGGGCTGCCCCACCGTACGCAGTGGGTCGCGGAGTCGGCCGGCGGGCTGCGCTGGATGGACGACTCCAAGGCCACCAACGTCGCGGCGACGATCGCCGCCGTGGGCGGCCTCGACGGGCCGCTGGTCATCATCGGCGGCGGGGACGGCAAGGGCCAGGATTTCGGCCCGCTGGCCGGCGTGTTCCGGGGCAAGGTCCGCGCGGCGGTGCTCATCGGGCAGGACGCCCGTGCGCTGGGCGCTGCCATCGAGCCCGCGTGCGAGGTGTCCTACGCGGACTCGATGGAGGAGGCGGTCGGGCTCGCGCGCCGCCTCGCGCGGCCGGGCGACACCGTCATGCTCTCGCCCGCCTGCTCGAGCCTCGACATGTTCCGCGACTACGCGCATCGCGGCGAAGTGTTCTGCGAGGCCGTCCGGGGGATCCTGCCATGAGGGCCGCGGCCTCGCTGGCCTACTCGCGCTCCGCCGGCCGCCAGCCGCGGCTCGCCGTCGACCCGGTGATCGTGGCCGCCACCCTCGGCCTGCTGCTGATCGGGCTCGCGATGGTCGGCTCCGCATCCATCGCGATCGCCGAGCGGCAGGCTGCCGAACCTCTGATCTTCCTGGAACGGCAGCTGCTGTCGGCACTGGCCGGGATCGTGCTGGCCGCGGCCATGCTGGCCGTGCCCCTGTCGCTGTGGGAACGCACGGCCCCGGTGATGCTCGCGGTCGGGTTCGCGCTGCTGGTGCTGGTGCTGATCCCCGGGATCGGCCACGAGGTGAACGGCAGCACGCGCTGGATCCGCATCGGCCCGCTCAACTTCCAGCCGTCGGAGGCGGCCCGGGTCGCACTGCTGGCCTACACCTGTGCCTACGCGGTGCGGTTCCAGGAGGCGCTGTCGGCTTCCTGGCAAGGCTTCTTCAAGCCGCTCGCGGTGCTCGCCGTCGCAGCGTGCCTGCTCCTGCTCGAGCCCGACTTCGGCGCCGCAGTCGTGCTGCTGGCGACCGGCATCACGGTGTTGTTCCTCGCCGGAGCGCGCTGGCGCGACTTCCTGGGAATCGCGGTGCTCGGCGTGGCCGGCGTCGCGGCGCTCGCGATCACCTCCGACTACCGCGTGCGGCGCCTGACCGCGTTCATGGACCCCTGGGCAGACCCCTACGACGCCGGATTCCAGCTGACCCAGTCGCTGATCGCGATCGGCCGCGGGGAGTGGTTCGGCGTCGGGCTGGGCTCGAGCGTGCAGAAGCTGTCCTACCTTCCCGAGGCGCACACCGACTTCGTATTCGCCGTGCTCGCGGAGGAGTTCGGGCTGGTCGGCGTCGCGTTCGTCTTGATGCTGTTCCTCGTGCTCGTGCTCCGCAGCATCAGGCTGTCGCGCCTCGCCGCCGAGGCTGGCCTGCCCTTCCATGCATGCATGGCGGCCGCCTTCGGGATCTGGCTCGGCCTCCAGGCCTTCATCAACATCGGCGTGAACATGGGCCTCCTGCCGACCAAGGGGCTGACGCTGCCGTTCTTCTCCTACGGGCGCTCGAGCCTGCTGGTGACGCTCGCCTGGGTCGGCGTGCTGCTCAGGATCCATCACGAGGTGATGGCCTCCGGCCGGGCGGCCGCGGGAGGGAAGGACGCATGAAGGGGCCGGTGCTCATCATGGCCGGCGGCACGGGCGGACACGTGTTTCCAGCCCTCGCCGTGGCCCGTGTCCTGCGCGCCGGCGGCCACGAGGTGGTCTGGCTCGGCACCCGGCGCCGTATCGAGGCGAAGCTCGTGCCCGCCGAAGGGATCCCCATCGAGTGGATCGACATCGAGGGCCTGCGCGGCCGCGGCGCGGCCGGCTGGCTCGCCGCGCCGGTCAAGCTGCTGCGCGCGATCCTGCAGGCACTCGCCGTCGTGCGGCGCGTCCGACCGGCCGTGGCATTCGGTGGCGGCGGCTTCGCCTCGGGGCCGGGCGGCATCGCCGCGTGGCTCACGCGCACGCCGCTCGTCATCCACGAGCAGAACGCCGCCGCCGGCCTCACGAATCGCTGGCTGGCGCGGCTTGCGGACACCGTGGCGGAGGCCTTTCCCGGGAGCTTTCCAGGGCGTCGTAACGTGGTCACGACCGGCAACCCGGTCCGGCGCGAAATCGCCGCGCTGCCTGACCCGGAGGAGCGCTTCGCCGGCCGGGAGGGACGCCTGCGGCTGCTCGTCTTCGGCGGCAGCCAGGGGGCGGCCGTGCTGAACCGTGTCGTGCCCCGGGCGATCGCCCTGCTTCCGGATGCCGTCCGGCCGCTGGTCATGCACCAGTCCGGTGCGACCCAGCTCGAGGAGACGGCTGCGCTGTACCGACGCCTGGGTGTGGCGGCGGACGTCCGGGCGTTCATCGACGACATGGCCGCGGCCTACGCCGCGGCGGACCTGGCGGTTGCCCGCTCGGGCTCGACGGTGTCCGAGCTCGCGGTCGCGGGCCTCGGGGCGATCCTCGTGCCACTCGCGATCGCGATGGACGACCACCAGACGCGGAATGCACGGTTCCTGGTGGCCGCCGGCGGCGCCCGGATCATCCCCGAGTCCGCCCTGACACCCGACCGGCTGGCCGCGGAACTGCTCGAGGTCCTCGAGGCCGGGCGGGAGGTGCCGCTCAGGTTGGCGCGTGCCGCGCGCTCCGTGGCGGTGACCGACGCGGCCGAGCGGCTCGCCGGGCTGTGCGTAGCGGCGGCGGGGGCACCTGCATGAAAGCCAAAATGGGACGCCGCATCACCGACCGGATGCGCCGCATCCATCGGATCCACTTCGTCGGAATCGGCGGTGCGGGCATGGGCGGTATCGCCGAGGTGCTCCTCAACCTCGGGTACGACGTGCAGGGATCCGATCTCCGGGCGAACGCCGTCACCGCGCATCTCGAGCGGCTCGGTGCCCGCATTCACATCGGTCATGCCGCCGCGAACGTGACCGGTGCGGACGTCGTGGTCGTGTCCACGGCGATCGCCGTGGACAACCCGGAGCTGGAGGCGGCGCGCGAGGCGCGGCTGCCCGTGGTCCAGCGTGCGGAGATGCTCGCGGAGCTGATGCGCTTCCGCCAGGGCGTGGCGGTGGCCGGCACGCACGGCAAGACGACCACGACGAGCCTGGTGGCGAGCCTGCTGGCCGCCGGCGGCCTGGACCCGACCTTCGTCATCGGCGGCCAGCTGAAGAGCGCCGGCAGCAACGCGCGTCTCGGCGCCGGCCGCGTCCTCGTGGCGGAGGCGGACGAGAGCGACGCGTCGTTCCTGCACCTGCAGCCGGTGATTGCGGTGGTGACCAACATCGACAACGACCACCTCGCGGCCTATGGCGGGGACTTCGAGCGGCTCAAGCAGGGCTTCGTCGAGTTCCTGCACAACCTGCCCTTCTGGGGGCTCGCCGTGCTGTGCGCCGACGACGCCAATCTCCGCAGCCTGTTCGAGCAGGTCGCCCGCCCCATGCTGACCTACGGCATCGGCGAGGGCGCGGACGTCAGGGCCGTCAACATCCGGCGGGCCGGGCTGCGCTCGGAGTTCGACGTGCTGCGGGCGGGCCGGGAGGCGCTCACCGTGGCCGTCAACCTGCCGGGCATCCACAACGTGCGCAACGCGCTCGCGGCGATCGCCGTCGCGACCGATCTCGAAGTGAGCGACGAGGCGATCCGCGAGGCTTTGTCCGGTTTCGCGGGCATCGGACGCCGGCTCGAGCGCGTCGGCGAGGTGCAGACCGCCCGCGGACGGATCGAGATCGTCGACGACTACGGGCACCACCCGACGGAGATCGCGGCCACCGTCGACGCCGTCCGGCAGGGCTGGCCGGGCCGCCGGCTGGTGCTGGTTTTCCAGCCGCATCGCTATACGCGGACGCACGACCTCATAGACGACTTCGGGCAGGTGCTCTCCGAGGCGGACGTGCTCCTGGTCGGCGAGGTCTATCCCGCCGGCGAGAAGCCGATCGCCAACGCCGACGGCCGGGCGGTGTGCAAGGCAGTGCGGTCGCGTGGTCGGGTCGAGCCGATCTTCGTCGAGAAGCTGCAGTCGCTGGCAGAGGTGCTCGACGGGGTCATCGAGGACGGGGACCTCGTCCTGACGATGGGGGCCGGCAACATCAGCGCCGTCGCTCACGAGCTGCCGTCGCGGCTGGCGGTAGGAGGGCAGGCATGAGCCGCCTCGTCCTGCCTGCCGAGCTCGAGCCGCGCGTGCACCGGGACGAGCCGATGTCGCGCCACACCTCCTGGCACGTGGGCGGGCCGGCCGATGCCTGGTTCGTGCCGCGGGACGTCCGCGACCTCTCGTGGTTCCTGTCGCAGCTGCCGGCGGCAGTGCCGGTGACCTGGGTGGGTCTCGGCAGCAACCTGCTGGTGCGCGACGGCGGCATCCGCGGAGTCGTCGTCTGCCCGCACGGCGCCTTGAACTCGCTCGAGCGCCTCGATGCGACGCACGTGCGGGCCCAGGCGGGCGTGGCCTGCGCTCGCATCGGACGCCAGTGCGTCCGGTGGGGGATCGGGCCGGCGGAGTTCTTCGCCGGCATTCCGGGCACGCTCGGGGGCGCCCTCGCGATGAATGCCGGCGCGTGGGGAGGAGAGACCTGGCGGTGCGTGGTCGAGGTGGAGACCATCGACCGCGCAGGTGTGCGTCGCAGGCGGCCTGCCTCCGAGTACGAGGTGGGCTACCGTCGCGTCGTCGCGCCGGTCCCGGGGGAGTGGTTCCTCGCGGCGACGCTCGTGTTCGAGGCCAGGCCCGACGCCAGCCAGGAATCCATCCGGGCACTGCTCGAGCGGCGGCTGGAGAGCCAGCCGATCGGCGAGTGGAGCTGCGGATCGGTGTTCACCAACCCGCCCGGCGATCACGCCGCGCGGCTGATCGAGTCCGCGGGCCTCAAGGGCTACTGCGTCGGCGGCGCTGCGGTGTCGACCAAGCACGCCAACTTCATCGTCAACCGGGGATCCGCCACGGCGGCGGACCTCGAGGCCGTGATCACGCACGTCCAGCAGACCGTCGAGCGCCTGCACGGCGTCCGCTTGCGCCCCGAGGTCCGGGTCGTTGGAGAAGCCGCATGAGCCTCTTGAGGTCCACGGGGGTCGAGTTCCGTCGCGTCGAGTCTGCGCGCGAGTTCGGCAAGGTCGCGGTGCTGCTCGGCGGACGCTCCAGCGAGCGCGAGGTGTCGCTGATGAGCGGCAAGGCCGTACTCGAGGCCCTGCTTGCGCGGGGAGTCGATGCCCACGCCTTCGATCCCGCGGAGCTGCCGCTCGCTTCGCTGCTGTCGGAGAGCTTCGACCGCGCCTGGATCGCGCTGCACGGACCGGGTGGCGAGGACGGCGCGCTGCAGGGAGCGCTCGAGTGGCTCGGCATCCCCTACACCGGCAGCGGCGTGCTGGGGTCGGCGATCGGCATGGACAAGCTGCGCACGAAGCAGCTCGCGCTGGCCAATGGCATAGCGACCCCGCCGTATCGCGTGCTGCGCGGCGCCGACGACTGCCGGGTCGCGGCCGAGGAGCTCGGCCTGCCGCTGGCGGTCAAGCCGGCGACCCAGGGCTCGAGCGTCGGCATGTCGAAGGTCGAGAAAGCGGAGGACCTGCCGGCGGCCTGGCGCGCCGCGTCGGCGCTCGATCCCGTGGTGATTGCGGAGCCCTGGATCAGCGGCCGGGAGCTGACGGTACCCGTGCTCCAGTCAGAGGCACTGCCCGCCATCCGCATCGAGACGCCCCGGACCTTCTACGACTACCAGGCCAAGTACTTCGCCGACGACACCCGCTACCACATTCCCTGCGGGCTCGACCAGCCGGCGGAGACTGCGCTGCGGCATGCGGCGCTGTCCGCCTTCCGCGCGGCCGGTGCCCAGGGCTGGGGCCGGGTCGACTTCATGATGGCCGAGGACGGCATTCCGCTGCTGCTCGAGATCAACACCGTGCCGGGCATGACGGGCCACAGCCTCGTGCCCATGTCGGCGCGCGCGGTCGGTATCGACTTCGAGGAGCTGGTCTGGCGCGTGCTCGAGACGAGCTTCGCGCGCGAGACCGCCTGAGGAACCGGTGAACATGAGCCTCCTGCGCAGGAAGAACCGACGCCGCAAGGCGAGCCGCCGCCGGCCGGAGTTGCCGTCGATCGACTGGGCCGCGCTCTTGCGCTGGGCTGCGGCGCTGGCTTCGGTGGCGGCGCTCGCCTGGCTGGTCGCCGCCGGACTCGACCAGCCCGTGCGGCGTGTCGTGCTGGAAGGGTCGTTCCAGCGCGTCGCCACCGTGGAGGTCGAACAGCTGCTGCGCGCGCGCCTGCGCGGCGGCTTCGTGACCGCGAACCTGGACGAGCTGCGCGAGGCGATCGAGGCGCTTGCGTGGGTCGACCGGGCCCGCGTGCAGCGTCGCTGGCCCGACGCCATCGCCGTCGAGGTGGTCGAGCAGCTGCCGGCGGCCCGCTGGGGGGACGACGGCCTGCTCAATACCCGCGGCGAGCTGTTCGTCACCGGAGCCCGCCACCCGCCGCCCGAGCTGCCTCGGCTGGACGGTCCGCCCGGAACGGAGACGCTGGTCGCGCAGCGCTATCTGGCCATCCAGGGACGGCTGCTCGACCAGGGCCTGCGGCTGGCCGCGCTGCGTCTCGACCCGCGCGGCGCCTGGGAGATGGACCTGACCAACGGCGTGACCGTGCGGCTCGGTCGCAACAGCGTCGACCTGCGCATGGACCGCTTCATCCGCGTCGCCTCGCAGGTGATCGCGGGCCGCGCAGCCGACATCGCGCACGTCGACATGCGCTACTCCAACGGATTCTCGATCGGGTGGCGGCCGGGCGTGGACCCCGCTCCGGACCGCGCCGCCGCCACCACGCCACAGCCTGGAGACCCGGACAAAGATGCCTAAGCGCACGGATCGCAGCCTGATCGTCGGGCTCGACATCGGCACGTCGAAGGTCGTCGCCATGGTGGGCGAGATGCACGCCGACGGCACGCTCGAGGTGATCGGCCTCGGCTCGCATCCTTCCCGGGGCCTCAAGAAGGGCGTGGTCGTCAACATCGACTCCACGGTGCAGTCCATCCAGCGCGCGGTCGAGGAGGCCGAGCTGATGGCCGGCGTGGAGATCCGCTCCGTCTACACCGGGATCGCGGGCAGCCACGTTCGCAGCCTCAATTCCCACGGCATCGTGGCCATCAAGGACAAGGAGGTCACGAGCGGCGATGTGGCGCGCGTCATGGACGCCGCGCAGGCGGTCGCCATTCCGGCGGACCAGAAGATCCTGCACGTTCTGCCGCAGGAATTCATCATCGACGGCCAGGAGGGCATCCGCGAGCCGATCAGCATGTCGGGCGTGCGCCTCGAGGCGCGCGTGCACATCGTGACGGGCGCGGACAGTGCCGCACAGAACATCGTCAAGTGCGTGCAGCGCTGCGGGCTCGAGGTCGAGGACATCGTGCTCGAGCAGCTCGCCTCCAGCTTCGCGGTGCTGACCGAGGACGAGAAGGAGCTCGGCGCCTGCCTGGTCGACGTCGGCGGCGGGACCACCGACATCGCGGTCTTCTCGGGCGGAGCGATTCGCCATACCGCGGTGATTCCGATCGCCGGCGACCAGGTCACCAACGACATCGCGGTGTCGATGCGCACTCCGACGCCGTACGCCGAGGAGATCAAGATCCGCTACGCCTGCGCGCTGTCGCAGTTGGCGAACCCCGACGAGACCATCGAGGTGCCGAGCGTCGGTGACCGCCCGCCGCGGCGACTAGCGAGACAGACGCTCGCCGAGATCGTCGAGCCGCGCTACGAGGAGCTGTTCACGCTGATCCGGGACGAACTGCGCCGGTCGGGGTTCGAGGAGGCGATCGCCGCCGGCGTCGTGCTCACGGGTGGCAGCGCCAAGATGGAAGGTGCGGTCGAGCTGGCCGAGGAAATCTTCCACATGCCGGTGCGCCTCGGCGTGCCGCACGGCGTGACCGGACTCGCCGACGTCGTGCGCAATCCGATCCACGCGACCGGGACGGGACTGCTGATCTACGGCAGGGCGAACGCGATGCAGCACGCGCCGGCCAAGGTCGTGGGCGATGGAATGAAGACGGTCGTGGACCGCATGAAGTCGTGGTTCCAGGGCTACTTCTGAGGGCAGGAAAGGACGGGGGCTCGCGCCCCGCAACGAAGCACGGTCAACCGCGGAGGAGATGACCATATGTTCGAACTGATGGACTCGTACAGCCAGAGCGCTGTCATCAAGGTGCTCGGGGTCGGCGGCGGCGGGGGCAACGCCGTCTCGCACATGTCCCAGAGCGGGATCGAGGGCGTCGACTTCATCTGCGTCAATACCGACGCGCAGGCGCTCAAGCACTCCAAGGTGAAGACGGCGCTGCAGATCGGCTGCAACATCACCAAGGGACTCGGCGCAGGCGCCAACCCCGAGGTCGGGCGCCAGGCCGCGATGGAGGATCGCGACCGCATCATCGAGCTCATCGAGGGCTGCGATATGCTGTTCGTGACCGCCGGAATGGGCGGCGGCACCGGGACGGGTGCCGCGCCGGTCGTGGCTCAGATCGCCAGGGAACTCAACATCCTGACCGTCGCCGTCGTGACAAGGCCGTTCGCGATGGAGGGCGTCAAGCGGTCCACCATCGCCGACAACGGCATCGCGGAGCTCGCCAAGTACGTCGACTCGCTGATCACGATCCCCAACCAGAAGCTGCTCTCGGTGCTCGGGGGCTCGACCACGCTGCTCGATGCCTTCCGCCAGGCGAACGACGTGCTGCAGGGCGCGGTACAGGGCATCGCCGAACTCATCACCCGCCCGGGTCTGATCAACGTCGACTTCGCCGACGTCCGCACCGTCATGCAGGAGACCGGCGTCGCGATGATGGGAACGGGCTACGGTACTGGCGAGAGCCGCGCCCGGGTCGCCGCCGAGATGGCGGTCTCGAGCCCGCTGCTCGAGGACATCGACCTCGCCGGAGCGCAGGGCATCCTGGTCAATATCACTTCCGGCCTCGACCTGGCGATCGGCGAGTTCGAGGAGGTAGGGACCACGGTCAAGCAGTTCGCTGCGGACGACGCGACGGTCGTGGTCGGTACCGTCATCGAGCCGGAGCTGGAGGGCGAGATCCGGGTAACCGTCGTCGCCACGGGCCTGAATCGTCCGCACGCGCGCGTGGAGGCGCCCCCGGCGACCCAGCAGCCGGCCGCGGCGAGCCAGGCGCGCCGCAGGCCCGACGTGGCCGTCGTGGGTGGCCGGAGCACTGCCGGCGCCCCCGACTACAGCCGCTTCGACACCCCGTCGGCCGGGCGGACCCGGCAGCGCGCGGTGGGCGACGGCCTGCGGCCCGGAATTCCGGACGAGGAGATCCTCGACATTCCGGCGTTCCTGCGGCGGCAGGCGGACTGAACCGGTGCTGCGGCGGGACCGGGGCCCGGACGGAATGCGCCACGCGAGGGCGCAGCTCCGGGCGGCGCGGGCTGTCCGGAGGCGATCCCCGCCCGGTCCGTGGGGGCCGGACGACTCGCCTCCGCAAGGATCGTCCTCGTCGGGGCACCGGTCAGAAGCGCCTCCGTCCCGGTTGGCCTCTCCTCCGCTGGCCAGCCGGGACGGGGACCCCGCCCTGTGCTAACCTAAACGGTCGTGCCGACGCCGCGTCCGACAGTTGGACGAGCCCGGCCCGCGCGGGGTGCGCCACAAAGGACGCCAGGTTGAAGCAACGGACTCTCAAGAATTCCATCCGCGCAAGCGGAGTGGGGTTGCACACGGGCAAGAAGGTGCTGCTGGTCCTGAGACCCGCGCCCGAGAACGTGGGCATCGTCTTTCGTCGCACGGATCTCGCCGAGCCGGTCGACATTCCCGCCCGGGCGACGAACGTCACCGACACCATGCTCGGCACGACGCTCGCCCGCGGCCGGGACAGCGTATCGACGGTGGAGCACCTCCTGTCCGCCCTGGCCGGTCTCGGCATCGACAACGCGTTCATCGAGCTCTCGGGCCCGGAAGTGCCGATCATGGACGGCAGCGCCGGCCCGTTCGTCTTTCTCGTCCAGTCTGCGGGCATCGAGGAGCAGCGGGTTGCGAAGCGCTTCGTGCGCATCCGCAAGCCGGTGGTGGTGCAGGACGGCGACAAGTGGGCACGGTTCGATCCCTACGAGGGCTTCCGCGTGAACTTCGAGATCGAGTTCGAGCACCCGACGTTCCACAGGCACAGCCGCCGGGCGAGCGTCGACTTCTCGACCACGGCGTTCCTGCGCGAGATCAGCCGGGCGAGGACCTTCGGTTTCATGCGGGACCTCGAGTACCTGCGCTCGCGCAATCTCGCGCTCGGCGGGACATTCGACAACGCCATCGTCCTCGACGACTACCGGGTCCTCAACGAGGACGGCCTCCGCTACGAGGACGAGTTCGTCAAGCACAAGATCCTGGACGCCATCGGTGACCTGTACCTGCTGGGCCACAGCCTGATCGGCGAGTTCACCGGGTTCAAGTCGGGTCATGGACTCAACAACAAGCTGTTGCGGACGCTGCTCGCGGACGCTTCCGCCTGGGAGGAGGTGACGTTCGAGGAGCAGGCGGCTCCCGCGCCGATTTCCTACGTCGAGGCGGCCGCCGCCGCGGGATGAGCTGCTTGTCCTGACGGAGCTGCCATACCCTCCTCACGACTCACGACTCACGACTCACGACTCACGACTCACGACCGACTGCCCCCCTCGGCCGCACCCGCGTCACGACCCGATCCAGCTCGATGCCCAGCTCACGCGTCGCCGCTTGCCGCAGCGCGGGCGCGTGGAAGCGTATCCGGGTGGCCCACGCTGCCGAGGTCACGAGCAACGTGAGCTGGCCCGACCGCACCGAGGCACCCCACACCTCGCCCGCCAGCTCCGGCGGCAGGCCCCGGCGGACCGTCTGCAGCGTCCGGTCGGCGGCAGCCGATCCCTGCCGCAGCTTGCCGAGCACGCCGCCGGCGCCGCCCAGCAAGTCACTGACCGAGGTAGGTTTTTCCCGCTTCACGGCGACCCAGCCCTGCCCGGAAAACAAAAGTGCTTGAACGAAAAGGGAATTTTTGGCATTTTGCCCTCGCCGACGAACCAGAAAACAGGGGATACCGACAGCCCGCCGGGGATGTCGGCATCTCGCCGTGGCGAGCAGGGTGAAGGTTAAGGCAAGGATGTCCTCCGCGTCCCGTCCAACCGGGGCGACCGCTCGTCAGGCCTTCAGGGAACACAAGCTCGTGCTGAAGAGGGCCTGCCCATGGGCATCAACTCGACTCGACTGACCAGGCGCCTCGCGCGGGTGGACCTGTCGCGGCCCCGCACCGCAGCCCTGCTTGCAGGAACCTCGCTGATACTCGTGGCCGCTGCCTTTCTTGCCGGGACGGTAGTCGGCTGGAACGAGGCCGAGAAGTCCTCGATCGGTCGTCTGGAGGAGCTTTCCGCAGGCCTCGCCGAACAGCGCGAGACAATTGCCGAGGCACGCCGCATGGCGGACGAGCAGGTGAGTGCGCTCGCCGCCCGGGTGGGGCAGATGCACGCGCGACTGATCCGCCTCGACGCGCTGGGCAAGCGACTCACCGAGGTGGCCAACCTCGATCGCGGCGAGTTCGATTTCGACGCAGCCCCGGCGATCGGCGGCCCCGAGGTCGAGGCGTTCGTGGGCGAGGGGCCGACCGTTCCCACCCTCGACGACCTCCTTGCCTCCCTCGACGCCACGATCGGCGACCGCAGCCGGCAGCTCGCGGCGCTCGAGACCCTGATCCTGTCGCGGGAACTGGCCCGGCAGCTGGTTCCGGGCGGACGGCCCGTCGAATCCGGCTACATCTCGTCCTTCTTCGGCCAGCGGGCGGATCCCTTCACGGGCGAGTCGGCCTTCCACGCGGGGCTCGACTTCGCCGGGGCCCCGGGCACGCGGGTGCTGGCCGTGGCGGACGGTGTAGTGAGCTACGCCGGCCGCGACAAAGGCTACGGCAAGCTGATCGAAATCACGCACGGCGGGGGCTACGTGACGCGCTATGCCCACAATGCCTCCGTGCTCGTCCAGCCGGGGCAGACGGTCCGCCGCGGCGATGCGATCGCGCTCATGGGCTCCACCGGGCGCTCCACGGGTCCTCACGTGCACTTCGAGGTGCTGCGCGACGGCCGGCCCGTGAACCCGATGTCCTTCGTCGGCCGCTGATCCGGAACTTGATTCCGGCGCAGTTGTCCCCAAAGCCCGTACAATATCGGGTTTTTACCCCGCACCACGCGGGGATCGCGGTTGCCGCCCGCGGGACGCCGGAGGATCGACTCCCTTGCTGAAGATCTTCACCAAGCTTTTCGGCAGCCGCAACCAGCGGCTGCTGCGCGAATACGGCCGCTACGTGGACAAGGCCAACGGCCACGCGGAGCGGCTCGATGCCCTGTCGGAAGAGGAACTGCGCGCCCAGACGGAGCGGTTCAGGGAGCGCCTCTCGGCCGGCTCGTCCCTCGACGACCTGCTGCCCGAGGCCTTCGCCACGGTCCGCGAGGCGGCGCGCCGCACCATCGGCCTGAGGCCTTTCGACGTCCAGCTTGTCGGCGGCATCGCCCTTCACCAGGGCAAGATCTCAGAGATGCGCACGGGCGAGGGCAAGACCCTCGTTGCGACGTTGCCCGTCTACCTGAACGCGCTGACCGGCAAGGGCGTGCACGTCGTCACGGTCAACGAGTACCTCGCCCAGCGCGACGCCGACTGGATGGGGCCGGTCTACCGCTTCCTCGGCCTGACCGTCGGCGTCATCAAGAGCGGCCAGACGCCCGCCGAGAAGCGCGAGGCCTACGGCTGCGACGTGACCTACGGCACCAACAACGAGTTCGGCTTCGACTACCTGCGCGACAACCTCGCCTTCCGGCTCGAGGACCGCGTGCAGCGGGGCACGAACTACGCCATCGTCGACGAGGTCGACTCGATCCTGATCGACGAGGCGCGCACGCCGCTGATCATCTCCGGCCCGGCCGAGGAGAGCACCGAGCTCTACCAGAAGATCAACGAGCTCGTGCCGCGCTTCCGGCGCCAGGCCGAGGAGGAGGGCGAGGGCGACTTCTGGGCGGACGAGAAGAGCCGCCAGGTCCACCTGTCCGAGGCCGGCTTCGAGAAGGCCGAGCAGCTGCTGCAGGAGGCGGGTCTGCTCAAGGAAGGCGAGAGCCTCTACGACGCGGCCAGCATCCGGCTGATGCACCACCTCAACGCGGCGCTGCGTGCGCACGCGCTGTACCGCAAGGACGTGGAGTACATCGTCCGCAACGGCGAGGTGATCATCGTCGACGAGTTCACCGGCCGCACGATGCCCGGGCGCCGGTGGTCGGACGGGCTGCACCAGGCGATCGAGGCCAAGGAGAAGGTGCGGATCCGCGAGGAAAACCAGACCATCGCGTCGATCACCTTCCAGAATTACTTCCGGCTGTACTCGAAGCTCGCCGGCATGACGGGCACGGCGGACACCGAGGCCTTCGAGTTCCAGCAGATCTACGGCCTCGAGGTCGTGGTGATCCCGACCCACCGGCCCATGGTCCGCAACGACATGTCGGACCTCGTGTACCTGACGCAGCAGGACAAGTTCGAGGCGATCCTCGAGGACATCCGCGACTGCATGAAGCGCCAGCAGCCGGTGCTGGTCGGCACCACCTCGATCGAGACCTCGGAACTGCTGTCGACGCAGCTGGCCAAGGAGAAGATCGCCCACCAGGTTCTCAACGCCAAGCAGCACGAGCGCGAGGCCCAGGTCATCGCGCAGGCAGGCAGGCCCGGCACCGTGACCATCGCCACCAACATGGCGGGACGCGGCACGGACATCGTGCTCGGCGGCAACGTCGAGAAGCAGGTCGAGCACGTCCGCGCCGAGGAGGGGCCCGAGGAGGCCGGACGGGAGGCGCGCGTCGCGCAGCTGCGCTCTGAGTGGCAGCAGCTGCACGACACCGTCGTGCAGGCGGGAGGCCTGCACATCATCGGCACCGAGCGACACGAGTCGCGGCGCATCGACAACCAGCTGCGCGGCCGGTCCGGCCGCCAGGGTGATCCGGGCTCGAGCCGCTTCTACCTGTCCCTCGAGGACAACCTGATGCGGATCTTCGGCGACCCGAACCGCACCAAGTCGATGCTGAAGACGGTCGGCATGCGCGAGGGCGAAGTCATCGAGAGCCGCATGCTCACGCGCCAGATCGAGCGGGCCCAGCGCAAGGTCGAGGCGCACAACTTCGACGCGCGCAAGAACCTGCTCGAGTACGACGACGTCGCCAACGACCAGCGCAAGGTCATCTACCAGCAGCGCACGGAGATCATGTCGGCCGAGGACATGGCGGACGTGATCCGCGGCCTGCGCGCCGAGGTCGTGCAGGGCATCGTCGACGCCCACGTGCCGCCGGAGAGCGTCGAGGAGCAGTGGGACCTCGAGGGCCTCGAGAAGGAGATCGAGCGCGACTTCGGCGTCCAGGTACCGCTGAAGGCCTGGACCGAGGAGGACTCCGGCCGGCAGAACCCGCAGATCTCGGAGCACGTGCTCGGCGCCATCGAGGGCGTCTACGAGGCCAAGGTCGAGCACGTCGGCGCGCCGATCATGCGCCACCTCGAGAAGGCCGTGATGCTGCAGCAGCTCGACGGCCACTGGCGCGAGCACCTCGCCGCCATGGACTACCTGCGCCAGGGCATCTACCTGCGCGCCTACGCCCAGAAGAACCCGAAGCAGGAGTACAAGCGCGAGGCCTTCGAGCTCTTCTCCACGATGCTCGACCGCATCAAGCGGGACACCGTCGTGCTGCTGCAGCGCCTGCAGGTCCGCACCGAGGAGGAGATCGAGCGCGAGCAGCACGAGCGGCAGCTCCGGCTGCAGCGGCAGATGCAGGCGTTGCATGCCGCGCCGCCATCGATCGCCGCCCAGGCGGAGGGCGAGCCGGCGGGTGCGCCGGGCGCCGTGCCTGGCCCGGGTCAGCGGCCGGGTCCCGGGCCGGCGGCCTTGCCGGGGGGAGGGCCGCCGCCGCGGCCGGCGGCCGAGCCGGCGGCGCCGTTCGTGCGGGAGGAGCGCAAGATCGGCCGCAACGAGCCCTGTCCCTGCGGCTCCGGCAAGAAGTACAAGCACTGCCACGGAGCGCTGCAGCAACAGGCAGGCGGCTGATCCAAGAGGGACTCGCAGGGAGTGGCGATGGCGCGCGGTCGGACGGAATTGCACGTGGTGGCGGGCGCGCTGTTCGATGACGACGGCCGGGTGCTGCTGGCGCAGCGGCCGGTCGGCAAGCACATGGCGGGCCGGTGGGAGTTTCCCGGGGGCAAGCTCGATGAGCGTGAGTCGCCCCTGGACGGCCTCGCGCGCGAGCTCGCCGAGGAACTCGGCATCGAGCTCGAGCACGCCGAGCCGCTGATCCGGTTGCACCACGACTACCCGGATCGCCGCGTGCTGCTCGACGTCTGGCGGGTCACGTCCTATCGCGGGCAGCCGCGCAACCTCGACGCGCAGGCGCTCGAGTGGGTGAAGCCGGACAACCTGCACACCTTCAACCTCCTCGAGGCCGACCGGCCGATCATCACTGCGCTGCGCCTGCCGCAGGTCGCCGTCGCTGCCGAGGGGCTCGAAGGGCTTCGGAAGGCCGCCGGTCGGGACGAGCCGCGCGTGCTGTTCTGGTCGCCCGGCGACTGCGCGCCGTCCGGCGAGGACGCGCGCGAGGCGGTGCGCGGGGCGCGCCGCCGCGGCCACAAGGTCATCGTCGTCGGCGAAGGCATCGAGGTGGCCTTGGCCGCCGCCGGCTCGGGCGCGGACGGCATGCTGCTCAAGGGCCGTGCGCGCCTGTCCGTCGATCCCTCCGGCTCCTTCCTGGTGGGCGAGGTCTGCCCGACGCCGGCGGCGGCGTCGGCCGCGGTCGCGGCGGGAACGCAATTCCTGGTGCTCGCGCCCGGCGGCGAGACGGTGGACGAGAAGCAGGTCTGCGGAATTCTCGCCGGCCTCGGCGTGCCCGCCTACGTCGGCTGGTTTCCGGACGAGGGCGCCCTGGACGAGGTTCGCGGCTGGGGCGCGCACGGCTGCGCGCTGGGGCCGCCCGCGGCGGACACCTGAGACTCGTCGCCCGCGTCCAGGGAGAGCTCGTCATGAAGGCCATCGACGTCACCAACCCGCGGACCGGCGCGGTCGACTATCGCTTCACGCCGCCCTCGGCCGCGGAGCTCGAGGCGCTGTGCATGAGGCTGCGCGCGGCGCAGCCCGCGTGGCGGGACGCCGGGATCGAGGCGCGAATCGGGGCGCTGCAGCGATTCAGGGCCGCGCTCGAGGGACACGGCCCGGACATCGTCCGCGCGCTCGCGACCGACACCGGACGCTTCCTGATGGCGGCCAGCGAAGTGGCCTCCACCATGAGTGCCATCGACCGCTGGTGCGCGCAGGCGCCGGGCCTGCTGCACGAGGCGGAGGGACGCTCCACGCAGGTGCCGAGCATCCACTTTCGCAACCAGTGGGTGCCCTATCCGCTCATCGGCGTGATCAGCCCGTGGAACTTCCCAATGGTGCTGGCCTTCATCGACGCGATCCCGGCGCTGCTCGCCGGCTGCGCCGTGCTGATCAAGCCGAGCGAGATCACGCCGCGCTTCGCCGACGCCGTCCGGCCCGCGATCGAGGACGTCCCGGAGCTGGCCGCGGTGCTGCAGGTTCGCGCGGGCGCAGGCGAAACGGGCGCGGCGATGGTCCCGCTCGTCGATGCCGTGTGCTTCACGGGCAGCGTCCGCACGGGTCGGCTGGTCGCCGAATCGGCTGCCAGGGCGTTCATCCCGGCCTTCCTCGAGCTCGGCGGCAAGGATCCGGTCGTCGTCACCGGCTCGGCGGATCCGGACCGGGCCGCGACGATCGTGCTGCGCGCCTCGACGCTTGGCACCGGGCAGGCCTGCCAGTCGCTCGAGCGGGTCTACGTGCACGAGTCCGTCTACGACGCCTTCGTCGGGAAGCTGGTCGAAAAGGCTTCCCGCGTGGGCATCAGCTGGCCCGATCCGCACAAGGGCGAACTCGGGCCGTTCATCTGGGGCCGGCAGGCGGAGATCGTGCAGGAGCAGATCGACGACGCCGCCGCACGCGGGGCACGCGTCCTGACGGGCGGCACGGTCGAGGACCATGGCGGCAAGTGGCTGCGCCCGACGGTGCTCGTCGACGTCACGCAGGACATGAAGGTGATGCAGGAGGAGACCTTCGGGCCGGTCATGCCGATCATGAAGTACCGCGACGCGGACGAGGCCGTCCGCCTCGCCAACGACGGCCTCTACGGGCTCTCGGCTGCGGTGATCGCGGGCACGGCCGAGGAGGCCGAGGCCATCGGCCGGCGGATCGACGCGGGTGGCATCAGCATCAACGACGGCGCGCTCACGGGCGTCATGCACGAGTGCGAGAAGAACTCGTTCAAGTGCTCGGGGATGGGCGGCTCGAGGATGGGGCCGGGGGGCTTCACGCGCTTCTTCCGCAAGAAGGCGTTGATCTTCCAGACGGCGCCGCCCATGCCAATCGAGGCCTTCGACGAGGCGAACTCGGCCTAGGGCGGCGACACGTCGGCCGGCGAGTCCGCAGGCACCGGGCGCGAAGCGCGTGCCGCCCGGCACTGACGCGAGGCTCGGCGGAAGCCGAGTCAGCCTCGTCCCGGCTCTTCGGTGGTGACGGCCGCGGCTATGCGGACGAGCTGCTTGCCGACGTTGGCGCCCTCGTACAGGCGCATGAGCGCGCGTGGCATCTGCTCGATGCCCTCGAGCACGTCCTCGTGGTAGCCCATGCGGCCGGCCGCGATCCACTCGGCCATCTGCCGCTCGGCCGCCCCGAAGCGCTCCTGCAGGTCGTAGATGAAGAACCCCTGCATCGAGGCCCGCTGCTTGCCCACGCGCCACCAGTTCCGCAGGCAGTACATCTCCTCGTCCGACTTCAGGTACTGCGAGATGCGCCCGCAGAGCACGACGCGGGCATAGCGGTTGATGTGGGCGAGCGCCGCGTCGAGGATCTCGCCGCCGACGTTGTCGAAGAACACGTCGACGCCAGCCCGGCACAGCGCGCCGATGCGCTCGCCGACGTCCTCGGCCCGGTAGTTGATCGCGGCGTCGTAGCCGAGCCTTTCCACCAGCAGCCGGCACTTCTCCTCGCTGCCCGCAATGCCCACGACGCGGCAGCCGAGGTTGCGGGCGACGAAGCCGCAGCTGGAGCCGACGCCGCCGGCCGCGCCCGAAACCAGCACGGTCTCGCCGACCTGGAGACGGGCGATCTCGGTGAGGCCCAGGTAGGCCGTAAATCCCGTCATGCCGAGGACGCCAAGGGCGGTGGAGAACGGCACGAGCCGCTGCCCGACCTTGTACATCATGCTCCAGGGCGAGCCGTCGCTCAGCGCGTACTCCTGCCAGCCTAGCTTGCCCTGCACGATGTCGCCCACGGCGTAGCCGGGGTGGCGCGAGCCGACGACCTCGCCGACGCCGCGCCCGAGCATCGTGTCGCCGATCTCGAGCGGCTTCTCGATGCCCGCCCCGTCGATCATGTACATGCGCATGACCGGTGCCACGGAGAGATACAGGGTACGGACGAGGAACTCGCCGGGTCCCGGCTCCGGCACCGGCACGGTCTCCAGCCGGAAGTTCTGCTCGCGCACGTCCGGGTCGGGGCGGGACGCCACGACCCACCGGCGGCAGTCGCGGGGCAGGTGGACCGACGTGCCTGCCGTCCCGGTGGCGCCCCGGCTCATCGGCGCACGAGCCGGAATACTGTCTCCGTCAGGCGGTCGAGCCCGCGCTCCGCGAAGCGTGGGTTTTCCCCGAGCACGTCGCGGGATTCGAGTTCGGTGACCTCGAAGGCTTCGTCGAGCAGCGCGAGCACCTCCTCCCCCGTGACCGAGAAGGGCGGGCCGTCCATCTGCTGCTGGGGGTAGTCGAGCGTGATCAGCAGGCCGGGCACGTCACCAGGAACGAGCAGGTCGAGGCGGCGCACGTAGTCGCGGCGCATCGCGCGGGGCAGCGCGACCAGCGCGGCGCGGTCGTACCAGCCCTCGATGTGTCCCAGCATCGCCGGGGAGGTCTCGAAGAAGTCGCCCTCGAGCAGCTCGTAATGGCCTGCCGCGTGGCGCCGCAGACGGCCGATCTCCGTCACCGAGGGCGTCAGTCCCTCGTGGTGGAAGAAGCCGTCGATCGCGATCGGGCTCAACTCGACCCCGACGACGCCGTGGCCCTGCCGTGCCAGCCAGATCATGTCGAGGCTGCGTCCGCAGAGCGGCACGAAGACGCGCCCGTGCGGCGGGACGCCGAGCCGCGGCCAGTGGCGGAGGAGTGCGGGGTGATAGTCGGGCTGGTGGAAGCCGATCTGCCCTTCGCGCCAGCGGTCGTGCCAGAAGTCGGGATTCATCGGGCGATGCTCAGTGGTGGTGGCGCCGCGACGGCGCGGGAGCGGCGACTTCCGGCGCCTCGAGCACGGGCTCGCCCGGGATGGCGTGGTCCTCCGCGATCCAGGCGCCGAGGTCGATGAGCTTGCAGCGTTCGCTGCAGAACGGACGCCAGCGGTTCGTCGTCGACCATTCGATCTCGCGCCCGCAGCCGGGGCACTTCACGCTGCGCCCCTTCACGTCAGCTGCAGCAGGTCAGGATGAAGGACACGTCGTCCTGGGCCTGCGCCGGACGCTTGCTGACGCCGTGCCACTCGAGGAAGCGCACGCTGCAGCGATAGTGGCTGCCGCTGACCTCGGGGAAGAGCGTCGAGCCGCCCGGCAGCTCGAGCCGCAGCAGCTGGATGGGCTGCTCCCGCTCGAACACGATCTGGTAGACGCCGCCCTTGGCCACTTCCTTGCGGGGGCGGGCGTTCTCGCGCGTGATCCAGAGGAGCTCCGATACGCTTTCGCACAAGGGCCGGATGCGACCCATCCACTGCTCCAGGTCGCGCTCGCGTTCCTCGGCGGGGCGGTTCAGCCAGTGGAAATAGTCGGGCAGGTCGAACTCGCAGGTGCCGCCCGGGATCGCGCTGCGGTGCTTGACCGAGTTCAGGAACTCGGAGTCGCGCAGCGGCTGCAGGAAATTGCCGCCGGTGCTGGTCAGCTCTTCGCGGCGGCGCACCAGCGTTGCGAGCACCGCGCGCAGCCGCGCGCCGTCGACGCCCGGGCGGTTCTGGTAGTCGCGCAGCAGGCCCATCTGGCGCTCCAGCTCCTTGAGTACGTCGCCGCGCGGGTCGCCGCGCGCGGTGATGGCCAGGATTTCCAGCAGGCTGCCGACGGAGGAGCGGCTGGCCCAGGGGCTCGGGGAGGTCGTGTGATAGGTCGCCTGGTTCCAGAGGAACTCGAGGCGCAGGAACACGCGCATCCGCTCGTTGAGCGGCTGCTCGTAGACGACCGGCTCCGCGGCCGCTTCGGGGGCCTCTGCGGGCTCGAACATCCAGCTATTCTGCGGCAGGGGTCCGGGCCCGTAAACCTCGGCGCCGCCGAGGGGCGGGGTTTCGTCGTCGATCAGGTGCGCCGGGCGGCCCGTTCCCGGTACTGGGCGTCGAGTTCCGCCACGCGACGTTCGAGCACCTCGAGGCTGCCGTCGTTCACGATCACGTCGTCCGCCGCGGCTAGCCGCTGCTCGCGGCTCGCCTGGGCCGCGAGGATAGCGCGCGCACCGGCCTCGGTCTCGTCGTCGCGCGTGCGCAGGCGCGCGAGCTGCGTCTCGACGGGGCAGTCGACCACGAGCACGCGGTCCACCGCATCCGACCTGCCGCCCTCGACCAGCAGCGGGATGACGAGCACCTGGTACTCGCCGCCCGCCGCCGCGCATTGCCGCTCGAGCGCAGCCATGATTGCGGGGTGCAGGATGTCCTCGAGGCGGCGGCGGTCCGCCGGGTCGGCGAAGACGCGCTCGCGCAGCGCGCGCCGGTCGAGGCGGCCGGCCTCGTCGAGGATGCCGTCACCGAATGACTCCACGACTTGCGCCAGCGCAGGCTCGCCGGGTTCCACGACCTGGCGCGCGATCCGGTCCGTGTCGATGACAGGTACGCCGCGCGAGGCGAACAGCTCGGCCACTACGGACTTGCCGCTCGCGATGCCGCCGGTGAGCCCGATGCGCAGCGGTCGGTTCGGCATGGCCGGCTCAGCGCAGTCCGGAAACGGAAAGATAGCCGCCCACGATTTGCGGTCCCCAGAGCATGGCGATCCAGCCCGCGCCGGCGAGGTAGGGGCCGTAGGGAATCGGCACCTCGCGGCCCTGGCGCTTCAGGACGACGA
>LJNS01000017.1 GCA_001303245.1 Gammaproteobacteria bacterium SG8_30
GCTTGTTGCCGGCGACCGAGTGCAGCTCGTCAACGATCACGCTGCGCACGCTCGCGAGCATCGCGCGGCCGGATTCGGAGGTCAGCAGGATGAAGAGCGACTCCGGCGTCGTGACCAGAATGTGCGGCGGCGCGCGGCGCATCCGGTTGCGCTCCGCCGCCGGCGTGTCGCCGGTGCGCACCGCATCCCGCACGGGTACGTCGGGCAGGCCCCGCTCGAGCAGCTGCTCGCGGATGCCGGCCAGCGGCTCCTGCAGGTTCTTCTGGATGTCGTTCGAGAGCGCCTTGAGCGGCGACACGTAGAGGACGTGCACCTCGTCCGAGAGTCCTTGTGTCAGGCCCTCGACCACGAGGTCGTTGATGGCCGACAGGAAGGCCGCGAGCGTCTTGCCGGACCCGGTCGGGGCGGCAATCAGGGCGTCGCGGCGCCGGGACGTCACCGCCCAGGCACGCCGCTGCGCCTCCGGCCGACCCGGAATGGCGCGGCCCAGACCAAGCCATGGGATGCCAGTTCCCGGCGCTAGGGAAGCAGGCGTCCGACCGCTACCAGGTGCTCCTGGTAATAAGGTGCGTCGAGCTTCGCGACGCGCACAGTGCCGCCGCTCGAGGGCGCGTGCACGAACCGGCCGTCGCCCAGGTAGATGCCGACGTGCGAGAGCTTCGCCTCGTCCTTAAAGAAGACCAGGTCCCCCGCGGCGGCCTCCGCCAGGGGGATCGGCCGCGCCACGGCGAACTGTGCCCGCGAGGTGCGTGGCACGGCATAGCCGTTTGAGGTGTACGTGTAGTAGACGAGGCCGCTGCAGTCGAAGCCCTCGTCAGGATCGGAACCGCCGTAACGGTAGGGCACGCCGACCATGGCAAGCGCGAGGTCCGCGATGGGCGCGCGCAGCGCGGGTTCTGGCACGCTCGCCCCATGGCCGCGAGGATCCCTGGCGGGTGTATCCGCGCATCCTGCCGCGAGCAGCAGGGTGGTGAGGATGCCGGCAAGCCCGGCTGAATCGCGCATGCGCATGTCCCGCATGATCGAGCTCGGCGGGTGAACCGGCAGCGAGCCTTCCCGCAAGCCTGACCGAGCCGAGCGGTCGCTGCAAGGCCGACGCCAGCGCTTCCCGGGCAGGACGACCCGGCTCCATTGCCGCAGCGTGCAGGTGCCGACCGCGATGGCGGCACGGCCGCGCTGCCCGCGGGGCCGGCCGCCGCACCGGGGGACGTTTCAGCCTCCGTACGCCGCGCACAGCATTGCGCTACACTGCCGCGCTGCCGGTTACCTCGCCCAGACCCCGGATGACCGATAGCCCGCCAGCAAAGGACCGTCAGCGCGCTTCGCACTTCCGCGGCTGGCTCCGCGAGCCGCTGCTGCATTTTCTGCTGCTGGGAGTGCTCCTGTTCGTGCTGTTCGAGTGGCTGGGCGGCGACACCGGGCCGATGTCCAACCGCATCACGGTGAGCCAGGCGCAGGTGCGGCAGCTTGCCACCGCGTTCACGAAGACCTGGCAGCGGCCGCCGACCGAGGCCGAGATCAAGGGCCTGGTGGACGACTACGTCCGCGAGGAGATCGCCTATCGCGAGGCGGTCGCCATGGGCCTCGACCGGGACGACACGATCATCCGCCGCCGGATGCGCCAGAAGATCGAGTTCCTGGTGGAGGACGCGGCCAGCGCGACGCCGCCGACGGAGGCGGAACTGCAGGCCTACCTGGAGGCCCATGCGCAGACCTTTCGTCTCGAGCCCCAGGTGGCGTTCCGGCAGGTCTACATAGACCCCTCCCGCGGCGGTGATCCCGCAGCGCGCGCGCTGGCGCTGCTGAGCCAGCTGAGGAAGGCCGGCCCGGAAGCCTCCCTGGACGACCTGGGCGACTCGATCATGCTCGAGCCGGAAGTGCCGCTCGTCCGCGAGGACGAGGTCGCTCGATCGTTCGGCAGCGAGTTCGCCGCGCAGGTCGTGCAGCTGCCGCCGGGCAGCTGGCAGGGCCCGATCCAGTCGGGCTACGGCCTGCACCTCGTGCTGGTGCGGGAGTCGGTGCCGGGCCGTGCGGCGACCCTCGACGAGGTCCGCCGCGACGTGGAGCGCGAGTTGCTGAGCGAGCGGCGCCGCGATCAGCTGGCCGCGATGTACGAGGAGCTGCTCGGCAAGTACTCGGTGACCGTCGAAGTCCCGCCCTCGCAGGCCGGCAAGGAGGTCCTGCGGTGAGCGCGCGTTGGCGACTGCTCCTGGCGGCACTCTGGCTGGCCGCGATGGCGCCCGTCGCGGCGTTCGCCCACGAGGTCCGCCCCGGCTTCCTGGAGCTGCGGGAGCAGACGGACGGCAGCTACGCCATGCTGTGGAAGCAGCCCTCCGGCGGCGAGGTGGAGATCCGCATCGCGCCGGTGTTTCCGGAGGAGTGCCGTTTCGTCAGCCGCGACCGGCAGCAGCTCGCGCCCGGCGCCCTGATCTCGCGGGGAACGCTGCGCTGCGAAGGCGGCCTGGCCGGCAAGAGCGTGACCATCGCGGGCCTCGAGACCACGATCACCGACGTGCTGGTGCGCGTGCATCACGCCGACGGCCGCCTCGAGAGCCACATGCTGCGGCCGGTCAACACGTCCGTCGCGCTGGGCGGCACCACCAGCAGGGGACAGCTGGCCTGGAACTACTTCCGCCTCGGCGTCGAGCACATCCTGCTGGGCGTCGACCACCTGCTGTTCGTGCTCGGGCTGCTGCTGATCGTCGCCGACCGATGGGCGCTCGTGAAGACCATCACCGCGTTCACGGTCGCACACAGCATCACGCTGGGAATCGCGACGCTCGGCTACGTCAGCGCGCCGACGCTGCCGCTCAACGTCGCGATCGCGCTCAGCATCCTGTTCCTCGGGCCCGAGATGGTGCGCGCCTGGCGCGGCGAGACGAGCTTCACCATCCGCAATCCCTGGGTCGTGGCCTTCGCCTTCGGCCTGCTGCACGGCTTCGGCTTCGCCAGCGGCCTGTCCACCACCGGGCTGCCGCAGGCCGAGATCCCGTTTGCGCTGCTCATGTTCAACGTCGGCGTGGAGGCGGGACAGCTCGCATTCGTGCTGCTGGTGGTGATGCTGGAGCGGTCCTTCCGGACGCTGGAGATCCGCTGGCCGGGATTCGCCCAGCTGCTGCCGGCCTACGCCGTCGGCTCCCTCGGCGCCTACTGGACGTTGCAGCGGCTGTTGGTAATGCTGGCGGCGGTGCGATGATGGTGAAGATGCCACGGGATCCGCGGACTTTCCTCTTCGCCGGGGTGTCGGCGCTGGCCGCGATGCCGGCGCTCGCGCACGTTCAGGAGGGACAGGCCGCCGGCTTCCTGACCGGACTCGCGCACCCGGTCTCCGGGCTCGACCACGTGCTCGCCATGATCGCGGTCGGCCTGTGGGGCGCGCAGCTCGGCGCACCGGCGCTGTGGCTCCTGCCGGTAACCTTCCCGCTGGTCATGGCGTTCGGTGGGTTCCTCGGCCTGCTCGGCATCCCGCTGCCGGGCGTGGAAGCCGGGATCGCACTGTCGGCGCTGGCGCTCGGTCTCGCGGTGGCGACGTCCTGGCGGCCGCCGCTGGCCGTCGCCGCGCTGCTGGTGGCCGCCTTCGCCGTCTTCCACGGTCACGCGCACGGGACAGAGCTCCCGGAGGGCCAGAGCGGCCTGACCTACAGCATCGGCTTCGTGGTCGCGACCGGCCTGCTGCACCTCGCCGGCATCGGTATCGGCGTCATCCACCGCTGGCCGGCCGGGCGGACGGCCCTGCGCGGGCTCGGCGCGGGCGTGGCGGCGGGCGGTGTCTATTTCCTGTGGCGGGCGCTGGCATGAGCTCGGCGAAGACCCTGCGCGGGACCTGGCTGGCCCTGTTCGGGCTGTTACTGTCGCTGCGGGCGCCGGCGGCCGAGGCACACCTCGTCACCACCGGGCTCGGGCCGCTCTATGACGGCATCTCGCATTTCCTGGTCAGCTTCGAGGATCTGCTGCCGGTCATCGCCATGGCGCTGCTGGCTGGACTGAGCGGTCCACGGGCCGGTCGCCGCGCGCTGTTCGTGCTGCCGGCGGCGTGGCTCGCCGGCGGCCTGGCGGGTTTCCTCACGGGCGCCGCAGCGGCGGGCGCGTGGGTGGCGGCCTTCTCGGCGCTGGTGCTGGGCCTGCTGGTGGCGGCGGACCGGAGGCTGCCGCTCGCCGTCGTCACCTCGCTCGCCGGCGCGCTGGGCCTTTTGCACGGCTGGCTCAACGGCGCGGGCATCGCCGCGGCGAACCGGGAAGGCCTGGCGCTGCTCGGCATCGGCGGCGCGGTCTTCGTGGTCGTGGCCCTGCTCGCGGCGGTGGCCGCCGCGGTGCAGGCACAGGCGGCCCGGATCGCGGTCCGCGTCGCCGGGAGCTGGATCGCGGCGGTCGGGCTGCTGCTCGTCGGCTGGCAATTCAGGGGATGAGGGGCCGATAAGGCCGGCCCTCGTCCGCCGCTTGCGACGCATAGCGGTCCGCGCGGGTGCAGGTGCCCTCACGCGTCGTCATGGGCACGTCCGCTGACATGCGTATCCCGAACCGTTCGTCGGCGTTGCCCCACATCACGTCGTAGACCTTGGTCGCTATCCGCCCGGCCCGTTGTGACAGTCGTAGCACCCGACCTCGACCCCCGCGGCGACCGTGCGCGAGTTGCTCCACTGGCGTGCAGCGGCGGTGCGCGAGAGCGGAGATCCGCGGAAGTCCGCGCCGTGGCACGCAGCGCAGGCCTGGCGGTCGCGCTCGGCGAGCGACTCGTGACCGCCGCCCGTCCAGCGCGAGTCTGCTACCGGGTGCATGCCATGAGGACCGCCGAGCGACATCGGCAGCGTGCCCGCGCCGTGGCACGCCGAGCACTCGACGAGCGTTCCGGCGTGACCCTGCAGCTGACGCGGTGCGACGTTGTCGTTGTCACCCGCGGATGAGTTCGGCCAGATCGCGTGCGTGCTGTTGTGGCAGCCCTCGCAGGCGATGCCGGCGTGACCCTTGCTGAAGCGGAAGAGCTGGCCGCTGTTCTCGGCGAACCGCGACCCTGCGGCGCGGCGCGGCGAGGCGGCCGGATCGGCCGGATCGAATGCAAGCAGCGTGCGGAAGCCGTCGGTGGACATCAGCGAGGCGTCCGCCAGCGTCAGGTGGCTGACGGCGTCGCCGGTGTGGCAGGACTGACAGCGTGGCAAGTCGACCCACGGGCGGCGCGGCCTGCCGTCGTTGTTGCCGTCGATGCTTCCGCCCGGCGCCAGCGACGCGATGCCGCCGACCGCGCCCATTCGACCGTGGCAATTCTGGCAGCTGACCGTGTCCGTCATCGCGCCGCGCAGGCAGCGCGTATCCCGGCCCGGGTGGCAGAGGTAGCAGCTCTGGCGGTCGGGCGAAGGCGGCACGCCGCCCTGCCTGACCCAGTCGTCGGCGAAGGTGACGCCGCTGGGGTCGACCATCTTGTCCCGGTGGTAAGCGTGCATGGCGGCGGACATGGTCGGCAGCCCCACCTGTGCGCCGGCCGGCCCCGTCCCGGCGAGGTCCAGCGCCGCCGAGTAGTGACATCCCGCGCACAACACCGGCCGCGAGGCCATGAGGCTCGTGCCCGTGCGGGAGTCGTGCAGCAGAAGGATGTTCTCGCGCGACTGGATCTCGAGGTCCGTTGCGCTCGACCACGCAATGCCGTTCGCCCGGGCGGCAGTTGCGCCGGTGATGTGGCAGTCGCTGCACGTCGTCTCCTCCGACACGGGCAGCACGACGTCGAGATGGGCGACCGTCGTGCCATTCGCGTTGTCGATGGCGCTGACCCGCATGAGCGGAAATCGATTGATGCGACCTGCGTCGTCCACTGGGAGGATCGGGACGCCCTCGGCCTTGTAGAGCCCGGCTCCGCCGTTCCACTCGAAGGCAGTCCGCGCGGGATCCGGGGCCTCTGCCGGCATGTACAGGCCCTTCAGCCCCTCGCCGGGCGAGAGATCCGCTCCGTAGAGCTGCTTCGCGTACTGCCAGAAATTGGTCTTGCCGACGCTCTCGCTGTTGGTCGAGCCGTCAGCATCGGCTGTCGCGGAATAGCGGAGGGTGACCGCGCCGTCCTCCAGCAGCGCTGGCCGGCCCGAGGTGTCGGTGCGCACCACCTGGGCATTCACCACGTTGAAGGGCGGCAGCATGGAGAAGACCGAGAAGTCCTTGTCCACGCAGTGCATGCCCAGGTCGTTGGCGGCGAGGATCTTGTAGGACACGGGGAAACTGCCGCTGCCGCCGCCGCCGCCCTGGCTGCCGCCGCCGTCCGACTCGCCGTCGCCCTCGCCGGTGCCGCCGCCTCCGGCGCAAGCCGTGAAGAGGGGGAGTACGAGAGTTAGCAGGACGGCAGCCGGGGCCGCGGCGGAAGGCAGGAAACGGGTCGCCATGTTGGTATCCCGGGCGTCTGAAAGGGTCGTTCCCTCATTGGACGCGCAGAGAGACGACAATCAATCGGTGAACTCCCGCCGGGCCGCCGACGTCAGGCCAGCAGGCGCTGGATGGCCGCCTCCCGGAAGTCGAAGATGCGATCGAGCTGGCGGCCGACGATCCGCCGGCCGATCAGGCCGACCCTTCCCAGCGGCAGGACGTACTTGACGTCGTCGCGCATGCGAGTGCCGCCGCGCTCCGCAGCGAACTCGTGCGTGTGGATCCACAAACGGTAGGGGCCCTCGACCTGGCGATCCACGAACCGGTGCGGCAGCTCCCAGCAGCTGATCTCCGTGCGCCAGGCGAACGGGATACCGAACAGTGCCAGCCGGTAGTCGATGAGCGCTCCTCTGCAGAGTTCGATCGGCTGCGGCGTGAGGATGCGGAAGCGAAGCTCCGGCGGCGTGATCCGCTCGAGGTTCGCGGGATCGGAGAAGAAGCGACTGACCTCGTCGATCGGGCGAGGCAGCCATGTGACGCGCTCGAGCTGCTGGTGAAGGCGGGCGGGTTCGTTCATGGTGGCAGGATTGTGCCTGCCCTGGGCATGTGGGATCGGCTCTGGGCGGCCTTCTTATGTCAAGCGAACCGCCGGCCGACCTACCAGCGGAGGTCGTCGGGCACGACGAAGTCCTTGTAGGGGTCGTCCTCGTCGGCGGGAGCCGCCCCCGATCCGTCGCCGAAGGGAATCACGGCGTGCTCGTCGCGCTCGCGGATCCGCTCGGCGATCTCGGCCGGCACGAGCGCGTTGCGACCTTCGTGGCGAACGATGAATACCGTGCCGCGGGCCAGCTGCTCGAGCAGGGCGGCGTCGACGGCGATGCGGCGGATCTTCCTGCCGGCGACGAAGTTGTAGTACTCCTCGCCCTCCGGGCGCGGCAGCGCATGCTGCTCTATCAGCTGCCTGACTTCGGCGGAACGGGCGCGCGCCTCGAGCCTCGACTGCCGCTTCTGGTTGAGCTCGCGGTCCTTCGCGGCCTTGGCCGCCTGGTCGGTCGAGACCGGGCGTTGCCGCGAACCGTCGCCGGCCGGCTTGGCTCCCGACTTCGCGTGCCGATGTCGCGCCCGGCTCTCCTGGCGCTCGACCTCGGCCGCCTTCGTCTCGCTGACGAGGCCGGCCTTCAGCAACTGGTCCCGCAACGAGTCGCCCATCGGCACGATCCGCACTCATGACGAGAGGCGAAGTCTAGCGGATTGCGCCATGCGGAATCATGGGTGCGCGGATCGGGATCGCCAGGGCATGTGGGAACGGGCACCGCGGCAACGTCGCGGCCTTGCTAGGCTGTGCGTCATGAATGCCCGGAAGCATGGCGATCGACCGCTCGAGCTGAAACCCATCGGCGTCGTGCGGACCGCCTTCAAGGAGAAAGTCGACGCCCCACGGCAGCCTCGGGCGGCCCAGGGCGTGCCGGGACGCATCGAGCTGTTTCCGGGGCACGACTTCGAGCACGCTGTCGAGGACCTGGCGGACTGGGAGTTCCTCTGGGTCATCTACTGGTTTCACCTCAATCGTTCGTGGCGACCCAAGGTGCTGCCTCCGCGCAGCACGACCGGACGGAAGGGGGTCTTCTCCACCCGTTCCCCGCACCGTCCGAATCCCATCGGGCTGTCCGCCGTACGCCTCGAGCGTGTGGAAGGTCTCACGTTGCACGTTCGCGACGTCGACATGGTCGACGGGACGCCGGTGCTCGACCTGAAGCCCTACGTGCCTTACACGGATGCGCACCCCGGTGCGCGCAGCGGCTGGCTGGAGTCCGCAGGCGCACCGGCAGGAGCGGGACCCGCCGATCCGCTGACGCCGTGGCAGGTCACGCTCGAGCCGATTGCCCTGGAGCAGGCCAGCTGGGTGCAGGAGCGGACCGGGCTTGCGCTCGCCGATCGCATCGTCACGACGCTGGCGCTCGGCCCGAAGCCGAACCCCTACCGTCGGATCAAGCGCGAGGGTCAAGGGTATCGCCTCGCGATCAAGGACTGGCGGGCGAGATTCGTCGTCGACGAACGGCAGATCCGCGTCGTGACGGTCTTCTCCGGATACCGTTCCGCTCAGCTCGCCGGGGATGTGACTTCACCCGACGACGAAGCCCTCCGTGCGCACCGGCAGTTCGTCGCGCGCTGGCCGGATGCACTCCCGTGACTGCGTCCCGAAACGCCGGCCGGCTGGCCGCCTACGCCTGGACGTCGCCCAACACCCTGCTGGGGGCTGCGGTTGGTCTCTTCGCACTGGCACTGGGCGGCCGGCTGAGGCTGCATGAAGGCGTGGCCGAGTTCAGCGGCGGAAGGCTGGGGACGCTCGTCGCGAGCCTTCCGCCGCAGCTGCGCTTCAGCGCCATCACCTTCGGCCACGTCGTCATCGGCGTCAGCGAGGCCATGATGGCCGCCGTGCGCTGCCACGAGCGGGTGCACGTGCGGCAATACGAGCGCTGGGGTCCTTTGTTCCTTCCGGCCTACCTGCTGTCGAGCGCCTGGCAGCTCGCGCGAGGCCGCAGCCCGTACCGGGACAACTACTTCGAACGGGCGGCCTTCGCAGCCGAAGGCGACGGCCGCGTGCGCCGCACGCCCTCCGTCAATCTCGCGCGGGCTCGGCGTCCCACGGCTGCTCCGTAGGCCGCCGCGACCGCGGCGGTGGGCGAGTCCACGATCCCGGTAGGGTGCCGCACGGATCAGCGGCGGAACCGGGCGGCGGCCGCCTCCATGTGCTCCCGGTCGGCGGCCGGAAGCGCTTCCGTCCAGGCGGCCTCCTGCCCGGCCTCGGGCAGGACGTGCCCGAACTCGACCATGGCGGCGGCCGGAATCTCCGACAGGTAGACCCAGACCGCGAGGCGATCCACCCGGGCGGTCGCTGCGACGTCGTCCGTCAGTCGCCGGACCAGGGCGGCGCGCAGCTCGGTGCTGCGCCCGCCGCGGATGTGGCCGTGGACGAACACGTGGTCATGCTCGAGGAGCGCACCGCCGACGTAGTGATCCTGCGGCGGCACGTCCCGGAACAGGACCTGGGCGAGGTGCGGCGGGGCACCCGTGACCTCCGCGTGCGCCAGCGTTACGGCGCGCGCGATCCGGGCCTTGCGTTCGGCGTCGAGCAGGCCCATCCGGGCGCTGCAGTGATACGTGGGCATGTGAACGTCCTCCGGAAGTCGGCTGCGTCAGGTTGGCAAGCATGCCCGGCACATCGAGCTTCCGCCCGTGCCGGCTCATGTCGTCGCGTCGGGGAAGAACAGTTGGTCACCGTCTATCCGGTAGGCGGCGATCGCGGCCTGGCCCTCCGGCGACACCAGCCAGTCCATGAACGCCTGCGCATCGGCTCGCTTGACCTGTGGGTGGCGTTCCGGATTGACCATCATGACCCCGTACTGGTTGAACAGTCGGTCGTCTCCCTCCACCAGGATCGCCAGGTCGTCCCGGTTGCGGAAGGCGATCCACGTGCCGCGGTCCGAGAGCAGGTAGGCGTCCATCGCGGCCGCGGTATTGAGCGAGGCGCCCATCCCCGCACCGGTCTGCCGGTACCAGGACCCCTCGACGGTACCGATGTCGACGCCGGCTTCCTGCCACAGCCGCAGCTCGGCCGCGTGGGTTCCGCTCCGGTCACCCCGGGACACGAAGGGCGCGCTTGCGTCGCGGATGGCACGCAGCGCGGCGGTGATGTCCGACATGCCGGCCACGCCGGCCGGGTCCAACCGCGGGCCGACGAGGACGAAGTCGTTGTACATGACGTCGCGGCGGTCCACGCCGTGGCCTTCGGCCACGAACCGTTCCTCCGCAGCGCGGTCGTGCACGAAGACGACGTCGGCATCGCCGCGCCGCCCGACGTCGAGCGCCTGGCCCGTCCCGAGCGCAACCACCCGCACCTTGATGCCGGTCCTCTCCTCGAACAGCGGCAGGATGTGGCCGAACAGACCGGAGTTCTCCGTCGAGGTGGTCGAGGCGACGGTGATGTAGCGCTCCGCCGGAGGCTCGGCGGCGATGACTGTCGCCGTCGTGAGCGTCGCGGCGAGGCCGACGACGAGTGCGCTTTGGAATGCTGCAGTCAGGACCATGGCAGCTCCGCCTCGAGGAACCGGGCCGCCTCGCGCGAGGCGGGCGACCGCAGGAGGACGTCGACCGGTGCCCGCTCCGCGACGCGGCCTCCGTCGAGAAACACGACCTCGTCGCCCAACCGATGGGCCTGGCCGAGATTGTGCGTCACCATCACGACCTTGGTGCCGGCCTCGTGCATCGCCTGGATCACCGACTCGATCGCCATCGTCGCCGCGGGATCGAGGTTGGCGGTGGGCTCGTCGAGCAGCAGCAGCTCCGGGCGCAGGGCCCAGGCACGTGCGAGGGCCAGGCGCTGCTGCTCGCCCCCCGAGAGTACACGCGCCGGCTGCAATGCCAGGTGCGCGATGCCGGCGCGAGCGAGCGCCTCGCCTGCGATCTTCGTGCGCTCGGAGATGGCCACCCCGGCGAGCGCGAGGCCGTAGGTCACGTTGGCCAGCACCGAGCGCCTCAGCATCACGGGTCGCTGGAACACCATGGCGTGGCGGCGCCGGCCATTCACGTACTCGGGACCGCTGAAACCCACCGTTCCCGCGCTGGGAAGCAGCAGCCCGTGACAGAGCCGCAACAGGACGCTCTTCCCGGACCCGTTCGGTCCCATGACCAGCGTACGCGGACCGGGATCGATCGTCAGACTCACGCCGTCGAGGATGCGTTTCCCGCCCGCCTCGAACACGACGTCCCGCAACGTCAGCGGAAGGAGCGGTGGCGCGATGCCAGGCATGGTGCTACCCGTACCGCCGCATCGCGGCTTCGCGCAGGAGGTAAGCGACGGCATTCACCGCGACCACCACGCTGATGAGCACGGTACCGAGACCCAGCGCCAGGGGCAGGTCGCCCTTGCTGGTCTCGAGGGCGATCGCCGTCGTCATGACCCGCGTCACGCCGTCGATGTTCCCGCCCACGATCATGACCGCTCCGACCTCTGCCGCGGCCCGGCCGAACCCGGCCAGCACCGTGGTCAACAGCGAGTGGCGGATGTCCCAGAGCAGCGTGACTGCGCTGCGCAGCGGAGCCGCGCCGAGCGAGTGCAGCAGGTCGCGATACTCGGCCCACGCGTCCTCCGCGGCCTGGCGTGTCAGGGCTACGACGATCGGCAGGACGAGGATGCTCTGCGCGATCACCATGGCCTGCGGGGTGAACAGCAGGCCGAGCTCGCCGAGCGGGCCGGCGCGCGAGAGAAGGAGGTACACCACCAGCCCCACGACGACGGGCGGCAGGCCCATCAGCGCGTTGGTCACGACGACCAGCGTGCGCCTGCCCGGGAAGCGGCTGACGGCGAGCGCCGCACCGAGGGGCAGGCCGATGACGGAAGCGATCAGGGCTGCGGACAGGCTCACCTGCAGGCTGAGTGCGACGATCTCGAGGAGCTTCGGATCGCCGCTCGCGAGAAGCTCGACGGCGGCGCGGCTCGCGGCGGCAAAGTCCCCCAATGGCAGGCTCCGGAATTCGACACGGGGCGGGGCGACGATAGGGCGGGGTCGCGTCGGGCGCAAGGGCCGTCAGGGGCGCGCGACGCGGACTGGTACTGCTTGCTACGATGCGAGCCCCTGTCCCCCGGGAGGCAAGACATGCCCGCTGCGCTCAGCAATCCCCTCATGACGCTGACTGCCTTGATCGCGCTCGCCGGCTCCGCAGGCCCGGCCGTCGGCGCGGACTTCACGGTTCCCGTGGAAGGCGTGGGCATCAAAGGCCTGGTGGTCGACCCTGCGCTGATGACCGAGCTTCCGCGCCAGCAGCTCGAGGCCAGCGATCACGGCACGCCGGCCCGATTCGAGGGTGTCTGGCTGCGCGACGTGCTGCTCGCCGCCGGGGCGCCCCTCGGCAAGCCGATGCACGGGCGGAACATCCCGCTCGTGGTGCTGCTGACGGCCCGCGACGGTTACGCCGCGTCGTTTGCGCTGGCCGAGCTCGACCCGGCGTTCCGCGACAAGCCGATCCTGCTGGCGGACCGACGGGACGGCGAGCCGTTGTCGGAACAGGCGGGGCCGCTACAGCTGGTCGTGGGCGACGAAGGCCGGGCCGGCCGCTGGATACGCCAGATCGAGCGAGTCGAGGTTCTCGACCCGACCGGGAAGCAGTGACCGGATGGGCAAGCTGGCGCTGATCTTCCTGGTCTTCTTCGTGGTGATCATCGGCTCCACGCTCGTGAGCCGCTGGCGAAGACGCCAGTAGTGCCCGCGCCTGCAGGGGGGCGACCGGCCTGGCTAGTGCCGCCCCTTGCCGGAGCCCGATCCGGGCCTGAACGGAACGATCGGGTCTCCCCAGCGCCTGCCGTCGGCGTGCTCCGCCTCCGGTTGCAGCAGATCCGCCAGTAGGCGCCGGCTGGCGCGGGCGAAGGCGGGGATGTCCGCTGCGTCGATCGGCCGGCCGATGACGAAGCCCTGGACGTCCACCGGCCCGCAGCCCCCCAACCAGGCCAGCTGTTCGGGACGCTCGACGCCTTCCACCGTCACCCCGAGCCCCAGGTTGTGGCAGACGCCGATGATCGAGCGCGCCAGTGACTCGGCGCGCTGGCTGGCCGGCGCCTCGGCGATCAAGCTGCGGTCGATCTTGACGCGCCTGATCGGCAGCCGCGACAGCGAGATCAGCGACGAGTAGCCCGTGCCGAAGTCGTCGAGCGCCAGGCCGACGCCGCCCTCGCGCACCAGGCGCAACGCCTCGATCGTCGAGGCGGACGTCTGGAAGGCGGTCTCGGTCAGTTCGAGCTCTATGGCATCCGCGGGAAGCTCGAAGTCCTCGAGCACGCGCGCGAGCTTGTCGACGAAGAGGTTGTCCAGCAGCTGGTGCACCGAGACGTTGACCGCGACGCAGGCGTCGTCGAAGCCCCGGCCACGCCAGTCGGCGACCGCGGCCGCGGCGGTCTCGAGCACCCACTCGCCGATCTCGATGATCAGGCCGGACTGCTCGGCGATGGCGATGAACTCGCCGGCGGTGACGGGCGGGCCGTCCGTTCGCTTCCAGCGGAGCAGCGCCTCGGCACCGGTGGTCCGGCCGTCGACCAGCGACACCTGCGGCTGGTAGACGAGCCGCAGCTCGCGTGCGTCGACCGCGCGCCGCAGCGACTGCTCGAGCGCGAAGCGCGCCTCCGAGTCCTCGAGCAGCGCCGGCGTGAACAGGGCAGTCCGGCTTCGGCCGAGTGCCTTGGCGTGAAACAGCGCTGCGTCCGATGCGCGGACCAGGTCGGCCGCCTCGGTCGCGTGCTCCGGCGCCTGGGCGATGCCGATGCTCACGCTCACCAGGATGTCCCGGCCGCCGATGCGCAGTGGTGCACGGAAACCGCTGATGATGCGCTCGGCCATGCCCAGCGCCTCTTCAGGGTCCTCGGTACGCTCGATCGACACCACGAACTCGTCGCCGCCGAGTCGAGCGATGAAACGACGCGGCCCCGCCAGCAGTCGCAGCCGCTCGGCGAACCCCCGCAGCAGCGCGTCGCCGACGATGTGGCCGAAACTGTCGTTGACCACCTTGAAATTGTCGATGTCGAGCGAGATGAGTCCGACGAGCTCGTCGCGGCGCCGCGCCGACCGCAGCGCGCGGCGCAGGTGATTGAAGGCCAGGCGTCGGTTCGGCAGTTCGGTCAGCGGGTCGTGGTTGGCCAGGTGCGTCAGCTTGCGGGTGCGGGTCCGGACCCGGTGCTCGAGCTCCTGCCGGTGGCGGAAGGCCTGCTCGTCGGCGATGGCGAGGCGCTCTGCCATCTGGTTGAAGGCCTCGCCCAGTTCCTCGAGCTCGGCCGAGCCGCCCGGCGAGACCCGCACGCGCCTTCTTCCCTCGGCCAGCGCGCGCGTGGCCTGGGTCAGTCGTCGCACCGGGCGCGTAATGGTGATGATCGTCGCGAGCGACACGAGCAGGGTCGCTGCGAGCACGAGATAGGTCAGTCGTGATATCGCGGACTCGGCGGAGCTCGCCGCGTCGGCGGCGCTGCCGGTCGACTCGACGACCGCTCGGCTGGCGGGCGCGGCCAGGGTCGCGTCGAGCCGAAGCGGCAACTGCAACCCCGACTCGGTAAAGCGGTCGCGAAGCGCGGAGATCGTCGCGTCGTGCTGCAGCACCTGTCGCTGCAATTCGCGAATGCGTGCGTAGTCCTCCTCGAGCAGCTCGACCCAGGCACGGCCCGGCGAGCGGGCCAGTTCGTCGCGGTGCTTCGCGATCACCTTGCCGAAGCTGCGGGTCGTGGCGACCAGCGCGCTCCCGGCGTCGCCCGAGCCGGAAACGAGGTAATCGTTGAGCGCCGACCGCAGCCGGCCGAGCTCGACCTCGAGCTCCGCATAGGCGCGCCGGGTCAGCGCCGGGTCCGGGAGTTGCGCGTTCTGGCCGAAGGCGGTCGAGACCCGGCGTGCCAGGCCGTCGAGCACGCCGCGCATGTCGGCGAGTTCCGCCTGGCGCTTTGCGCCGATGTCGATGAGCGACCAGCCGAGCCTCGTGTGCTCCTCTGCTTCCGCCCTCAGCCCGGCAATCTCGGCCGCAGCACTCGGGCGGAGGTCGGCGTAGCTGTCGAGGCTGGCGAACAGCGCGTCTTCCGCCTCGCCGAGGAGCGTGCGGACCTCGTCCGAGGGGCTGCGGACTTCCGCCAGCACCGCCCGGTCGAACGCGGCTACGCGGTAGGTCAGGGCATCGGCGACACGGGTCAGCGGGACCTGCGCGGTCCGGGTCTCGCGCAGCGTCTCGATGGCTGCCCGCATGTCCCGCTGTGCCGCACTGTGGCCCAGCAGCAGCACGACGGCGATGAGGGAGAATCCGATGCCGAGCCGGCCGGCGAGGCCGAGACGGAGTCCGCTCTTGAACGGGTTTCGCGCCAAGTCGGGCATGCCGGCACTGTAAACCCGGCCTCGCGCCGGATGAAATCTCCGTGTCACAGATCTGCGACGCGCCGGGCCCCTGGGGCCGGGGGTCAGTTCGCTTCGAACACGGTCGCGGACTCGGGATAGAGCCGGACCAGGACGTCCCTTGCCAATCGCGTCAACTCGGCGGACAGGACCTCGTCGGCTTCCGTATCGTGCCGGCGCAGCGCCTGCTCCAGCGAGCCGCGCCTCGACTCGGCCGCCGCTTCCACGACGTCCTTCCAGAATTCCGGTGCCTCGCTGTCCTGCCACCGGCCGCGGCCCCGGCCGAAGTGAGCCACCGCCAGGTAGCGCAGCAACGCGGCCTTCACGAGATCGTGGAGAAAGCCGGGCGACCAACGCAGCGACGCCGTGCCAGCGCCGCGGACGACGTTGTAGCCCTTGGCCAGGCCCGCGGCGCCGAAGGCGCCAAGCACGCCGCCGGCGACGATGCCGCCGCCGAAGGTCAAACCGCCGGCGGCGAGGTCCGCCGCCAGGCCGCCGAGCGCGCCGCTCACGAACCCGCCCAGGACGGCGGCGAGGTTGGCGTCGACCGGCGTATCGGCCGTGTAATTCTCCCGGATGCGCTCGAGGACCTGCTGCGCGGCCTCGCCCTCGAGGCCGTGCAGTGCGATCAGCCGATTGGTGGACTCGACGATCGCGCGGTCCAGCCGGGACGCCAGCGCAGCCATGGCGCGGCGCCGGGAGCTTGCGTCATCGCCGCCGCGGCCGGCCACGACGACGCGGCGGAGCTTCTCGCCGAGCGGCTCCTCCCCGATCGGTTCCCGGTCACGAGCCGCCAGGGCGATCTGCGAGGCCAGAATGCGCATGGCGCCGGCAAACGCGTCGAGGTTGCGCCGCCGCCAGGCCGCCGCGAGGCTCCTGCAGTCGCCCTGCTTGTCCCCGGGAAGGACGTCGGTGACGGTGTCGAGCAGCGCTCCCTCCTGGACCCAGCACCGGGCGAACGCATCCAGCGCGAGGATCGCCCTGACGCTGGTGCCCACGGAGAGCGCAGACCGCCAGCGTTCCATGTCCTCCCGGTCGCGCGACGGGTCGTGTGGCGGGCCAAGCTGGTTGAGCAGAACGACGACGGGCTTGCCGATCCAGTCGAGGATCTGCAGCTCCATACCGACGTAAGCCGAAGCCGCGGGATCCTCCGTGGCGTTGACGAGGTAGAGGACCACGTCGGCGTCCGCCTGTACGTTGCGCACGGCCTGCTGGCTGCACCACAAGGGACGGTCGCGGAAGCGGTCCCAGACCTGCGACAGGAGCCAGCCGATCGGCGTCCGCGAGGCCCTGAGGCGCTTGAGCAAGTGCGCCGTGTCGCCGAACCCCGGCGTGTCCCACAGCGTCATGCCCAGGCCGTCGGGGGTCTCGATCAGCGTGTGGGCCTCGCTCACGTCGGTGACGTGCGGCTGGTCCGCCACCTCGCCGATGTCGCGTCGCAACAGCGTCCGGGCCAGGGTGGTCTTGCCCACGTTGGTGTGCGAAATGAGGCTCAGCGTGATACGGCGGCCCGCCACGATGTCGCTCACGATGCCTCCTGCCGCAGGGGATCGAGCATGGCGACCCGGGCACCATGTGCCGCCGCGAAACGCTTCCAGGCGCGAATCCGCTCGTCGAGGCGCGACCGGAATGCCGGGTCCGACCGGAAGCGCGAGAGGGGCTCCGTGTCGAGCAACACGATCGGCGGCTGCGGCTCGCCCGGAGAGCCGTATCGCGCAAGCCGGCGCAGCAGTTCGCCCTGGACCTCTTCCTCGGGCGTGGCAGCCAGGCTGAACACGGCGACGAGGTGTTCGCGCGGGTTCCGATCGTCGAGCGCCGGCAGCGGAGCGGCCTCCTCGCCGTAGGCGACCGGATCGAGGAACTCGAGCTTCACGCGTCCGCCGAGGAGATCGAGCAACTCCTCGCGCACGCGGCTACGCAGGCCGGGATCGGGCTGCACGCCGTGCCAGACGACCGCCGCCAGCTCGCCGGCGCCGCGGGCCGGCTGCAGAAGCCGGCGGAAGTACGGGTCCTGCAGTGAGGGCCGATAGAACTGTCGCGCGAGCCTCCGTTCCTCGACGACCGCCGCCGTGGCGAGCAGCAGTCGCGGCAGGCCCACGTAAAGGCCTGCCGCGACGGCATGCAGCCAGATCCAGCGGCCCGCATTCTCGCCCTCGAAGCCGGGACGGAATCGCAGCTGCTCGAAGCCCGGCACGTCGGGCAAGGCGATGCCGGTGATCCAGGAAGCCGGCCCGAGTACCACCGACAGGATCGCATGCACGCTGCGCGCATCGAGGAACGTACTTTCCCAGCCAGCCAGGTACTCCAGATAGATGCCGCGAAAGACGAGTCCCGCCACGGCACCCGAGGCGACCAGGAGCGCGGCGCAGTGCAGCAGGATCCGGGCCCGGGCCAGCGCGAGGGGCGCCTGCAGCGGGAGCCATTCCCGCAGGAAGCGCGAATAGGCCTGCGCCGGGGCGGCCGCCGGGGCATCTTCCGACCCGGCGGGCGGTCGGCCCAGGCCGCCGAACCGGGGCAGGATCCCGGCCAGGGCCGTGGCCCCGGGGCCGGGCCGCCGCCTTCCCGTCACAGCGCGCACCGCGATGGCCGCATAGACGGCCAGGTTCCACGCCACCAGGCCGAGCAGTGGGAATGCCAGCAGGTTGACGCGCTGTCCCGGTCCAATCCGGTACAGCAGGAGTCCTGCCGCGAAGGCGACGAGCAGGAGCGTGGGGAAGATCCACGCCGGCCCATCGCGGGCTCCGTCCACACCCGGCCACCAGGGCGCGTGCCGGCGAAGCTCCGGCGCCATCAGCCACGCGCGGCGTGCCAGGAAGGCCTCCTCCTCGGGTGTAGCGTCGTTGCGCTCGCCCCGGTCGACGCCTTCACGCAATTCGGGTGGCCCGGCCTCTGCCGTGCAACGGTCGCGCGTCGCCCGGGGCAGCAGAACGCCGTCCCGGTCCGCGAGTTCGACCGCGCGGATCATCAAGACGGACTTGGCCTGGGCCGGATTCACGCTGCCGCAAGCTTACTGGCCGTGGGCAGGCATGGCGAGCCGGGCGAGAGTCCGTCGGCGGCCTATAATCGCGGCGGATGACCGGCGCCGTCAGGAGGCGCCGATGCGGCTTGCCACTCGGAGGTGCGCTTCATGAACGGGTCGCGCGAGGAGTCGGCGCCTCCGCCGCCCGTCGAGATTCCGTGCGACGAGCTCTCGGCCGATGCCCTGCGCGGCGTCGTCGAGTCCTTCGTGCTGCGCGAAGGAACGGACTATGGCGACCGCGAGGTGCCGTTCGAAGCGAAAGTGGAGCAAGTGCTGCGCCAGCTGAAACGAGGCGAGGCGCAGATCCTGTTCGACCCGTCCACCGAGTCAGTCGACGTCGTGGTGTCCCGGCCGGCGCCTCGCTCAGGCAGGCATCGGGGCCCGGGTTGAGGCACCGGTCGTGCCCGTGCAGTGCGGCCGGGACGCAAGCGGGCTTCCGTCGCGCATGTCGAATCCGGTCGAGTGGCACGAATACCCGATTGGCCACGAGCTCTGCGCGGATGAGATCTCGGTCGTGTCGCGGTGGATCCGCGAGCGCGTGACCGCCGGCTTATGACAGGAACCTTGAAGTCGGTCGAGCGCGTGACCGCCGGCTTATGACAGGAACCTTGAAGTCGGTTCACGAATCGGGCGCTCCACTCCCCTAGCCTGATCCCGAGGCGCGGTCCATGCGAGATCGTCGCCGGATTGATGTGGCAGGGGAGCCGGGATGGATGGAGTTGAATCCAGCTTCGACAGGGGAAGACTGCTGCGCTTCCTGCGCAAGGAGTTCCGCCTCGACTGGTACGGCGTCCACGGGGCCGCGCACTGGGCGCGGGTCCGACTGAATGGACTGGCGATCGCCGAAGTGAACGGCGCTCGCCGCGACATCGTCGAGCTCTTCGCCTGGCTGCACGACTGCCGGCGCCGTCACGAGGGCCGCGACCGGGAGCATGGCGCACGCGCGGCGGACCTCATCGCCGGGCTCAACGGGGAGCTCTTCGAGCTCGATCCCACGGGGCTCGAGAAGCTGGTCTATGCATGCCGGCACCACAGCGACGGCTTGAGCGATGCCGACCTGACGATCCAGACGTGCTGGGATGCGGACCGGCTGGACCTCGCCCGCATCGGGATCTGGCCGGACCCGGCGAGGCTCTGCACCGACGCGGCACGCTGCCCGGACCTGATGGAGCAGGCGATCTGGCGGAGCATCGGCGAGGGGGATTTCGAGACGCCGGCGGTCGCGATCAGCGCCTGGTCCTGGCGGGAGGCCGAGGCGCAGTTCTGATCCTGCCCGGCCCAGGCGGCTTTCCGATGCGTCGGTCGCGCGCGAGATCCTTCATCCGGCGGCCCGGTCGGCGCGAGCGCGCGGGTCAGAAGTCCAGCGCCTTCAGGTCCGGCTCAGTCCATCGTCGGCGCGCCTCGTCAGACCACAATCGTCCGGCCGAGTAGTAGGCGAGAGGCCAACGCATGTCGTAGCGTCCCGCCAACGCCTCGACCGTCGCAGCGATGCCCTCGTCCGCCGGTCGCGCGGGCAGGTCGGCGGCGATGCGTCGCAGGAACAGGACCGTGATCGTCTCGTGGTAGCCAGCCGGATCCCCAAGCGTCCTGTTGTACAGGTTGATGTGGTGCCGCATGCGATCGAGCGCCTGCGCCAGCGGCCAGCGACGCAGGTAGATCACGGCGACACCGACGTGCGCCCGGTGGGTCCAGCGCTCGTAGGGCCAGACGCAGGCCTCGAACTCGTCGACCATGGCGAGCACGTCCGCGTCGTTCGGGAACGGGACGTCGACCTCCTCGCGCCGTCCGCTCGTCACCCTGCCTGCTCCCGCTTCCAGTCTCGTGGCGACAGCGTAGCATCGCCTGTAGACGGGCTTGCGTCCCGGCCGCTTGCGCGTGGGAGCCTGAATTCCCGCATGAATCGCACGAGCGCTGCAATCCGGCACCGCAACAGCCGGATTCTGAAGCCGATCGTTGTTATCCTCGACGCTCGTCCCGAGCAGGGATCGGGTCAAAGGACCGGAGGCGATGGTGCGAGGCAAGGACTGGCTGGAAAAGGCACTGATCGGCAAGGGCTGGCACGAGAGGGCGACCGGGCGGGCTTCCGCCGGCGGCAACGGCGGTTCCCCGCCGGGACCACCGCGGCGCTCGCGCTTCGACGCCTCGCCGCGGCATCTCGGCGTCGGCGTGGCCCTGATCGTCGTCCTGTGGGGGCTGTTCAGCTGTTTCTATACGGTCCAGCCCGAGGAGCGGGCCGTCATCAAGCGGCTCGGCCGGGTCGTGGGGATCGCCGACCCGGGTCTGCACTTCCGCCTGCCGTTCGGGATCGACACCGTGCAGTTCGTCGCGACCGAACGCGTGCTCAAGCAGGAATTCGGTTTCCGTACGGAGCGTGGCGAGGACGAAGAGGGCCGCAGCCGCTATGCCCAAGGCGACTACACCAGCGAGTCGCTGATGCTCACGGGCGACCTGAACATCATCGTGGCGGAGTGGGTCGTCCAGTACCGGATCGCCGACCCGATCAAGTTCCTCTACGCCATGCGGGAGCCGACGCGCACGCTGCGCGACCTTTCGGAGTCCGTGATGCGTCGCGTGGTCGGCAACCGGATCGGCAGCGACGTATTGACGGTCGGACGCGTCGAGATCTCCAATACCGCGAGGGACGAGATCCAGGAAGCCATGGACAAGTACGACAATGGCATCCACATCATCACCGTCGAGCTGCAGGATGTCGTGCCGCCGCCGCGCGTGCAGCCGGCGTTCAACGAGGTCAACGAGGCGCGCCAGCAGCGCGAGCGCATGATCAACGAGGCCAACAAGCAGGCCAACCAGGCGATCCCGCGCGCCGAGGGCGAGGCCAACCGGCTGGTCTCCGAGGCCGAGGGCTACGCCACCGAGCGGGTCAACCGCGCGCTGGGCGAGGCCGACCGCTTCAACTCGGTGCTCGTCGAGTACCGCGGCGCTCCGGAAGTGACACGCTCGCGCATGTACCTCGAGTCGCTGCGCCGGACCCTGCCGAGGGTCGGCACGGTGCTGATGGTGCAGGACGGCCAGGTGCCGCCGCTGCCCCTGCTCAACCTGCGTGACGCGCAGCCGCGCCGGCCGGCGCGGCAGCCGGAGGAGGGCCAGCAATGAGCAAGCTCCTGTCGCTGCCCGTCGTCGCGATCGCGGTGCTGATCGTGGTCCTCAACGCCGCCTACATCATCGACCAGGCCGAGCAGGGCATCATCGTGCAGTTCGGCGAGCCCATCGGCGACGTCGTGAGCGAACCCGGGCTGCACTGGAAGCTGCCGTTCGTCCAGGAGGTGCGCCGCTTCGACAGGCGGCTGCTGGCCTGGGACGGAGACGTGTCCCAGATCCCGACCCTCGGCCGGGAGTTCATCGTGGTCGACACGACGGCCCGTTACCGGATCGCAGACCCGCTGCAGTTCCTGCGCTCGGTCCGCGACGAGGCTGGCGCCCGCACCCGCCTCGACGACATCGTCGACTCGGTTGCCCGGGACATCGTCTCAGGGACCGAGCTCGAGGAAATCGTGCGCTCGGCCGACTGGAGCGTGGACGTCGCCGAGATCGTCGAGGAGGAAGGAATCACCCTCGACGAGAGCGCGCTCGAGCGGCCCCAGAAGGGTCGCGGGCAGCTGGAACGGGAGATGCTGACCGCCGCATCCCGCCTGATGCCGGGACTCGGGATCGAGCTGGTCGACGTGCGCATCAAGCGCATCAACTACATCGACACGGTCCGGACCCAGGTCGAGAGCCGGATGATCGCCGAGCGGCAGAGCATCGCGGAGCGCTTTCGCTCCGAGGGACAGGGGCGCAGCCAGGAGATCCTCGGCGACATGGAGAAGGAGCTTCTGCGCATCCGGTCCGAGGCCGAGCGGCAGGCCCAGCAGATCATCGGCAAGGCGGATGCGGAGGCGACGCGCATCTACGGCGAGGCCTACGGCAAGGACGCCGAGTTCTACAAGTTCTTCAAGACCCTCGAGAGCTATGACGCGCTGGGCGAGAACAGCACGCTGATGATCGAGGCGGACTCCGACTTCTTCCGCTACCTGGAGTCGACCCGGAGACGGTGAGGGCACGGTATGCGGTCGGCAGGACTCGTGCTGGCGGCGGCGCTCTCGCTCGTCCCGGGTGTGGGCGGCGCGCAGTCGGCCGGGCAAGAGGTGGAGGCCCTCGTCGGTCGCCTGAGCGAGGCGGAGACGGTGCAGACGGCGGAGCTGCTGGGCATGTGCGGGGGGGTCTACTCGGCCTTTGCGGTGTTCAGCGAGACCCGCATGCCGGAGCGCAGCCGCGAGTACAAGGCGATGGGCAACGGCGCGCTGACGGCGGGCGCCTACCTGCTGTATCGCGAGCATCGCCATCGGACACGGGAAGTTCGACCTGTGTCCGACTTCATGCCGCAGGTCCGCGGGCGGGCGGAGACCGCGGCTGCCGAGACGCTGGCGGCATTCAGCGCCGAGGACTTCGACACCCCGCAGGAGAAACTCTCCGCCTGCTTCAAGATGGTGGAGCTGCAGGACTTCCTCGTCGCCGCCATGCAGGACGAGTTCGCCCGGCGCTGAAGCTCGTCTGACACGCCCATCGCCCATCCTCGCTGGATGGGCGTACAGTCCACCGGCTGAACCACCCATCGCGGCACACTATCCGCAGCCTGTGCTGCGCCGCTGTGCGGCGGCAGCTTTCGGAGATCATGACATGCGACCGAACACCCAACGCGAACCGGAGCCCTTGCTGCTCGCCCCGGAGACGCGGGTCACCTGTCCGAAGTGCGAACACGAGTTCAGCCTCGCCGACGGCTTTGCGAAGAAGTCGCTCGAGCAGCTCGAGGCGGCGAGCCACGGCGCGCTCGAGAAGCTGCAGGCGCAGGCGCGGGCGGCCGAGGAGCGGCGGCTCCAGGAGCGGGCCTCGCGAGCCGAGGCGCTGCTGAAGCAGCAACTCGAGGACATGAAGGGGCTGCTCGAGGCGCAGCGCAGGCAGCACGCGGAGTCGCTCGAGCAGATGCGCCGCGACGAGAAGCAAGCCGCCGCGGCCCGCGAGAATTCGTTGCGCCAGGTGCTCACGGAGCGGGAGGCCGAGCTCTCGAAGGCCGAGGAGGCAGCCAGGCAGGTCGTCACCCGGGAGAAGGAGCTGGCGACCCGCGAGGCCGGCCTCGAGGAGCGGGTGGAGCGCGAGGCCGTCGAGCGCGCGAAGGTCATCTCGGCCCGGCTGCAGGCCGATCTGCAGGCGAGGCTCGAGGCCCAGGCGGCGCAGCTCGAGCAGTCGCGGACACTCGAGATCCAGTTGCGCCGGGACCGCGCCGAGCTCGAGGCGCGCCAGCAGCAGATCGACCTCGAAATGCAGCGCAAGCTCGACGAGGCGCGCGGTCAGATCGCCGAGGCGGCGCGCGCCGCCGAGGCCGAGAAGGCGCGCCTGCGGGAGGCCGACCTGCAGAAGAAACTCGACGACATGCGCGAGAAGCTGGAGGAGGCCCAGCGCAGGGCAGAGCAGGGCTCGCAGCAGGCGCAGGGCGAGGTGCTGGAACTGCTGCTCGAGCAGCAGGTCGGCGCGGCATTCCCGCTCGACCTGATCGAGGAGGTCAGGAAGGGCGCGCGAGGCGGCGACGTCGTGCAGCGGGTCATGACCCGCACGGGACAGCAGGCGGGCGTGATCCTGTGGGAGGCCAAGCGTGCGCAGAACTGGAGCCCGCAGTGGCCCGGCAAGCTCAAGGAAGACATGCGCGCGATCGGCGCGGACATCGGCGTGCTGGTGGCGACATCTCTGCCAAGGGAATTCGACGAAGGCCAGCACTTCGGCCCGCACGAGGACGTCTGGGTGACGACGCCGCCGATGGCGCTGCAGGTAGCTGGCTTGCTGCGGCAGCTCGTGGAGAGCGTGCACAAGCAGAAGGCCATCGTTGCCAACCGTGGCGAGAAGGCCGAGGCACTCTATGACTACCTCACCAGCCCGCAATTCGCGCAGAAGTGGAAGGCGGTCTACGGAGCGTTCCAGGGCATGCAGAAGGAGCTCGACACCGAGCGCACCGTCACCACCCAGCGCTGGAATCGCCGTGAGAGGCAGATCCGGCAGGCGGTCCTGACGCTGGCGGGCGTCGCCGGTGACATCCAGGGCATCGCGCAGCAGGCGTTGCCGCAGCTCGAGCTGGAGGAACAGTCACCGCCTGAAGAAGAGGGCGACACGGGCTGACCCGACCGTCGCGTCCGGGTCACCTGTGGGCATCCTGTTCGCGAGGCCTTATGTAACAAGTTCCTGACAAGACCCGCCGTTCGAGACTAGCCTCGGGTGTACAAGAAAAAAATAAGGGGACGCAGGCCATGAAGGGTGCAAGGCCGTGGTGGCGCCCGGCGGGCGGGTGCTTGGAGCCAGCCGCGGGAATGGTGGTTCGCCGGCTGACGGACCGTTCGCTGTTGCTCTACCTGCTCGTCGTGGTGGCGGATCGAGCCTGGCTCGTCCTGAACACCGACGTGCAGGACCTCCTCCGGCGGATGCATTGAACTGAGACGCGGAGAGGCCGGGCCGGGGAAGACAGCCGCCAGCGGGGGCCTCAGTCGGTCGGTCCGGCGGCGACTTCGCCTCCCGCGCCTGCCGCTGCACGGTCCGCCGGGTACCAGTCGCGATGCCGCAGCGCGCGGCCGAACCTGACGCTGCCCATCTCGTCGACGAAGGCATGGCCGTCCCACGCCAGTCGCCCTCCGACGAAGACCATCCTCACCACGCCGTCGGAGCGGTTGACCAGCTGCTCGTGCGGGTAGTCCTCCCGCCAGACGAACTGCATGCGAGACTCGGAGTCGTACCTGCGCAGCGCCTCGGGATCGACGACCGCCAGGTCGGCTACGTCGCCGACCTCGATCCGCCCGACGTCGATGCCCAGGAACTCGGCCGGTTCGCGCGTGAGCCGCCGCACCTGGGTTGCCACGCGTTCGAGTCCCTCTTCCTGCGCCATCTTCAGGCAACGCAGGTTGCCGTCGTAGAACGCCATGTTGGTGATGTGGGCGCCCGAATCGTTGAAGCCCGGCAGCACCTGGGGATCGTTCAAGAGCGCGCGGACCACATCCGGATCGCGGTTGGCGGAAACGGTCCACCAGCGCAGGGCGAGGTCGTACTCGCGGAAAAGGTGCAGCATGAAGCCGGGCTCTCTCACCGCATCCGCCGGCATCCGGGCGAACGCCTCGGCCTCGTCGTCGCCGCGCGCGAGCGAATGATCGTCGCGCCATCGCCGGAACCGGCCGTGGACCTGCTCGAAGGTCTCACCGACCCACGGCCCGGGACACCCGGAGTGGAAGATCATCTGCGCGAGGTCCCGGTCGAATGCCATCTGCTCGAGGCGCAGCCGGCGGCGCAGGCCGTCGAGTCCGCCGCGCTTGCCGGCCATCCACATGTCGGCGAAGCGCCGGCGGAACTCGGGGTCGTCGAGAAGTGCCCACCGACCGTTGCGGTCCTCGAGGTCGAGCTGGTTCAGCTCCCGCAGCACCGGGATCTCCTCGGCGAGCGGATTCACCGGCCCGTCCCAGTAGACCCGGAACGGCGCCGCCAGCGCCTGGAAGCGGAACCGTCCCCGGACGAGCCGCGAGTTCAGGATGCGCGTCATGAGGATCGCCAGCCGGCGGATGCTCTGGTTGCTGGCGACGTCGAGCGCTGCCACGGCGGTGATCCGCAGCGGCCGACCGTACAACCGTCCGCTCGTCAGCAGGAAGTTGCGAAAGGCCTTCGCCGGGTCGTCCTTGGCCGGCGTGGCCTGCCAGAGCCGGTCGTGGCGCCGTAGCACGCCCGTCAGCCGCCTGAGCTCGTCGTAGCTGCCGAACTGCGAGGGAATCTTCTTGCGGCGATGGGGATCCTCGGAGAGGAAGTGAAAGGGCAGCGCGTCGGTGGAGAACCCGGCGTAGCCCTCGTGCATCGCCTGCTCGAGCAACTCCTCCATGCGCCGAAGCTCCCGCTCCGACGGGTCGCGCGTCACCGAGCCCTTCAGTCCCATGACTTCCGCTCGCAGCATGGAGTGAGGGATCATCGGCACCACGTTGGCCCCGAGCGGAAGCTCGTCGAGGTGGCGCAGGTAGCCTGCGGACGTCGACCACGTGGCCCGGTCCGCCACCTTGCGCAGGACGTGCTTCGGCATGTTCTCGACCCGCGCGAAGCAGTCGACCAGCGGGTCCTCGCCGTCGCGTCGCTGGTTGCCGTAAGCCAGCCCGAGCGAGCAGTTCGACATCAGCACCGTCGTCGTGCCGTGGCGCACCACCTCCCTGAGGCCGGGCTCGATCTCGACCTCGAGGTCGAGATGGGTGTGCAGGTCCACGAGACCGGGCATGACCCACAGGCCCTCGGCGTCGACGACCCGCGCAGCGCGCCCGGGATCGAGCGCCGCTCCCCGGGCCGCGATCCGGCCGCCCCCCAGGGCGATGTCCTGCCGCACCGGTGGCTCGCCGGTCCCGTCGAAGACGAGACCACGGCGGATCAACATATCCCATTGCTGGCGCATCGGTGTCGGGCTCGTCGGGGCCGGAGGAGGATTATTCGGGTTTTCCGGATTTTCCGGTACCCGGGGCTCGGAGCGGGAGCCAGTCGGCGGACGGTGCCGGGTGGGTCGAACTTATCATCGCCGGATGTGGAGACTGATCCGGATCTTCGCGCTGCTGAGCATCCTGGCGTTCGTCGCGCTCGGTGCCCTCGTGGACCGCTGGCGGACCACCGACTGGGACCGCACGCTCTGGATCGGCATCTTTCCGGTCAACGCGGACGGCCGCGAAGACACGGACCGGTACATCGCCTCCCTGTCCCGCGAGCGGTTCTCGGCCATCGAATCGTTCTTCGCGCGCGAGGCGCAGCGCTGGGACGTGTCGATCGACCAGCCCGTCCGGATCGAGCTGTACCCGCAGGTCCGCGAGCCGCCTCCGGCTCTCGACGCCGGCGTCGGCGTGCTGGGCAGCATCTGGTGGAGCCTCAGGACGCGGTTCTACACCTGGCGCGTCGCAGGCGAGGAGCTCGCCGACATCCGCATGTTCGTGCTGTTCAACGACCCGGAGGTCACCCACGCGGTGCCCCACTCACTCGGGCTGCAGAAGGGCCTGCTCGGCATCGTCCACGCCTATGCGGGCCGCAGCTACGATGCGACCAACAACTTCGTCATCGCCCACGAGGTGATGCACACGCTCGGCGCGACCGACAAGTACGATCCGGCGAGCGCCCTGCCACGCCATCCCGAGGGCTACGCAGACCCGGAGGCCGTTCCCCTTTATCCCCAGCAGTCGGCCGAGGTGATGGGCGGCCGCATCCCGGTCTCGCCGCGCGCGGCCGAGATGCCGCAGGGTCTCGGCGAGGTCGTCGTCGGCCCGCAGACGGCAGCCGAGATCAACTGGACCGCTCGCTGACTTCGCGTTCCTGGCGGTTCGGGCATGGCGAGGCTCCACGCCACCCGCCGGGCTCGAGCCCTTCCAGGGGGTGCCCGCCCGCGGCCGTGCGGGACCCCCGCCGTCAGTCCACAATACGTCGCCGACGGGGCGGAAGGAGTCGGGAGGATCCGTGAAGGGACTGTTCGAAACGCTGTCGCTCGCGCACGGGCCTGCGCTCAGGAATCGCTTCGTGCTGGCCCCGCTCACCAACCTGCAGAGCCACGCGGACGGCACGCTCTCGGAGGACGAGTTCCGCTGGCTGACGATGCGCGCGCAGGGCGGGTTCGCGATCACGACCACCTGCGCCGCCCACGTGCAGGCGCGCGGCCAGGGCTTTCCGGGCCAGCTCGGCGTATTCGGCGACCAGCACCTCGCCGGGCTCGCGCGGCTTGCCGCGGCGATCAAGGCGGCCGGCAGCCTGGCTATTGTCCAGCTGCACCACGCGGGCATGCGCTCGCCGCCCGACCTGATCGGGGCGCGGCCCGTGTGTCCCTCGGATGACGCGGAGACGGGAGCGCGGGCCCTGACGCTGGCGGAGGCGGAGCAGCTGGCCGAGGACTTCGTCCGGGCCGCGCTGCGCGCGGAGCGCGCCGGCTTCGACGGCGTCCAGGTTCACGGTGCGCACGGCTACGTGCTGTGCCAGTTCCTGAGCCCAGAGATCAATCGCCGCGAGGACCGCTACGGCGGCTCGCCGGAGCGCCGTGCCCGGATCCTGCTCGACGTCGTTGCAGGCATCCGCTCGCGCTGCGGGCCCGACTTCGTCGTGGGCGTGCGGCTCTCGCCCGAGCGCTTCGGGCTGCGGCTCGCCGAGATCCGCGATCTGGCGCAGCGCCTGATGCGCGAGGGGCAGATCGACTACCTGGACATGTCGCTCTGGGACGTCGACAAGGAGCCGGAGGAAGAAGCCTTCCGCGGGCACAGCCTGCTGTCGTACTTCACGGAGCTCGAGCGCGGGAACGTGCGTCTCGGCGCCGCGGGCAAGATAGGCAGCGGGCCTGCAGCCGCGGCGGCGCTGGCTGCAGGGCTCGACTTCGCGGTCGTCGGCCAGGCCGGGATCCTGCACCACGACTTCCCGGAACGCGTACGCGCCGATCCCGGTTTCTCGGCCGTCGCGACGCCTGTGTCGGCCGACTACCTGCGAGGGGAAGGCGTGGGCGAAGCATTCATCGGCTACCTGCGGCGCCGGTCCGGCTTCGTCGCTTAGCGCTCCTTCCAGTACGCCGCCTTGTGCGGGAAGACCCAACGCACGCCGCCGCGGGGATCCTCGGTGTCGCCCGCGTAGCGGGGAATCAGGTGAATGTGCAGGTGGCGTACGGTCTGGCCGGCGGCCGGCCCGTCGTTGATGCCGATGTTGTAGCCGTCCGGCGAGAACTCTCCGTCCAGTTGCCGGCGCGCGCGACCGAGCAGCACGAGGAGGGCATGCTGTTCCTCGGGGGTCACGTCGAACCACGAGCCTACGTGACGCCTCGGAATGACCAGCGAGTGCCCCTTCGACACGGGAAAGCCGTCGCGGATGACGACGGCGAGGTCGTTGGCATCTACCAGGCGCTCTTCAGGGAGGCTGCAGAAGGGGCAGGAATCGCTCATGCGGCGGATTCTATACGCTGCTCCTTGCGGGCATCGCCCGTCGTGGCCGCGCCTGGGTCGACCGCGTGTGCCACGCAGCGGTCACGCTGCGCATATACAATCGGCCATTCGTCCGGCTGGCGCGCCGCGCGCGCGCCCGGAGCCAGAAAGGATCTGAACGTGTCCCGCTATCCAGACTCCGCGGCCCGCAGAAGGCCGCTCGGTGTCCTGCTCGCGGCCGCCGCGCTGACCGTGGCCGGGTGCGGCGGCGGCAGCGAGCCGCAGCAGTTCCCGCCGCCGGAGGTCAGCGTCGCACAGGTCGTCGAGCGATCCGTGACCGAGTGGGACGACTACACCGGCAGGGTGGTGGCCGTCGACTCGGTCGAGATCCGCCCGAGGGTCGCGGGGCACCTGCGGGGATGGCACTTCCGCGAGGGCGGCCTCGTCGGCAAGGGCGACCTGTTGTTCACCATCGACGACCGTGAGTACAGGGCCGCGCTCGAGGCTGCGCGCGCCGACGTGGCGAGGGCGGAGGCGGAGGTCAGGCTCGCCGGCCAGGAACTGCGCCGCGCCGAGGAGTTGATCGCGCAGAAACTGGTCGCCGAGCGCGACCTCGATACGGCCCGCGCGCGCCTGCAGCAGGGCGAGGCCAACCTGCTCGCGGCACTGGCCCGGCAGCAGCAGGCCGAGCTGGACCTGTCGTTCACGCGCATCACCTCGCCCATCGACGGGCGCGTCGGCGAGGCACTCGTCAAGCCGGGCAACCTGGTGGCGCCGGGAGATCCGGTGCTGACCACCATCGTCTCGATCGACCCCGTCCATGTCGTGTTCGAGGGCGACGAGCGCGCCTACCTGCGCTACCAGCAACTCGCCCGGGAGGGCCTGCGGCCGAGCTCGCGCGACAACCCGAACCCCGTGCTCGTCGGCCTCGCCGACGAGGAGGGCTTCCCGCATCGCGGGGAGATGGACTTCGTCGACAACGTGCTCGATCCGGATACCGGCACCATCCGCGGCCGGGCGGTCGTCCCGAACCCCGATGGCGCGCTCACGCCCGGCTTGTTCGTCCGCGTGCGTCTGCTGGGCACGTCGGACAAGGACGCGCTGCTCATCCACGAGCAGGCGGTGCTGACCGACCAGGATCGCCGCTACGTCTACGTGCTCGGCGAGGGCAACGTCGCGGTCCGCAAGGACGTGACGCTCGGGGCCCGGGTGGAGGGCCTGCGCATCGTGACCTCGGGACTGTCGCCGGGCGACCGGGTGATCGTCAACGGCGTACGCAAGATCTTCTTCCCGGGCCAGCCGGTCGGTCCGCGCGAGGTGCCCATGGACCAGCCGGATCAGCCTGCGCCCGGGTCCCCACCCACGGCGGGCTGAGCGATGGCCCACACCGACCTGTCCCGGATCTTCGTCGACCGGCCGATCCTGGCGACGGTGTGCTCGGCGCTGATTCTCGTGGCCGGGCTGATCGCGCTGCCGAACCTGCCCGTCAGCGAGTATCCGGACGTCGTACCGCCCTCGGTGCTGGTGGCGGCCACCTACCCGGGTGCCAACCCCCGTACCATCGCGGAAACCGTGGCGAGCCCGATCGAGGAGGCGGTCAACGGCGTCGAGGGCATGATCTACATGAAGTCGACGGCGAGCTCCGACGGCGTCATGCAGCTCACCGTCACCTTCGCCGGCGGCACGGACGTCGACCTTGCCGCCGTACAGGTCCAGAACCGCGTCGCCCAGGTGCTGCCCCGCCTCCCGGCGCCGGTCCGTGCCCTCGGCGTCACCACACTCAAGGCCTCGCCCACCTTGACCATGGTCGTGCACCTCTCCTCGCCCGATGGCCGCTACGACGAGCTCTACCTGTCGAACTTCGCCAGCCTGCGGGTGCGCGACGAGCTGGCGCGCCTGCCGGGCATCGGCCAGGCGATCGTGTTCGGGGCCGGCACCTACGCCATGCGCGTCTGGATCGACCCCGAGCAGGCGGCTTCGCGCGGGCTCACGGCCGGCGACATCCTGGGCGCCATCCGCGAGCAGAACGTCGAGGTCTCGGCGGGCGCCATCGGCGGGCCGCCGACGCCCGAGGGCGTGATGCTCCAGCTGGCGGTCAACGCACAGGGCCGGCTGTCCTCACCCGAGGCCTTCGGAGAGATCGTGCTCAAGGCCGAGGGTACTGCGCTCACGCGATTGCGCGACGTGGCCCGCATCGAGCTCGGCTCGCAGACCTACGGCGCCAAGTCGCTGCTCGACAACCGCGACGCGGCGGGCATCGGCATCTTCGAGGCGCCGGGCTCCAACTCGGTGGCGCTCGCCGATGCGGTGCGCGACAAGATGACCGAGCTGGCCGCGGGATTCCCCGAAGGCATCGAGTGGTCGGTGCAGTACGACCCCACGGTGTTCGTCCGCGAGTCGATCCGCAAGGTGATCTTCACGCTGCTCGAGGCGGTGGCGCTCGTCGTCATCGTGGTGGTGCTTTTCCTGCAGACCTGGCGCGCGTCGCTGATTCCCCTGATCGCGGTGCCGGTGTCCATCGTCGGCACCTTCGCCGTCCTGTGGGGACTCGGCTTCTCCGTCAACGTGCTCACGCTCTTCGGACTGGTGCTGGCCATCGGCATCGTCGTGGACGACGCCATCGTCGTGGTGGAGAACGTCGAGCGCCACATCGAGGAGGGCATGGCGCCGCGCGCGGCGGCCCACCAGGCGATGAGCGAGGTCTCGGGGCCGATCATCGCCATCTCGCTCGTGCTGGCCTCGGTGTTCGTGCCGCTCGCGTTCCTCGAGGGCGTGACCGGCCAGTTCTACCGCCAGTTCGCGGTGACCATCGCCGCGTCGGTGCTGATATCCGCCTTCAACTCGCTGACGCTGTCGCCGGCGCTCGCCGCCGTGCTGCTCAGGCCGCGCGGCACCCCGCCGGATGCGGTCGGAAGGGTCATCGAGAGGCTCTTTGGCCGGCCGTTCGGCGCGTTCAACCGCTTCTTCCGTCGCAACGCCGCGCGCTATTCGAAGGGCATCGGCGGCGTCATTGGCCGGGCGCCGCGGCTGCTCGTGATCTACGCGGTCCTCGTGGCCGTGACGATCGTCGCCTTCCGCGCCGTGCCCGGCGGATTCATACCGACGCAGGACAAGCTCTTCCTGTTCGCGGCACTGCAGCTGCCCGAGGGCGCGACCATCGAGCGTACGGAGGCGGCGATGCGCAAGATGGGCGAGATCGCGAACTCGACGCCGGGCGTGGAAGGGGTCGTGCAGCTGCCTGGCCTGAACGCCGTTCACTTCATCAACACGCCGAATGTCGGCGTGATGTTCATCGGCCTCGAACCGGCGGAGGAGCGGGAGCTCGAGGCCGCCGAGATCGCGGCGCGCCTGAACATGGGGTTCAGCGGCATCCAGGACGGCATCGCCTTTGCGCTGCTGCCGCCCCCGGTGCTCGGCCTCGGCAACGCCACGGGCATCGAGTTCTACGTCCAGGACCGCGCGGGGACGGGCTACGGCGAGCTCGACCGCCAGACGCAGGCACTCGTCGGGGCGCTGCGGGCGGCGCCGGGTTTCGATCCCTTGAGCACGTTCAGCGCCTACCAGGCCAACGTCCCGCAACTCGACGCCACGGTGGACCGGGCCCAGGCGAAGGAGCAGGGGCTGGACCTGGCGGACGTCTTCGAGACGCTGCAGGTGTACCTGGGCTCCGCCTACGTCAACGACTTCAACCTCTTCGGTCGCACCTACGGCGTCTACGCCCAGGCGGATGCGCCCTTCCGCGACGAAGTCTCCGACGTCTCGCGGCTCAAGCTTCGCAACGATCGCGGCGAGCTCGTGCCCCTGAGCGCGGTCGTGGACCTCAAGCCCAGTTACGGCCCGGATCCCGTCATCCGCTACAACGGCTTCCCGGCAGCGGACGTGTCGGCCGGCATCAACCCGGCAGCGCTGTCGTCCGACGAAGGCGTCGGGCGCGTCCGCGCCATTGCGGGACAGGTGCTGCCACGAGGCATGACGCTCGAGTGGACCGGCCTCACCTACCAGCAGGTGACGCAGGGCCGCACGGCGCTGCTCGTCTTCCCGCTGGTCGTGGTGCTGGTATTCCTGGTGCTGGCAGGGCTCTACGAGAGCTGGTCGCTGCCACTGGCGATCATCCTGATCGTGCCCATGTGCCTGCTGTCTGCGATCGGCGGCGTGTGGCTCGTCAACTTCGTGCACGGCCTCTGGCTGGCGGTGAGCCCGCCGACGTTCGCCCCGCAGTTCCTCGACAACAACATCTTCATGAAGATCGGCTTCGTCGTGCTGATCGGGCTCGCGTGCAAGAATGCCATCCTGATCGTGGAGTTCGCGCGCGACCTCGAGGAGCAGGGGCGCGGCATCGTCGAGGCCGCCGTCGAGGCCAGCCGCCTCAGGCTGCGCCCGATCCTCATGACCAGCTTCGCGTTCATCGCGGGCGTCATTCCGCTGGTGCTGGCGAGCGGGGCCGGCGCCGAGGTGCGGCAGGTGATGGGCGTGACGGTCGTCTCGGGAATGCTGGGCGTAACCTTCTTCGGGCTGTTCTTCACGCCCGTGTTCTTGGTTTCAATCCGCCGCCTCGCGGCCGCCCGCAAGGCCCGGGCGGCATGACGGCGGAGCGGCAGCTCAGGCTGCGGCCGGGATTCCGGCGTCGCCGGCTTCCTCCGGGCTGGCCACGGCCGCCTTCAGGGCGGCGATCTTGAGCAGACCGTTGCGAAGGTTTGCGGCGACCGCGTCCACGAGGATCTCCGTCGGGAACTCGAAGCGCCGGAAGACCTCGTTGCTGGCAAACTCGGACCAGCGGACCTGGTCCTGCTCGGCGAGCTTCTGCTCGAGGCTGCTCTCGTGTGCCGCCCTGACGATCAGCTCGAAGGGCGTGACGGTCAGCTCGATCTCGTCGGGCTCGAAGCCGGCGAGTGCGATCTCCAGCACGTACCGGTCCTGCTCGTCGATGCACTCGCTGGCGGGCCAGCAGACTTCGCGCTCCGCAGCCAGCCAGTCGTCCAGGGCGTGGCCTTCGCCGAACCCGCGGACAGCGGACAGCTCGTAAGCGCGCTTGCGGATGCGCTCCAGCACCTCGTCGATCTCGGCGAACACGGGCAGTTCCCTGTCCTCGATCGCCTGGACCTTCTGGATCTTCACTTCGGCCATGGGACTCTCCTTCCTCGATCGGTCACGGTCGTAACGACAATGGCGACTCCGGTACCACCGCGCTTTTCCCCCTCGGCCCAGCTTGTTACCCGTGTTCTCCGACTGCCGCGCCAGCGCCTCGGTGCGCCGCGAAACGCCGCCAGCGCGCGCGGCGTCCAGCTCCTATGCTACACGGGAGCGGCGTCCGAAAATATGTGAAATGTGCATGCTGCGCCACGGCGAAGCGGCGCCCACAGGACGGCGCGCCGGCCCGGCAGCCGAAGCCGTCGCGGAGACTTCATCGCCGCGCCCCGGGCGACCGTGAACGCTTCAGTCCACGACGAGAATGGAGCCGGACCAGCGCAGCGCGAGCTCGCAGATCAGCTCATCCGCCGCTTCGAGGGCCTCGCGCTCGATGAGCAGCGTTCCGAGCGACTCGCGCCGGGCCCGCTCGAGCAGGGAGCGAGCCGAACAGGGTCCATGTTGCAACGCAATGCGTCGCGGCTGGCCCGGTGACAGTCGCCTCGCAAGCGCGCGACCGGGTCCGGGCCGCGTCCCGGCCTCCAGCACGAGGAGTCCGGAAGGGTCGGTCCTTGAGGCCACGAGCCCGACGATGGGCACGCGCAGTGCGACGAGCGCGGTCGTGACGGTCCGGGCCCAGGCGCGGCTGCGGCGCGGAGCCGGCGGCCAGCCGAGCAGCACAGCCGAGGCGTCGGCGGCGACGCGAGCGAGCTCGGCGGCCAGCCTGCCGCGTACGAGCTCGAACCGGGCACCGGCGAGGCCCGGGGCCACCGCCTCGAACAGCGCGCGCGCCGACGCCGCACTGCGCTGCAGCTCCCGCTCGACGGCGGTCGCTCGCAGTGGACGGGCCTCGCCCGTCGCGAGCGTCACTTCCCGGGCCCAGGGCAGCGAGCCCAGGGTCATCGCCTCTGTCTCCTCCACGAACAGCGCGTGCAGCGTCACCCGTGACGGAGCACCCAGGCGCAGCGCCATGTCGAGCACGGCGGCGTCCGGCGCGTAGGGATCGAAGATGGCGACGAGCCGACGGGCAAGGGGTGCTGCGGCGCTCATGGTCCGGAGTCGCCCGCTTTCGCGACCCGTGCGAGACGGGGCCGCGCGAAGCGCCTGCGCACCCGTGCGAACCTGAGCAGCCGTTCCTCCACCGCGCGATTGACCGTGCCTTCGGGATACTCGCCGGACTCGTCGCGTGCGCCCGCGGTGGTCCCGGTCAGGAAGGCGATCGCCTCGTCGACCGTACGTACCGGATAGACGTGGAAGCGACCGTCGCGCGCGGCGTCCACGACGTCCCGCCGCAGCATCAGGTGCTGGGCATTGTCCGCCGGGATCAGCACGCCCTGCGCGCCGGTCAGCCCGCGCCGGTTGCAGACGTCGAAGAACCCCTCGATCTTCTCGTTCAGCCCCCCGACGACCTGGACCGAGCCGAGCTGGTTGATCGAGCCCGTTACCGCGAGGTCCTGCCGCAGCGGCAGGTCGGCGAGCGCCGACAGCAGCGCGCAGGCCTCGGCCAGCGAGGCACTGTCGCCCTCGACGCCGCCGTAGCTTTGCTCGAATACCAGCGACGCGCGCAGCGACAGCGGGAAGCGGGGCGCGTAGCGCGAGCTGATGAACGCGGAGAGGATCATCACGCCCTTCGAGTGGATGGCGCCGCCGAGCTCGACCTCCCGTTCGATGTCGACGACCTCGCCCTCGCCCATCCGGACGGTCGCCGTGATGCGCGACGGGTGCCCGAAGGAGAACCCGCCCGCGTCGACGACCGACAGCCCGTTGACCTGCGCAGTGACCGCGCCGGACGTGTCGATCAGCACGTGGCGGCGCTGGGCAGCCTCCTGCCAGCGCTCGCGCAGACGGTCTCTGCGCCGAACCTGGCCCGCCACGGCTCGCTCGACGTGCTCCGCGCGAACCGCGTCGACGCCTTCCTCGCCGGCGAGGTAGTCCGCTTCGCGCAGCAGCGCTTCGGCATCGCGCATCCGGACGGAAAGACGCTGCGCGTCGCCGGTCGAACGGAGGCTCTCCTCGACCAGCCGCGCGACGGCGCCGCGATGCAGGGGCCGGAGTCCCGCGCGCCGCCCGAGCGTGCCGAGGAGCGCGCCGTAGGTGGCGAGCGCCGCCGGTTCCCGCTCCACGGTGTCGGCAAAGTCCGCGACGACGCTGAACAGCGCCGGGAAGTCCTCGTCCAGCATGGCGAGCAGCCGGTAAACGAGGCGAGGTCCCACCAGCACGACCCTGAGATCCACCCGGACCCGCTCCGGCTCGAGGGTCGTGGTGCTTGCGAGGCTCAACAGCTCGCCGAGCGACTCGATGCGCACCTCGCGGTTGAGCAGCGAGCGCTTGAGCGCGTCCCAGGCGTAGGGGCTCGACAGCAGCCGGATGGCGTCGATGACCAGGAAGCCCCCGTTCGCTCGGTGCAGCGCGCCGGGCCGGATCATCGTGAAGTCCGTCACGAGTGCGCCGAACTGCGCCGTGTGCTCGACCCGGCCGATCAGGTTCTGGTACGTCGGGCTCGTCTCGTGCACGACGGGCGGCGCTCCCGAAGCCCCGTTGTCGACCAGCACGTTGACGTCGTAGCGCCTGAGGCCCAGCTCCTTCTCACCCCCGCCCGGCAGCACGAACGGGAGCGCGGGCTGCTCCTCGCGACGGAAGAGCTGAGCGTTGTCGATCAGGTCCTTCTCGACCTCTCCCAGGTACCCCGATACTGCTTCCTGCTCCGAGTACTTGGCCTTGAGCTCGCCCACTGCGCCGCGGATCGCCAGCTCCGTCACTTCCCGATCGAGGTCCCGCACGCGCTTCAGCCGCTCCCGCATCCATTCGGGGAGCTGCTGGACGTGCTTCTTGAGTAGCTCGGTGAGGCGCTCGATCTGCTTCATCGCCTCCTGCTGCTCGGCTTCGGGCAGCTTGTGGAAGGCCTCGGAGTCGAGCAATTCGCCATCGCGGAGCGCGGCGATCGCAAACCCCTGGGGCGTGCGAACGACCCCCAGCCCGTGCTGCTCCGCGTCTTCCTGCAGCTCGGACCAGAAGTGCTCCTCGCGCTCCTCGAATTCGCGGTCGATCGCGGTGCGGCTGGCGCGGTAGCTGTCCGACTCGAACGCGGCGGGCAGGGACGCGCGGAGCTCGTCCACGAGCCCGTTCATGTCGTGCCGGAGCCGGGCACCCTGGCCGGGAGCCAGCACCAGCACTCGCGGACGTCGCGGATCGTCGAAGCGGTTGATGTAGCACCAGTCGCCGGGGATGGGGCGACCCGCTGCCTCGCGCTCGAGCGAGTCCAGCACGACCCGGAGCCGGTCCGTGGCGGGATCGCCCATGGCGTAGACGTGATGCGCGGCGCCGGCGATGCGCGCTCCGAGCCGCAGCGCCTCGGTAGCGCGGTCCTGTCCGAGCACCCTCTCCACGTCTGCCTGAGCCGCGGTCGTCTCGAAGTCGAAGGCGCTCTCGCTGCAGTGCCAGCGCAGGGCTTCGGCGGCCAGTGGTTTGAGGGAGACGTCGTTCATGTCCGCAGACGAGGTCCGCCGCGCACGCACGCAGGCCGGCCGGTCCGTGGCTGATGAGAGTCATTGTGTTCGCGGCCCCATGGTCCACAATTCGCATTGATGCCTATCTGGTCCGCGTCGCTCGCAGCGGGCGCGGCAACTGATGCAGGGCGCAGCCGGAGGTCGAGCCGATGGGCGGCAACCAGGACGTGGCGAGGCGTCTCGAGGAGGCCGCCGACCTGCTGGGCGCCCAGGGCGCGAATCCGTTCCGCGTGAACGCCTACCGGCGGGCCGCCTCGACCGTCGCCGGTCTTCCTGAGGACGTGGGCGACGTGCTCGCGAGGGGGGGCAGGGCAGAGCTCGAGAGGCTGCCTACGATCGGCAGCGGCATTGCGGCCTCGATCGAGGAGATGCTGACCACCGGGCGCTGGGCCCAGCTCGAGCGACTGCGCGGTGCCGTCGATCCCGTCAGCCTGTTCACCATGGTTCCCGGGCTTGGCAGGGAACTGGCCCGACGGATCCACGACGAACTCGACATCGAGACGCTCGAGGCGCTGGAGGCCGCCGCCTGGGACGGTCGCCTCGACAGCGTGCCGGGCATCGGACCGCGCCGCCTGCAGGCCATCCGCGCGGGTCTCGATGCCGCGCTGGGACGCACGCGGCGTGCGCGACCGCGGGCGCGGGAGGGCGCACCGGGCGTGGGCCTGCTGCTCGAAGTCGACGAGGCGTACCGGTCTCGGGCGAACGCGGGCAAGCTGCCGAAGATCGCACCCCGGCGTTTCAACCCAGAGGGCGAGGCCTGGCTGCCCGTGATGCACGAGACCCGTGACGGCTGGCACTTCACGGCGCTCTACTCGAATACCGCGCGGGCACACGAACTCGGCAAGACACGCGACTGGGTCGTCATCTATTACTACGACAGTGACCATCGTGAGGGGCAATGCACCGTGGTCACCGAGACGGCTGGTCGCCTCGGGGGCAGGCGCGTCTTGCGCGGGCGCGAAGCCGAGTGCGCCAGTCACTACGGCTGAGGGCGGCCGTCAGGAGTGACCGTCACCCGACACGCCCCGGCTTCCTGCCGCGTCTCGACGCGCGCAGGCAGGAACTCGGCGATGAGCGCAGCGTTCGAGCGGAAGTGCGAGCTGATGCCGCTCGTCGTGAACACCCCGCCGCCGGCCACCGCGAGCGGCAGCAGCAGCTGGTCTGCGAGGTGCGGCCCCGCGGCTGCGCCCGAGTCGAGATATCTTCGGACGTCCACGCAGACGCCTTCCGCCACGGTCTCCGCGGGCACGCCGCGTTGGCCGAAACCCGCAAACACTTCCGTCACGTGGTCGCTCTCGACCGTCACCGTGATCACGTTGCCCGGACCCTGGTCGGGAGGCAGCTCGTGCAGCCTGAGGCACTCCTCCGTGAGCGACAGGCCCTGAGCGACGACCGCCAGTTCGCGTTCAGCGATGTGCCGGGGCAGGCCGGCGACAGTCGCCTCGGCGCGGGTTGCCAGGAGCCTGCCCCGCCTCGGCACCGCGAGCGGCGCCAGCGCGCCGGGCTGGATCCGCGCGAGAACCTCCCCGCCACCGCGTGGATAGAAGCCCCGGCGTACGAGTTCCAGGCTGGCTCGGACGCCCATCCGGGCCAGAAGCGGAAGCCACGTCCAGGCGAGGAACTCGAACGGTGGGGCCGCCACGTTGTGCGTACCACCCGTGACGCGCACGGTGCTCGGCGCGGGGGCGAGCGCGAGCGGCAGCAGGACCGTCTGCAGCACCAGCGTGCAGCTGCCCGCCGTACCGATGTCGAACTCGTAGCGATCCGGCCAGACCAGGCCGGGACTGAAGCTGAGCACCTGGCTGTCGAGCTCCACGCCGTCGACGCGGGCCCCGCTGACGCGCCGGGCGGCCTCGACGGCAGCAAGGTGCTGGGGCTGCAGGCCGGGATTGCGACGGCGGGCGCGAACGCCGGTCATCCGGAACGGCCGGCCGGTCAGGATGGAGAGCGTGAGCGAAGTGCGGAGCAGCTGCCCGCCGCCTTCGCCCTGCGAGCCGTCGATTTTCAGCACTTGCGTCTCTCGCGGGGTCGGTTCGCACGAATGCCCGGATCCGAGGTCCAATGTTATGAAAACAGCGAGGAGGAAGCCGGGCAGGCGTGTCGGCTGCCCGAAGTTCGGGGCGCGGGCACGGGGGCGGGTGCCCCGGGGAGGAGTGAGATGGATCGCAGGCTCGCAATGCTGATCGTGACGGTGGCCGGGCTGGTGATGGGCAGTGCCGGTGTCGCCCAGATCAACGAGGTCCCCATGAAGGGCGAGGGCAACGACTGGGTCAAGGAGCTCGACCTGAAGGGGCGCATGGACTGGGAGTGGATCGAGACCTACACGGACGAGGTCTACTTCGCGACGAGACAGGACTACCAGCGCGACGGCGACATCGTCACGATGTGGACGCGCATCGAGTACCGGGTCCCGAAGACGCCAGGGCCCTACCAGAGCGTCGCGAGCCGCGACAGGTGGGACTGCAAGAACCGGCGCCAGGCCAACGTGAGCATCGTCTACTACCGGTGGCACAACCTCGAGGACAACGACCCGAATACGGCCGTGACCTCGCTGGAGAGCTGGGACGGGGTAGAGCCGGGATCCCTGGGCGAAACGCTGCTCGAGTTTGCCTGCGGCCTCGAGTGAGCCGGCGCCGCCGCGGCGATCAAGGGTGATTGCCCTAGCGGCCGCTGGTAGAAAGGATGCGACAGAAAGGCGGCCGACCGGACGGTGGGCGCCGGGGCGGAAAGGAGACCCATGATGATTCCCATCCTCGTTGCCTACGGAACGACGGAAGGCCAGAGCCAGAAGATCGCGGAGTTCATGGCGGAGGCCGTGCGGGCGGAGGGCTATCGCGCCGAACTGATGGACGTCAGCCGCGAGCAGGCAGCCATCGTGAACCCGGTCTACGCCGGGGTCATTCTCGGCGGTTCCGTCCACGCGGGCCGCCACTCGCCGGCGCTGGAGCGCTTCGCCAGGCGGCACGGCGACTGGCTCAAGACCGTTCCGGTGGGATTTTTCTCGGTCAGCCTGACCTCCGCCCACGAGGGCGACACCAGCCGGCGCGAGGCCAGGCGGATGCTGGACGACTTCCTGAAGCGCACGGGCCTCGAGCCGGTGCGGACCTGCCTGCTGGCCGGCGCGTTGCGCTACAGCCGGTACGGCCTCCTCAAGCGCTGGATGATGCGCCGCATCGCCCGCAAGGAGGGCGGCGGCACCGACACGTCGCGCGACTACGAGTACACGGACTGGGACGACGCGCGACTGTTCGCGCTGGAGTTCGCCCGGGAAGTGGAGGGCGCCCGCAGGCACGCTGCCTGATCTCGACGAGCGGCGGGCGCGCTATCATGCCGGGAGCCGGGCCGGCCCCCGGCATCGAAGGCTGTCGCGGTGTCCGTCCTGAGCCATGTTGCCGCCGCGCTGAACGAGCGCCGTCCGCTGACAGGGGCAGGCATGCTCGACGTCATACGCTGACGCCTGACCGGGGAGGGGGAGTGGACCGGATGCGAGTGGTCGTGATGGCGGGCGTGACGGCACTCGCCGGCTGCTTCGCCGCAGCGGCGCTGGCCCAGGGCCAGGACTCGACGGCGGCGGAGCGCAACCTGCGGATCATGGCCGAGATGCTGCCCGGCATCTACGACAACGCCAACCAGCACTACTTCGACGAGCGCCGCGACCTGGCAGCGGCCGACCGGCACTTGCGCGTGAACACGACGATCTCGCGCGTCGAAGCTCCGGCTTTCGGAGAGTACGCCTTTCTCTGGGTGAACCGTGTCCATGCCGGTGATGGCGAGCAGGCTTCCTACCGTGTCGCCACCCTGTCGGCGGATGCCCGCGGCGAGGAGGTCGTCATGCGCCACTACCTGCGCATGGACGGGTCGATCGAGACGGGCGATCTGGCCCGACTGACGCCGTCCGACCTGCGACGCACGGAGGGTTGCGACTACTTCTTCCGGCGCCGCGCCGACCACTTCCGCGGCAGCCAGCGGCAGGGTGCCTGCCGGTTCGACTGGGACGGTCATCCCGTCTACACCGACAACACGATCGAGCTTTCGGCCTCGAGCCTGTGGTTTCACGATCACAAGTACCTGGCGGACACGGGCGAGCGCATCACGGGCGTGACTTCTGGAGAACCGTTCTGGCTCGAGCGGGCGCGCATCTTTCACTGCTATGCAGACATTCCGGGGGTCGGTGGCGGCCGGGCCATCCCGTTCGAGCGATACGACGACATCACGCTGCAGGACAGGGGCGGGCTGCACTGGTTCACGACGCGCGAGGCCGAGCCGCGCGAGATCGGCATTCTGCTGCAGTCGGTCACCTGGCACGTGCTCAACGAGCGGGGCGGCAACTTCAATCGCGACTCGCTGGTGCTCTACGTGATGGAGAAGCTCGCCGACGGCAGCGTCAAGGAGCACGGCTACGCGTTCACCGAGCCCTCGGCGGAGCGCATCGGCCAGAACCTGAAGTGGATGCTGGTGAACTGCTCGATGGTCCCTCGCGACGAGGCGAGGCCGGAATTGTAGAAGACCTGGGAGGCAGGCCATGGAACGGTCGACGATATTGCAGCTGGGACCGGAGCCGATCGACATCGTCGGCGACGTGCACGGGCACGTCGGGCCCCTCGGGCGTCTGCTCGACCTGATGGGCTATGCGGAGGACGGCACCCACCCCGAGGGCCGGCGGCTCGTCTTCCTGGGCGACCTGTGCGATCGCGGCCCAAACAGCCCCGGCGTGTTCGAGCTGGTGATGCGAGCCGTCGAGGCCGGCGGGGCGATCTGCCTGCTCGGCAACCACGAGCAGGCGCTGATCGACCCGGACCCGAACGAGCGCCAGAAGGCCGGCAACGCCTGGTTCTTCGGCGACGAGTCCGGCTGCAGCAAGGACGAGGAGGACTTCGGACCGTTCGTCCGGGTGCAGGCGTCGCAGCGTGAGCGGATCGAGACCTTCTGCGATTCGCTGCCCTTGGCGGTCGAGCATCCGCAAGTGCGGGTCGTGCACGCCTGCTGGGACCCGCCGAGCCTCGAGTTCGTGCGTTCCCTCGGCCCGGCGCCGAACCGCGAGATCATCGCGGCCGCGAACGCACGCGCGGTCGAGCACCTACGCAAGGAGGGACTGCATGAGCGCTTCCCCGCGGCCAAGGCGGCGCTGGAGGGAAGGCGCCGGGTCCACGAATGGGCGCCCGACCGAGGCGTCACAGTCGAGGAACAGTGGCTGATCGACGACCTCGTGCCCGGCGAGCACATCGAGCAGCGGGAGAACCCGGTCCGCGTGTTGACCTCCGGTCCGGAATGGCCGGCCCGGATGCCCATGTGGCTTGGCAAGAAGTGGCGGTTCCTCGAGCGCGTCGCCTGGTGGCGCGAGCATCCCGTGGACCGGCCCACGATCTTCGGGCACTACTGGCGCCAGCGCGAGCACCTGCACATGGCGCCCTACGACGAGCACGCCCGGCTGTTCGACGAGACCGGCCCCGGAGAGTGGCTGGGACCCGGCCGGCTCGCCCTGTGCATCGACTATCGCTGGCCGCGCGACTGGAGCAAGGCGGCACTCGCCGCGTACCGGCCGGACCGCGGCGAACTGATCTTCCACGACGGCGAGCGTCTCGACAGCCGCTGGGGCGAGCGGGGTTGAGGAAGCCGGTCGTGTTGTCGGGATGACGCCGAGCCTGGCCGCCACCGTGGTCGCCGCCGTGACGCTGGCGGCGCTGCTGTGGTGGGGCGAGCGAACGGCAAGCGCCCGGGCCCGCTGGGCGCTCAAGCCCGCGACCTCGGCGCTGTTCCTGCTGGTCGCGTTTCTTCAGGGTCCCGGGAGCGCATACGATGTCTGGATCGTCGCCGGGCTCGCACTCTGCGCCGTGGGCGACGTTGCGCTCATCTCACGCGAGCGATCGTGGTTCCTGACGGGCCTCGTCGCGTTCCTGCTGGGGCACGCGGCCTACATCGCGGCCTTCTCCCAGCGGACATCGCTTGCCGCGCCCGACCCGCTCGCGGTCGCCCTCGTCGCCGCGACGGGACTCGGCATCTTCCTGTACCTGCGGCCACGCGTCGGGCGCATGCTCGTGCCGGTGGTCGCCTACATGGTCGTCATCAGCGTCATGCTGGCGGCGGCCTGGACCGTCGCGGTGGCGGAGCCGGGCGTTTCGGGGCGACGGCTGCTACTGGCTGCGGTGCTCTTCTACCTCTCCGACATCACGGTCGCGCGCGACCGTTTCGTCACCGGGCCGCGGTTCCTGAACCGGCTGGTCGGCCTGCCTCTTTACTACTCGGCCCAGTTCCTGTTCGCCTTCTCGATCGGCGGCTGAGCCGGCCGCCGTCGCGGCAAGCCGCGATGCGGGACAGGCACACAGCCGTGTAGCCTCTTCGCCAGGATCCCTGCCCATGACGGCCTCCGCTGGCATCGACGAGCGCGCACTGCGAATCGCAGCGGGGGCGGCGGTCCTGCACGGTGACCTCCGGATGCCGCGGTCACCGGCGGGCCTCGTGCTCTTCGCCCACGGCAGTGGCAGCAGCCGCAGGAGCGTTCGCAACCGCTTCGTCGCGGAAATCCTCAACGATGCCGGCATCGCCACGCTGCTCTTCGACCTGCTGACCGAAGCCGAGGAGGCGATCGACCTTCGCACGCGGCAGCTGCGTTTCGATATCGAGCTGCTGATTCGCCGGCTCTCGATGACGACCGCTTGGGTGCTGGCAGACGACGACCTCGGCTCGATGCCGCTCGGCTACTTCGGCGCCAGCACCGGTGCCGCGGCAGCGCTCGGTGCGAGCTGCGAGCACCCGGAAGTGCGCGCCGTCGTGTCGCGGGGCGGGCGGCCGGATCTGGCGGGCCCGTTGCTCGGGCACGTGCGCGCCGCGACGCTGCTGATCGTGGGCGGCGACGACTACGGGGTGATCGAGCTCAACGAGCAGGCGCTGGCACGCCTGCAGTGCGAGGCGCGCCTCGAGATCGTGCCGGGTGCGACGCACCTTTTCGAGGAACCGGGCACGCTCGAGCAAGCCGCGCGGCTCGCCGCCGACTGGTTCGCGGCCCACTTGCCGGCTCCCTGAGGACCCGCGGTGGCCTTCGTAACATTACTTATTGCCAGCGACGCTCCGGGGGCGCCCCATAAAAACGGTGGGGCAGGAGGCCTCATCGAGAACGCGAGGAGTGGCTAATGAATCAACCACTTACCAGTGCCCAGCTGAGCACGCTCAAGACGGCGCTGCGCGGCCGCTTCGAGGAGCTGCTGGAGGAGGTGCGCCAGGACCTCGTCAAGGCGGACGACGATCGTGCGGCGCTCCTGTCGGACCGGGTCCGGGATCTCGAGGACGAGTCCCTGATGGACCTGATCGCGGACATCGAGCTCGCCGACATCGACCGTGACCTCGAGGAACTGCGGGATGTCGAGGCGGCGCTCGGCCGCGTCCGCGAAGGCAGCTACGGTTTCTGCCTCAAGTGCGAAGAGCCCATTCCATTCGAGCGGCTCCGCGCATATCCGGCGGCCAGTCGTTGCCGGCGCTGTCAGTCGCTTTACGAGAAGACCTACGCTCACCAGCCCTCGCCGAGCCTCTGAGCGCGGTCAGTCCTTCTCGTAGGTGCCGATGAGCTCGAAAGTCCCGAGCACGTGGTCCTGCATGGCTTTCTCGAGTTCGGACTTGGCAGGCACCTCGAGGTCCGGCAGGACGGTGTCCAGCGCGTAGAGCTTGTGGAAGTAGCGGTGCCTGCCGACGGGTGGGCACGGCCCTCCGTATCCCGATCGACCCCAGTCGTTCTTTCCCTGGCGCGTACCCTTCGGCAGGGAAGTCGGCTCGATGCCCGCCTCGAGGCCGATCGCCGTCGGCGGAATGTTGTAGAGCACCCAGTGTACCCAGGTGCGCTTGGGAGCTGCCGGGTCCGGCGCGTCGGGGTCGTCGACGATCAGCGCCAGGCTCTGCGTTCCGGCGGGGAGTCCGCTCCAGGCGAGCGGCACCGACAGGTCTTCGCCCTGGCAGGTGTAGCGCCGGGGGATCGGCCCGCCAGGCTCGAAGGCCGGCGACGTCAATGCGAGTGCCATGAGGATCTCCAGCATCGGCTCGGAGTCGGGTGGGGGTTGGATCGAGCGGTTCCATGATGCACGGCGACCGGCGCACGTGCGTCCGCGTCAACCTGTACGCGGCTTGCGCGTTCTGCTCACGAAAGCTCGCCTTTCCGAGAGAAGACATGGAAGCGTTACCGGCGGGCGGTGCAGGTGAGGCTTGCCTCCGCTGTCGTCAGTCGGGGCGAATGACGCCCGGAACGTCCTGCCGAGCCACCCGGTGAAGGTGGGACTGCTCGTCGCCGGCGGCGCCTGCGAGGAACCTGGCCTCCGCCGTCGCGATGACCGTGGCGTCCGGCGTGCCGTTCGTCACGAGTACCAGGCGAAAGCGGTTGTAGCCGCCCGCGTCGCGCTCGGCCCGCCCCTGCACGACAAGTGCCTGGACACGATCCGCCTGGGTGTGGGACCTCGGGGCGCCGACCAGGCAAATCAGCAGCCTGCCACCGACCTGAAGGCGCACCGTCGGCAACTCGCCACAGCCAGGACGATCCATCCGGATCGAGCGCAGCACGTCGTCCGGGCACCCGCAGCCGAGCGTGCCGCGAACGAAACCGGCCACTTCGTCGAGCGTCTGGCCGGCCAGTTGCCGGGCCGGCGGGGAGTCGGGCTCCGGATCGGGGAATGTCGCTTTCATGTCGCTGTCGTTGGCCCTCGGGACAACTTGCCAGGAGACGGTCGCAGCCGGCGCTGTCGGCGGGTGGAAGTCGCCATTGTGAGACAGCGGTTCACGAACGGTTCAGGGCACGGATTGTCATACTACACGCACCGGTCGGGAGACCGGGCCAGGCACCGAAACCAGGAGATTCAACGTGTTGCCCCAGAAGCGCTTTGCCCCAGCATGGACCTTGCCTGCCGCACTCGTGGCGCTGGCCCTTGCCGCCTGCGGCGGCTCGAAGCAGCCCGAGCCGGCGCCCGCGCCGGCGCCGCCCGCGGATACCGCGCAGTCCGAGACGCCGCCCGACGAGCAGGTCGTAGAGAGCGAGGCCGCGGCGGCGGAAGACGAGCTCGCGACGAGGGAGGAGGAGCTGGCCAAGCGCGAGGCCGAGCTCGCACTCAAGGAACGGGAAGCCGAGATCGCCCGGCGCGAGGCCGAACTGGCTGCGCGCGAGGCAGCCGCGAAGAAGCCGCCCGCCAAGCCGGCTGCCACGACGGCCCAGGTGCCGCCGCCGCCACCGGCCAAGTCGACTCCGCCGCCGCCGCCGCCTCCGCCCCCGCCGCCGCTGGTCATTCCGTCGGGGACACAGTTCGCCGTCCAGCTCAGCTCACCGGTCACGACCAAGACGGCCAAGGTGGGCGACACCGTCAATGCCACGCTGGTGTCGGACATCATGGTCGACGGCAAGGTCGCCGTGCCCGCCGGGGCGACCGTGCAGGGCTCGGTGACGCAGGTCGTCTCGGGCAGCAACAAGATCGGCGGGACGCCGACGCTGGGGCTGACCTTCAGCCAGCTCTATCCCAACCCGGACACCGCCGTGGCCATCTCCGGCAACATCACGCAGGCCGGCCAGAGCGAGACGGGCAAGGACACGGCCAAGATCGCGGGCGGTGCCCTGATCGGCGGCGTCATCGGCCACCAGATCGACCACGACAAGGGTCGCTACATCGGCGGCCTGCTCGGCGCGGCGGGCGGAGCCGTCGCTGCGCAGAAGACCGGCGGGGAGGTGGAGCTGCCGGCCGGCACCACCGTGGGCTTCGTGCTCGACGCGCCCGTCGAGGTCAAGCCCTAGCGGTCTGACGAGTAAGACTCCTCGGCCTTTGCCGGCGGGGCGCCCTGTGAGCGCCCCGCCGGCGTTGCGGCTCGCCGCCCGGTGGGTCGTCCCCTGAGCCACCGGGACCTCCAGACTCGACCTCACGGATGCAGAGGAGGTGAGTCGTGAGGAGCATCGACCTGGCGCGTTTCGGAGATCTCGTCGAGGCGGGCGTGCTCGGCTTCGGCGTCGTCTGGCTGCTTTGGGCGATCCTCGTCGCGTAGACGCAGCGAGTCGGCCTCGCCGGCCGAGAGGACACCCGTTTCGGCGAGCCAGTCCGCGAGCGTGTCGATCACGACGGCGCGAAACTCGGTCGACCGGATGGTGGCGTGGCCGATGTCGAGCCACACTGCCTTCTTCGGATTTCCCGCCTGCTCCTGCAGCTTGCGCCCCAGGGCCTCGGGCATGCGTGCGTCGCCCCGACCGTTGACGAGCAGCACGGGCCGCGGCGCAACGCGGCCGATGTACTTGAGCGGCTCGACCGGCGAGACGATCAGGTTGGCGATCCATGCGACCGGGCGGTCGAAGGGTCCGGGCACGTCCAGCGTGGCAGCGATGAGCGACTCGAGGTCGCCGGCGCCGAACAGCACGACGAGGCCGTCGATCCGCGGCTCCGCCGCGGCGGCGGCGGGCGCGAGCAGTGCGCCGAAGCTGCCGCCGGCCAGAACGATGCGATCGCGATCGACGTCCTCGCGGGTGTGCAGGTAGTCGAGCACCAGCATCGTGGCGGGAGCTGTCATCAGGACTGCGCGGCGCATGGCGGGCAACGCGGCGAGGAACTGCCCGACGGAGAGTCCCCGGCGGCGGCCGGCGTAGGGGTAGTCCACCGAAGCGAGAATGAAGGGGCCGGTGTCAGGAACGAGCTCCGATGTTCGACCGCCCGTCTGGACGCCCCCGAGGATCACGAGCACGGGGCGAAGTCGTCCATCCGGCGGTGGTAACCGGAGCTGGACGTCCACGGCGAGACCGCGGTCGTCGGTGAGGCGCAGCGCCTGCAGCATCCCTTGCGGCGTCTGCCTGCGATTCAGCACGGCCACCGACACCAGCTCGCCCTTCTGCGCCACGAACCAGGGCAGCCAGTCGCGCGCCGCGTAACGCTCCCCCGCCCACCACGTGCCGGCGACGGCGAGAACCAGCACGCCGGGCAGGATGGAGCGGCGCGGCCACCGGGATGCTTTCGCCATCGGGGCATTCTGCCATCGCCACGCCGCGGGAACCTGAGGCAGACTTGGGCATCGCAGGCGTCCTGCACGCGACGTGCCGGGGACACGATGCAACGATGCGGCAAGCCCTCCTCCTGGCGGGTCTACTCGTGACGGGCTGCGCGGCCGGCGCGTCCTCGGATCCCTGGCTGTGGCTCGAGGACGTCTACGGCGAGCGCGCACTGGCGTGGGTGCAGCAGCAGAACGGGCGCGCGCTCGCGCATCTCGGCCGCTACGAGGAGTTCCCGCGCCTGCTCGCCGAGGCGAGGAATGCACTCGACGCCGAGTCGCGTGTCCCCGACCTTGTGGCCGCGTACGGGAACGTGGTGTACGAGCTGCGCCAGGATCCGGCGCACCCACGCGGCGTGCTGCGCAGGACGTCGCTCGACGAGTTGCGCGCGAGCGAGACCGAGTGGGAGACGGTGCTCGACCTGGACGCCCTGTCTGCGACGGATCGCGAGGACTGGGTGTTCAAGGGGCTGCAGATCCTGCCTCGGGACGGGCGCCGCGCCCTGGTCTTCCTTTCGCGCGGCGGCGGTGATGCCGTCGAGATGCGGGAGTTCGACCTCCTCGGGAACCGCTTCCTTGCGGATGGATTCCGCCTGCCGCCGGCCAAGCTGCGCGCCGATTGGCGCGATGCCGACTCGCTGTACGTCGGCACGGATTTCGGCCCCGGGTCGCTCACGACGAGCGGCTACCCTCGGACCGCGAGGCTCTGGCGTCGCGGTGAGCCGCTCGGCTCGGCCCCGGTGCTGTTCGAGACGACGCCCACGCACATGTCGGTCGCCGCGCTCCGGCTGGAGAGCGCGGTCGGCGATCTCGACCTCGTGGTCGAGCAGACCGGTTTCTTCAGTGCCCGCCGGTTCCGGTTGAATGGCTCGGCGTCCGAGCCCCTGGATGTTCCGGCATCCGCGGTCCTGGCCGGCGCATTCGACGCACGCCTCGTGCTGCTGCTCAAGGAGGACTGGCCGGTCGATGAGACGATCCTTCCGAGCGGGTCGGTGATCCTGTTGGATCCGGCCCGCGCAGGAAGCGAAGCCGTATCGCTCGTCGCGGCACCCGAAGACGGCGTGGTGATCGAGTCGGCCCATCCGAGCGACCACGCCATCCTGGTCCGGCTGCTCGACAGCGTCCGCGGGCGCCTGCGTGCCTACCTGCCCGCGAAGGAGGGCTGGACCTTTCGCGAGATCCCGCTGCCCGACAACGGCAGCGTCCTCGTCGATGCGGTCGTGAGGGAGAGCGGCCGCGCCTACATCCGCTACGAGTCGTTCACGACGCCGCCCACGCTCTACACCGTTGCGCCGCCGGAGTGGCAACCCGAGGCGCTCAAGTCGCAGGCCCCTGCCTTCGACGGCAGCCGTTTCCGGGCGACGCAGCACTTCGCCGTGTCGGCCGACGGCACCCGGATACCCTACTTCGTGGTGGCGTCCGTCGACCTCGAGCTCGACGGCAGCCACCCGGTGCACCTGTTCTCCTACGGAGGCTTCCGCAACTCCCTGACACCCTCCTACTCGGGCGTGTACGAGCCGCTGCACGGCGCGTACGGCAAGCTGTGGCTCGAGCGCGGCGGCGTGTTCGCGCTGGCGAACATCCGCGGCGGTGGCGAGTTCGGCGAGGCCTGGCATGCGGCTGCGCTACGCCGGAACCGGCTCAAGGCCAGCGAGGATTTCGAGGCCGTGGCCGAGGACCTGGTGCGTCGCCGCGTCACCGCGAAGGGAAAGATCGGCATCGAAGGACGCAGCCAGGGCGGGCTCCTCGTCGCGACCGCGATGATCCGCCGTCCCGACCTCTACGGCGCGGTCGTCTGCGGTGTCCCGCTCGCCGACATGATGCGTTTTCACAAGCTGCTGGCCGGCGCGAGCTGGGTGGCCGAGTACGGCGATCCGGAGGATCCCGGGGACCGCGCCTACCTGTCGACCTGGTCGCCCTACCAGAATCTGGAGAAGAACGCCGGCTATCCGCCGGTGTTCATCTTCGGCTCGACGCGCGACGACCGGGTCCACCCTGGCCACGGCCGCAAGCTCGCGGCCCGCCTGCAGGAGTTGGGCTACGAGGCGACCTACTACGAGAACACGGAGGGCGGCCACACCGGGAGCAGTACGAGCGAGCAGCTCGCGCTGCGGCTTGCTCTCGCCTATTCGCTGCTCTGGTTCTCGCTACGCTGAGAAGACATGTAGGTGCGCGGGGCATCGGGCGACGCGAGCCTGCGGTGGCTTCTCACGAGGCGTCGGCCACGGAAGCCACCCTTTAGTAGTGCGGCGGGATCTCCTGCGGGAATTCCGGCGGCCCCATCTGCTCGAGCAGCGCCTGCAGGCGCTCTGCCAGGACGCGGTTCGCGTTGGTCAGCGCATCGATCTCCCGCTGCTGCCTGATCACGACGTCGCTCAGTTCCTGCAGTCCCCGCTCGAGGTGGGCGAGCTTCACTTCGATGGTCTCGAGTCTCTCGGCGTCGTTCACGAGATGGCGGCCTCCGGCGGAAGCGATCGCGGCAGCGTACCGCAGGTCGTACCCGTCGCGCCCCGCGGAAAGCGCGGGGAATGCTGCCGAGGCATGCGCGCCATCGGAGGGTCAGCCCGCGAAGAAATCGCGCAACGCCTTTACGGTCTCGCCGCTCGAGAACACGAGCACGATGACGATCAGCACCGGGACCACGTAGCGGATCGCCAGCACGATGCGCGGCACCTGTCGCCGCCAGAAAGGCGAGGTGCCTGCCAGCAACTCGTCGGTGACCGTCCCTCGTGCGACCCAGCCGGCGACGATCGCGATCAGCAGGGTGCCGATCACCAGCGCGAATTCGCCCGCGATCTTGTCCATCAGGCCGAGGGCGTCGAGGCTCGTGGCCGGCAGCAGGCCCAGCACGGCCGCAGTCACCGCGACGCCGACGGCGGCGGCCTTGCGCGGCACGCCGAACTCGTCGATGACCGAGGAGGTCACGACCTCGAGCAGCGAGATCGCCGAGGTCAGCGCGCCGACGGCCAGCACGACGAAGAAGAAGAGTCCGACGACGTGTCCGACCAGGCCCATCGACTCGAATGCGCCGGGCAGGGCGATGAACAGCGCCCCGACGGTGCTCTCGCTGACCGCACCCTGCAGTCCGAGCGAGTAGATCACGGGGAACACGACGAGCCCGGAGACGAACGCGACGCCGAAATCCGTGAACGAGACTATGGTCGCCGACTCGGGCAAGTCGTGCGTCCGCTCCAGGTAGGACGCGAAGGTGATCATCGCCCCCATGCCGAGGCTCAACGAGAAGAACGACTGCGCCGCCGCCGCACGCCACACCGCCGGGTCCGAGAGGGCCGAGATCTCCGGCTGCAGGTACACGCGATAGCCGGCCGCGCCACCGGATAGCGTCGTCGCCCAGATCGCGAGGCCGACCACGATGAAGAACAGGGCCGGCATCAGGATCAGGGAGGCGCGCTCGATGCCGCCCTTCACGCCGGCCATCACCACGGCCAGCGTGGCCGCCATGAAACCGACGTGATAGGCGATGGCGCCCTGGCCCGTGGCGACGCGGCCGAAATGTTCCGCCGCCTCCTCCGGGAAGCCGGTGGCGATGGACTCGATTGCGTAGCGAACGGTCCAGCCCGCGATCACCGAGTAGTAGGAGAGAATCAGGAGCGGACCGACGGCGAAAAGCCAGCCGACACGTCCCCAGCCCGGTCCGGC
>LJNS01000081.1 GCA_001303245.1 Gammaproteobacteria bacterium SG8_30
GGCGTCGATGTCCCGCCCCGTCAGCGCGAGGTCCCGGGCTACCCCTTCGCCCACGATGCGCGGCAGGCGCTGCAGCACGCCGACGTCGGCGACCATCGCCACGCGCGTCTCCCGTACGGAGAACGTCGCATCCGCGCTCGCGATGCGCAGGTCACAGGCCGTCGCGAGGTCCAGGCCGGCCCCGAGGCAGGCGCCGTGAACGGCGGCTATGACTGGCTTGCAGGTGCGAGCGAGGCAACTCGCCGTGTGCTGGTAGCGACGGATGTCGTCCAGCAGGGCGCGGCGCTTGCCGACCGGCGACTCCCCCTTGCCCGAGATCGACCCGCCGCCGGCCAGGGCTGGTGCGTGGTCGACGAGGTCGATCCCCGCGCAGAAGGCCTTGCCCCTGCCGGCGAGCACGATGACCCTGACGGTTTCGTCGGCATCAAGTGCGGCGACTGCCGCCGGGATCTCGTCCCACAGCGGGCGATGCAGTGCGTTCAGCTTGTCCGGGCGGGCGAGCCACAGGAACGCGACTCCTTCCCGGGTCTCGACCTCGAGGTGCGGACTCACGCCGTGCCTCCCACCCGACGTGCCGATGCCGGCATCCCGGGTGCGGCCGTCAGGCGGCCGGCTGCGGCGAGGGAATCTGCGCGATCAGCAGCCGCATCCGCCGCCGCTGCATGCGCAGCCGGTAGCGGATCTCGCGCGCCTGGGTGCGGAAGCTCGCTTCCTCCCAGCGCTGCGCCATGCGCTGCCGGGTATTGGCGTACCACTCGTCGCGCAGCCGCGACCACTCGGCCAGCGTCGCCTGGAAGGACTCGTATTCGCGCGCCACGCGCTCGCGCAGCGCGTCGACCTGCGGCAACTGCAGGCCCCTGATGCGCTTACGGTCGAGCGCCGCTTGCGCACGCTTGAACTGCATGGCGAGCCGGGCCCGCTCGATGGTCACGTCCGGCACCTTCTGCAGCTTGCGGGTGAGCCCGACCCAGGAGAGAGAGCAGATCAGCCACTTGGTCGGGTCCCACTGCCACCAGCGGACCGCGTTGCGATAGTCGCGATCGAAGATGTGGTGGAAGTTGTGGTAGCCCTCGCCGTAGGTGAGGAACGCCAGCACCGGGTTGTCGCGCGCGGTGTTGTTGTCGTTGTAGGGCTGCGTGCCCCAGATGTGGGCCAGCGAGTTGATGAAGAACGTGAAGTGGTGGTTGAGCACGAGGCGTAGCACGCCGGCGAGCAGGAACACGCCCCACAAATCACCCGCCATCCAGCCGATGGCGAGCGGGAAGCCGACGTTGGTCACCAGCACGATCGGGACGTAGAAACGGTGCTGGAAACGGACCAGCGGGTCGGCCTGCAGGTCCTTGCCGTTGCTGAAGTCCTGCTTGCCGCTCTCGTAGAAGCGCAGCATCCAGCCGATGTGCGAGAACCAGAAGCCGCGTTTCGCCGAGTAGGGGTCGGCGTCGTTGTCGTCGACGAAGCGGTGGTGGCGGCGGTGGTCCGTGGCCCAGATGAGAATGCTGTTCTGCAGCGCCATGGCGCCGAAGATCATGAACACGAGGCGGACCGACCAGTGGGCCTCGTAGGTGCGGTGCGCCCAGAGGCGGTGGTAGCCGGCGGTGATGGAGAAGCCGTTCGCCGCCAGGAAGACGAAGAAGAAGACCCAGGCCGTGGCGCTGTAGCCGTGGACGATGCCGTACCACGGCACGACGGTGACGGCGACCGCGAAGGTCGTGGCGAACAGGATGGCCGTCACCCAGTTGACGGGCGGCTTGGCCGCGACAGTCGAATCCGACATCGGTTCGGGATCTCCGGAAAAATTGCTCGGGTATTGTGACGCAGGCTGGCCGCCCGCGTGCCGGAATTGCACCCGGGGAAAATACTTATGCCCGATCAAGGGCTTGCGCGGGCGTGCGGGGGTCTCAGAACACGCCGGGCAGCCAGGACTGGGCTGCGGAGGGCCGCGCCGGAACCGGATAGCGCAGGGACGGCTCCCCGAAGCCGGGCTTCTGCAGGCCAGCGGGACCGGCGAGCGATCCGGCCGGGCACGCGCCCGTGGCGCTGCCGAGCCAGGCGAGCGCCGCCCGGGTGGAAGCCTCGCCCGGGTCCCCCATGGGGAGATCGATGTCGTCCCCCGCGGCGCAGGCATGAAGCAGCGTGGCCGCAAGGCCGGTGTAGTAGTCGCTCTCGTCGTCCCGGTTGGCGGTGCGGAAGGTGACGAGGCGCAGGCGCGTGTCGCACCCGCTCAGGTCGAAGGCCGATTGGCCCACGGGCTTGCCGAAGGTGTCTGTGCCGAAGATGGCGACGTTGGCCGGGTCGATCCAGGGCTTGAGGCCATTGACGGTCAGTTCGCTGGCGGAGGCGGTGGCATCCGTCGTGATGAAGGCGATCTTGACGGGCGACACCGATTCGGGCTCGACGCTGAACCGCTGCGTCTCGTCGTTGGCCGGCGCCCGTGCCGGGTTGAAGCGCAGCCGGTAGAACACGTCGCCTGCAAAGAGCCGGCCACCGAACAGGTCGCCCACGAGGTCCGCGACCGAGAGCAGGCCGCCACCGTTGTAGCGCAGGTCGAAGATGAAGTAGTTGATGCCGTCGAATGTCTGGAAGGCGTCGCGCAAGGGCGTGTTGGCCGAGGAGATGTAGCTGCGGAGGTTGACGTACCCGACGCGTTCGCCGGGGTTGTTCGGCAGCGTCAACTCTGCGACGCCACCATCCGGAATCGGCTGGATGGTCACCACGCGCTTGGTCAGCGTCGCCTCGAGGGTCGCCCCGTCCTTGAGGAAGCGGAAGCGGCGCTCGACGCCTTCCTCCGACGGCCCGAAGGCCTCGTCGAAGCCGGGATCTACCGCGATGATCGCGGATACGGGGACGAAACCCGAGCCGGAATCGACGGCCAGCAGCTCGGCGCCGCGCTCGAGGCCTGCCTCGGCGGCAGGACTCGACTCGTAGACGTCGATGAAGTACGCGCGCCCGGCCGCCTCGTCCACGCTGAAGCGGAATCCGAAGCCGATGAACTGGCCCTCGAGCAGAAAAGACTCGTCGGCCTGCCGGGTCGTCACGTAGCTGAAGTAACGGTCGATGCCCTGCGCGCGTGCCTGCGCGGTGAGCGCGTCGAGCAACTCCTGGGCCGTGTCGTAGTCGTCGAGGTTGACCTGCGCCGGCAGCAGTTCCGGGAAGAGGTACCAGTCGCGCGCGACGTCGAGGACGAACTCCTTCTCGCGCTGGACTGAGCAGGTGCCGCCACCCGGTACGAAACCGCCACCGCCCCCGCCACCGCAGGCGGTGAGGGTGAGCAGGGCCGTGGCCAGGATCAGCAGGGGGCGTGTGCAGGTCATGTGCAAGCTTTGCGCCGCACCGGGCGGCCTTGAATCAGGGAAAAGTGCAAGGCCTCCGACCGGGGCGGGAAGCGGTCGGCCAGGCCACCCGCAGTCACGGTTTCGCCTTGCCGCCGAACAGCTCCTCAAGCCGGCCCCGGGCGTCGTCGCCGGCATCCTGCCCGGCGGCGTCGCCCGATGGACCTCCGAACAGGGCCTCCAGATCCGATTTCGCGCGGTCCGCCTCGCCGGATTCGGCATGGAAGGCATCCGGTCGCGGTCTGAAGTAGTCGCAGAAGTTGGCGCGGGTCTTGTCCTTGACTTCCTCGGCCACCGGCTCGCGGCAGCTCTTCGCCACGGCGGTGTCGTAGAACTCGCACAGCCGGCAGACGTGCAGATCCGCGCCGCAGGCCTTGCACTCGTCCTGGCGCCTGAGCGGCAGGCTCAGCGCGGCCAGGGACGCACCGCACTTCCAGCACACCAGGCCCTCTATGCGCTCGAACATGGGCGGTACTGTCCTCCGTTCGGGGAAGGGACGACTCTCGTCGCTGGCCTGCAGTTCCTTGCCGGGGGAGAATGTCGCCACCGGGACCGAAGATCAAGGAGTCGACATCGTGAGCCAGCCGCAGCCGGGGACGCGTCCGGGATACCTCGTCGTGCAAGGCGTGGTCACCGACCGCGAGGGCTTCAAGGCCTACAGCGCGGCATTGCCGCCGATCTATGCGAAGTACGGGGGGCAATATCTGGCGATGGTGCCCGCGCCGCTCGTCGAGGTGGCCGAGGGCGATCCCGAGAACCGCAGCGTCGTGGTGGCGAGGTTCCCGTCGAAGGAGGCCGCCCGGGCCTTCTGGAATTCCCCGGAGTACGCGGAGGCGAAGAAACTCCGGGCGGGGAAGGGCACCTTCTACGTGATGGTGCTGGAGGGGTTGCCCGAGTAGTGAGCGACGGGACGGCCGTGGGCAGTTCGCGGACGTACGGTTGCCCATGTGGCGAGGGGGAGGAAGTCGCCAGTGGACCTAAATGACGCCGACACACGGGCGCTGCGGCAGGCCGGACTCTTTGCGCTGCAGTCTGGAGATCCGGCGACGGCACGCAGCCGGCTCGAGGGCGCCGTGGCGGCGGGGCAGGCGGACGTCGTCGTGTGGGTCGCGCTCGCCATGGCCTGCCGCGCCCTCGACGACCAGCAGGCCATGCTCGCGGCACTGGACCACGCACTGGACACCGATCCTTACAACCTGCACGCCCTGATCATGAAGGGCGACTACCTGGCGTCGACCGGTGCCGGCCGCGCCGCCGTGCAGCTTTACGACGTGGCGGTCACGCTTGCATCCCGCGCCAAAGAGCTGCCGCCGGGGCTTGCAGACGTCGTTCGCCGCGCCGGCAGCGAACGCGACCGCATCAACGCGGATATCGAGGCGCACATACTCAGGCGGCTCGAGGAGGCTGGATACGACGAAGCCTCCTCGAGCCGCCGCTTCACACAGTCGATCGAGTTGTTGACCGGTCGCAGGCAACGGTACGTGCAGGAGCCACGCGCGTACTACTTTCCGGAGCTTCCGCAGATCCAGTTCTTCTCCCGAGAGTGGTTTCCCTGGCTGGAGGAGATCGAGGCGGCTACCGACGACATCGCTGCGGAGTTGTCGCCACTGCTCGGGGACGAGAGGGGCTTCGTGCCCTACGTGCAGCGTGATCCGGCGGTACCGGCGCTTGATCGCCACTCCTTGCTGGACAGTCGCGACTGGAGCGCGTTCTTCCTGTGGCGCGACGGTGCCCTCGTTCGCGAGAACGCCGAACGTTGCCCCTGCACGATCGCGGCACTCGAGCGGGCGCCGCTCGCCCGCATTCCGGGGCGAGCCCCGATGGCGCTGTTTTCCGTGCTCAGGCCGGGTACGAGGATCGAGCCGCACACGGGGTTCATCAACACGCGGCTGATCTGCCATCTGCCGCTGCTGGTTCCACCAGACTGCGGGCTGCGAGTGGGCAACGAGGTGCGTCACTGGGAGCGTGGCAAGGCGCTCGTTTTCGATGACACCATCGAGCACGAGGCATGGAACTCGAGCGATCGGACCCGGGTCGTGCTGATCTTCGACATCTGGCGGCCCGAGCTCAGCGGCGAAGAGCGTGCCCTGGTCACCTCGCTCATGGAAGCCGTCGATAGCTACGGTGAAAGTCCACCCCCACGCTGGGAAGGCTGAAGGGACACGGTCTCGGGTCCGAGCGGGTGAGTCTCACCCCTCGACTTGCGCAGTCCACGGTGGCGCGCCCGCGATCAGGTCACGACCGCGCTGCAGGTCGGCGACCAGCGGGAAGTCGCAGTCCGACTCGAACGCGGCGCGCTGGCTGTCACGCGGGTTGGTCTCCCGCAACGCCGTGGAGCGAGTCCATCAGGGCTTGAAAATCAGAAGTTTGGCCCTATTTCACACATACGCGGGACAGCGGCCTTCAAGGGTGGTCAAGAGGGCTGCTGTCTGCTACTTTGAATCAAGGTGCGCACCCATCGCGTGCGCTGAAATTGCGGCGCCATCTTTGTTGCCGCCCACCGTCGGTGCCGACGGTGACCGGGGCCACGCCCTGCATCGCCCTCTGCGCTCGGCCCGACCGTAACGCACACAAGGAGGTTGCCATGGGAACGACTCCCGAGGCCCGCTACACCCCCTACACGCTGGGGAACATGGACGCTATACCGCAGCTCTCGAGGCTGTCGGAGCGACGTCGCCTCGCCATGCGGGCCGTGGCTCATGTGCTGCCCTTCCGCACCAACCGCTACGTCGTCGACGAGCTGATCGACTGGGACAACGTCCCGGACGACCCGATGTTCCAGCTCACCTTCCCCCAGCCGGGCATGCTCGAGCCGAGCGATCTCGCCCACGTCATGACCCTGTTGCGCGAAGGCGCGGCGCGCGCCGACATCCGTGGGGTCGCCGACCGCATCCGGCTCAAGCTGAACCCGCATCCCGCGGGGCAGTTGGAGCAGAACGTCCCGGATCTGGATGGCGAACCGTTGCCCGGCCTCCAGCACAAGTACCGCGAGACGCTGCTGTTCTTCCCCGGCCGTGGCCAGACCTGCCACGCCTATTGCACCTACTGCTTCCGCTGGGCCCAGTTCGTCGGCATGGAGGGGCTGAAGTTCTCGCAGCGCGAGACCGAGACCTTCCACGAGTACCTGCGCCGCCACACCGAGGTCAGCGACGTGCTGTTCACGGGCGGTGACCCGATGGTCATGCGGGCCTGGCACCTGCGCGCCTACATCGAGCCGCTGCTCGGAGAGGGCTTCGAGCACATCCGTCACATCCGCATCGGGACCAAGTCCCTGGGCTTCCATCCCTACAAGTTCGTGACCGACCCGGACGCGGACGAGATGATGCGGCTGTTCGAGGACGTGGCGAAAGCCGGCAAGCACCTCGCCTTCATGGCGCACTTCACCCATCCGCGCGAGCTCGAGACGCCCATCGTGCAGCGCGCCATCGAACGCATCCGCGCGACCGGCGCGGTCATCCGCTCCCAGGCGCCGGTGGTGCGCCACGTCAACGACTCGGCCGACACCTGGGCCGACATGTGGCGTCGGCAGGTGGCGCTTGGCGTCATTCCCTATTACATGTTCGTCGAGCGCGACACGGGGCCGAAGAGCTACTTCGAGCTGCCGCTGGCGCGGACCCACGCGATCTATCGGGATGCCTTCCGGCAGGTGTCGGGCCTCGCTCGCACCGTGCGTGGGCCATCCATGTCCGCGACACCGGGCAAGGTGCTCGTGCTCGGCACGCAGAAGGTCCACGGCGAGAAGGTGTTCGTGCTGACTTTCCTGCGGGGACGCGACCGCGACTGGGTTGGCCGACCGTTCTTCGCCCGCTACGACGAGCGAGCCACGTGGCTCGACGACCTGCAGCCCGCCTTCGGCGAGCGGCGGTTCTTCTTCGAGCAGGTGCCCGAGGACGAGGCGCCGCGGGGACGGTCTTCCGGGTCGGGACTGAGGGCGGTCAGCGAGCCACAGCGCGCCTGACCACGATGCGCGGTCGAGGTCCGGGGCGGTAGCATGTCCGCGGTCGCTGGGAGGCCGTCGTCATGAACATCAGAAGCCTGACCATCCTCGTGCTGCTGGCCCTGCTGGGGGTGTTTGCCGTGGTCAACTGGGGCACGTTCATCTCGCCGACCGAGCTCTCGCTCGTGTTCACGCGCGTGGAGGCGCCGCTGGGGCTCATCATGCTCGGCTTTACGGCGCTGCTGACGGTCGTCTTTCTCGGCTACGTGATGTTCGTGCAGATGTCAGCCCTTTCGGCCAGTCGCAAGCACTCTGAGGAGCTGCGCCACCAGCGCGAGCTCGCCGACCGGGCCGAGGCCTCGCGCTTCACCGAGCTCCGGCAGTTCCTCGCGGGGGAACTCGAGGGTCTGCGAAAATCGCAGCTCGACTCCGAGGGCAGGCTGCGGGACGAGCTCGCGTCCACGGCCAATTCGTTGGCCGCCAGCATCGGCGAGCTGGACGAGCGCGTGGAACGGATGGCGCCCACGCCGCCCCAGCGCCAGCCCTGATCGTCAGGTAACGTTAATCCGGGCCGGTGAGCCAGGGGAAGAGGCGTCGATCCGAAGCGTTCCGGACCTGAGGTGCAGGTCCCTCTGAGGGAACGGGATCTCGATGCCGCGCTTGTCGAGCTCGGTCTCCAGTGCCCACAGGTAGTGCGCCTGGGTGCGACCGGGCGAAACGAGCAGATTGCGCGACACCCACACGATCAGCTCGAAGTCGAGGCTGCTGTTCCCGAAACTGACCAGCCAGACGTCGGGCTCGCGGCCCTCGGTGGTGACCGTGCCCTCGACGCTCTTTGCGGCGGCGATGCCCGCTTCGCGGACCAGGTCCTTGTCGGTGCCGTAGGCGACGCCGAACGGCACGTGGATTCGGCGGGACAGCTCGCCGTAGCTCCAGTTGATCACCCGGCCACCGGTCATCTCGGAGTTGGGTACGAAGATGTCCACGGAGTCGTTGGTGGTGATGCGCGTGTAGCGCATGCTGATCTCGCTGACTCGTCCCACCACGCCCGACTGCAGGTCGACGAAGTCGCCGACCTTGACGGACTTCTCGAAGAGCAGCACGAGGCCCGCGAACAGGTTGCCGAAGAAGCCCTGCAGGCCAATGCCGAGGCCGACGCCGATGGCGCCGCCCAGGATCGCAAGGCTGGTAAGGTCGAAGCCGAGCCAGGTCAGGCCGATGACGGAGGCCAATACCCAGATCAGGTAGCGGGCCACGCGGCTGAAGGCGTAGGCGCCGGCCACGGATTCCGGCCTGTCGGGGTCGGCCATGCGATGCGCGACGCGCTGCAGGCCCTTCTCGACCTGGACCGAGACCCACCAGGCGAGTATCAGGATCAGCGCGAGCGCGAGCAGGCGGGCGACGCTCACGTCCGTTTGGCCGATCTTCATGAACGGCTGGGCCACCCAGTGAGGCAACCACGCAAACGCCTGTTCCATGCCCTAGAATCTCCGTTGCCGTGACCCAGTCTAGCAGCGACCGTCGAGCGCGTACCGCTCAGACTCCGCCGGGAACGCGGCTGTAGCGAAGTGCCAGGTAGGCGAGCGCCGTCGCCACGGCGTCGCCGAGCGCCGTGTGCCGTGCCAGCGGCGGAATGCCCGCGTCCGCGAGGATGACGTCGAGGTCGATGCCCTGCCCGGGATCCTCGACGTGGTCGTTGCGCTTCAGGCGGTACAGCTGCCGCAGGTCGTAGGCGGCGACGCCGAGGCTGCGGTGGCCGTCCTCGCGCAGCGCACGGTTCAGCACCGCCTTGTCGAACTCCACGCAGTAGCCGAGGATCGCACGGTCGCCCAGCCACTCCCTGAAGCGCTCGAGTGCCTCGGAGGGCTGAAGTCCCGTGGCGAGGTCTATGGCCCGCAGGCGGTGGATCCGGACCGAGCCCTCGTGGGTGGGCCCTTCGTGGCGGATCATGGCCTCGAAACGGTCGCTCAGTAGGACCCGCCGGCCGTCGATCGGCACCGCGCCGAGCGACAGCAGGTTGGCCGATTGCGCGTCCAGGCCGGTCGTCTCCACGTCCAGGGCGACGAGGGGTACGTCCTCGTGGGGCCAGCCGCGCAGACCGGCGGGAATCACGCGGTTCAGCAGCCGGCGCATCACGGCGGCCGATTACAGCCCGTGCCTGTAGCGGGACCCCAGGACCTCCTGGAATTCCCTCACGACGCGCAGGGCGTCGCGCAGCAGGTCGCGGTCGAGGCGCCGCAGCTTGCCGAAATCGATCCGGTTGTCCGGGATCGCACCCTCCTGCACGGACTCGAGTTGCTGTCCGAGCCGCAGCCTGAGCATCACCGCCAGGGCCTGCTGCAGGTCGGCGGTCAGCGCTGCGCTCATGACGCCGCGCTCGGCGAGCTCGGTCGCCCGTTCGAAGGAGTTGGTGCAGTCGAGGCCGTGCTCGACGGCGAGCACCCGCAGTCCGTGCACGACCGGGAAGATGCCGCCGCGCTTGATGTCCACCTTCGGGTCCTTGCCGAAGGGAGTCCGCATGGTCAGCGGCGTGTGGAACTCGATGGCCGGGCGCACGAAATGGTGCAGCCAGATCTGATTCTGCCCGAGCCTGGAGAGCGCCGCCCGCAGCGGCTCGAAGAGCGACATGTCGCCGGCGACGGGATGCGCGTCGATCAGGATCGCCGTGTCGAGCTGAGACTGCGGTGACACGCTGGCCACGAGCTTCTGGATGAAGGTCTCCCACTGTGGCACGGTGCCGCGCCACTCCGGGTTCGAGACCATGACGCCGCCGGGGCAGGGCGGGTAACCGAGCGCCTTGAGGCCCGCGGTGATGCGCTCGGCGTAGCCGGCGACGTCCGCGTCGGATACGCCCTCGCCCAGGATCAGCGCGTTGTCCTGGTCGGTCTTGAGGATCTGTTCGCTGCGGCCCTCGCTGCCGAGCACGAGCAGGCAGCAACGATCCTGCAACGTCCTCGGAAGGGTGATCTCGTAGAGCCGGGACAGGATGCGCGCGTTGAGTGCGCTGACCAGTTCGCCCAGCTGCCGCATGCGTGCGCCGGTGGCGTGCAATGTCCTCACGAGCGGCGTCAGTCCGCGCGCGGCGTCGGCGAGCTCCTCGAGCGAACCCGCGCGCGCGACGCGCAGGCCCACGATGTGCGAATGGCTCGAGTAATGGCTCAGCACCTCCGCGAGGCCGAGCGTCCCGAGCAGCTGGCCCTTGTGACGCACCGCGACGCGCTCGATGCGGTGGCGCGTCATGGAGACGAGCGCCTGGAAGAGGGAGGCGAGCGGTGCGACGTCGTCCCCGAGCGCGTGGCCACCGAGGGCGATCGCCTCGAGCAGATCGGTGCGCGTCACGATGCCGAGGCCCGAGGGCGTGTCGACGAAGAGGCAGTCGACGCGACGGTCGCGCATGCCTCGGGTCGCGTCGCTGATTGCGGTGCCGGCAGGTAGGATGACCGCCTCGGCGAGCACCGCCTCGCCGACCCGCGTGAGCATCAGCTCGCCGAGGTCGCTCGAGGTTTCCGTGACCGGCAGCAGGCTGGCCCTGCGCGAGAGCGACTCCAGAAAGTAGGCCGCGAAGCGGCCGTTGGATTCCACCGCGTCGCGGAAGGCATCCGCCGGGATGGTCCACAGAAGAGTGTCCTCGAGGGCCTCGTAGCGGTGTCGGGACTCCCCGGTCAGGCAGGCCATGGAGCCGAACAGGTCACCCGGGCCGTACTCGGCAAAGATCTCGGGCTCGGGCCGGTCGTCCCGCACGTCGAGTGCCGCGACGTGACCCTTCAGAATCATGTACAGGAAGTTGGACGAGGTCCCCGCCTCGAGGATGCAGGCTCCGTCGGGCTCGAAGCCGATGTCCATGCGGTGGCCGAGCGCCGCCGCCTGCTCGCGGGTCAGCAGGTCGAAGGGAGGTACCGAAAAGTCGAATTCCTTCAGGACCTCGGTGGCGGGGGAAGGAGCCGGGGACATTCCTATTTTCCTTTCTGCACCGTATCCGGTACCTAAAGCATGTCAACTTGGGGCAGAAAGGAAAATAGGAATGTCCCCTCCAAAGAAAAGGGGCGGCCTGGCGGCCGCCCCCGGATCAGGCATCGGAGCCCGTCAGGTGTGTGTGGCTGCGCCTGCGCCGCGCGGGACGCGGATGTGGTCCACGAGTTCCTGGATGTGCTCCGGCGGCGGTGCTGTCATGTGGCTGATCGCGTAGGTCACCACGATGTTGAGCAGCATGCCGATGGTGCCGATGCCCTCCGGTGAGATGCCCCACAGCCAGTTGTCGGCCGTGTTGGCCGCCGGGTTCACGA
>LJNS01000082.1 GCA_001303245.1 Gammaproteobacteria bacterium SG8_30
GAACGATCCAGACCATCAACATCAACGGCGTGCCCGTGATCGGCGCGCCGATCGGCGCGACCGGGCCGATCGCGCCGAACACGGTGGCGACGAACATCGCCAGCGCGATCAACGGCGGCGGCTCGGGCTACGCGGCGAGCGCGTCGGGCAACGAGGTGACCCTCACCGCGCCGGCGACGGGACCGACCTACAACGGTTACGTGATCACGGTCGTTTCGCCCGGCACGCCGATCACGCAGGCCAGCGTGACCTTCGACATCGTCGGCACCGACAACGGCGACTACGTCAGCACCGTGGCGGTCGGCACGGTCCAGGTCGTGACCTCGACCATCACCTGCTCGAGCTGCGGCGGCTCGCAGAACTCGCGCAACAACTGGATGGGCGCCGCCATCGTCAGCGCGATCAACGCCGGCACGGCCTCGCACGGCTATACGGCGGCCTACACCAGCGGCGGCAGCACCGTCACGATCACCGCGCCGGCGGGCACCGGCGGCGAGCTGAACGGCCAGCCGCTCACCGTCAGCGAGCGCGGCATCGTCAACATTACCGGCAAGAAACTGGCCGGCGGCGCGACCTCGGGCGACATCGAGACGATCACGACCAACTTCACCGGCGGCCAGGACGCCAACGAAGGCCGCGCCAACGTCGGCCAGTTCGTGCGCACCAACATCGTACCTTTCGCCGGCGCCGGCCCGGGCGAGTCCTACAACCCCGGCGCGCTCGGCTCGAAAGAAGTCAAGTCGGGCGACCCCATCGGCCAGACCTACAGCCACGACAGCGCCGGGCCGACCTACGCGGTCGACCGCGTCCTGCTCAAGCTGTGGAAGAGTGCCAGTGCATCATCGCAGACCGTGACCGTCTCGCTGCGCGACAGCTGGAGCGGCACGCCGCTCGCGAGCGGCACGATCGCGAGCAGCAGCCTCGGCACCAGCGCGCCCAGTGGCTGGGTGACGGTGAATTTCGCCAGCCCGGTATTGCTGAACGACAACCAGAAGTACTTCATCCGGGTCGACACCACCAGCGACAAGATCTATCTGGGCGAAGCCGACCCCGGCAGCTACGCCAAGGGCGACCTCATCGAGAACGGCAGCGTCGAAAGCGGCAAGGACCTGTATTTCCAGCTGCCGACCCTCATCCCGGCGACCTACACGCGCTACGCCAACCGCACCGACTGCGCGGCGGCGACCTGTACCTACGCGGAGGAGATGACCAACTTCGCCAACTGGTACGCCTACTACCGCAGCCGCATGCAGATGGCGAAGACCGCGATCGGCCGCGCCTTCCGCTCGATCGACGACAGCTACCGGGTCGGTTTCATCACCATCAACCCCGGCAGCTCGGTCGACGCCGACCGCTACGTCAAGGTCGACAATTACGACCAGCCGCAGAAGACGACCTGGTACAAGCACCTCTACGACCAGGAGGACCACGGCTCGACCCCGCTGCGCGAGGCGCTGTCGCGGGTCGGGCGTTACTACGCGGGTGTGCAGACCGGCATCAACGCCGGCATGGACCCGAGCCCGATCCAGGTCTCCTGCCAGCCGAACTATGCGATCCTGACCACGGACGGCTACTGGAACGGCAACGCCGGCCAGTCGCTGACCGGCGGCTCGATCGGCAACCAGGACAACGTCAACGGGGGCTACTCGACGCGCGCCGTCGGCGCCTACGACGGCGGCCTGGCGGGCGCGACCGACACGCTGGCGGACGTCGCCATGTACTACTACAAGAACGACCTGCGCACCGACCTGGCCGACAACTCGCCGACCACGCAGAAGGACTCTGCGCCGCACCAGCACATGACGACCTTCACCGTCGGCCTCGGCCTCGCCGGCCTGCTCAACTTCGACAAGAACTACGAGGAGCAGACCACGGGTGACTTTGCCGCGATCAAGCAGGGCACCAAGGACTGGCCGGTGCCCGCCTCGGGCGACGAGACGGCGCTCGACGACCTGTGGCACGCCGCGGTCAACGCGCGCGGCACGTTCTTCTCGACACGCGACCCGGTGCAGCTGACCTCCGGCATCATCGACGCGCTCAACTCCGTGCAATCGCGCGTCGGCGCGGGCGCGGCGGCGGCGACCTCGAACCTGCAGCCGGTGGCGGGCGACAACTTCGCCTTCACCGCGCAGTACCAGACGGTGGTCTGGACCGGCGACCTCAAGGCGCGCACCATCGACCTGTCGACCGGTATCGTCGCCCAGCGCGAGCTGTGGTCGGCGGCAGTGCTGCTCGATCAGCGCAGCCACACCAACCGCAAGATCTACGTGTTGGACAGCGCCGACAACAACCCGCCCTCGAGCGGCAACGGCAACAAGCTGAAGGCCTTCTGCTGGCCGGGCGCCGCGGGCACCGGGTTGTATCCGGGCTGCGTCGGCGAGGGCGAGCTCTCGCCCGCCGAAATGGCGGCCTGGTTCGACCCGACCAATCTGCTGCAGTACGGCGGCTGGACCACCGACGGCACCGGGCGCGACCTCGCGGTCTCCGGGCCGAAGCTGGTCGACTTCCTGCGCGGCGACCAGGCGAACGAGACCACCGGCGGCACCGCGCTGACGGACCTGTTCCGCGACCGCGACAGCCTGCTCGGCGACATCGTCAACGCGCAGCCGGCCTACGTGAAGGCCTCGCCCTTCTCGTACAACACCGGCGCGTTCACCGGCAAGGACCCCTACTACCAGGAGTACCGGCAAACCACCAACGGCACCACCGGCACCCGCAAGGGCACGGTGTTCGCGGCGGCCAACGACGGCATGCTGCACGCCTTCGAGACCGACCCGGACAACAATCCCTACTACCAGACCGCGGGGATCGTCACCAGCTCGACCTCGGACGACACCTTCACCGGCACGCTCAACACCTCGCCGCAGACCGGCGAAGGCTCCGAGCGCTGGGCCTTCATCCCGAGCATGGTGGCGCCGCGCATCCAGGCGCTGGCCGAGACGCCGCTGCTGTTCGTGCACAAGTACTACACGGACGGCACGCCGGTGGTCGCGGACATCTGCCTCGGCCACACCGCGGCCTCGCCCTGCGCGGCGCAGAGCAACTGGCGCACCATCCTGGTCGCGGGCCTCAACGCCGGCGGGCGCGGCTACTACGCGCTCGACATCAGCGACCCGGACAACCCCAAGGGCCTGTGGGAGCTCAAGGGCGGCGCCGGCGCGGCCTGCCTCACCGACGCCGAGGCGAACAGCGGCACCAAGTACGAGGATTGCAACCTCGGCTACAGCTTCGGCACGCCGGTGATCGCGAAGCGCAAATCGGACGGCAGGTGGGTGGCGTTCGTCACCTCGGGCCATAACAACGTCTCCCCGGGCGACGGCAAGGGCTACCTGTACGTCATCGAGGCGGAGTCCGGCAAGATCCTGCAGCGCATCGGCACCGGCGTGGGCTGCGACGGCGTCAGCACCACGGCGCCCTGCGTCGCCGGCACGATCGACCCGAGCGGGCTGTCCAAGCTCAACGCCTGGGTCGACAACGCGAGCTTCAACAACACGGCGGAGACCGTGTACGCGGGCGACCTGAAGGGCAACCTGTGGCGCTTCCAGCTCGATCCGGCGGAATCCGGCTACAACACGGCCTACAAGCTGGTCACGCTGGTCGACGGAAGCAACAATCCGCAGCCGGTCACCACCAAGCCGGAGCTCGGCGAAGTGTCGAACTTCCGGGTGGTGTTCGTCGGCACCGGCAAGCTGCTCGGTGCGAGCGACCTGACCACCACGGGGCAGCAGTCGGTCTACGCGATCCGCGACGACCTGACGAGCAACCCGATCGGGCTGCGCTCGGGCGACCTCGTGCAGCAGACGCTGTCGGCGATCAGCTCCAGCGCGCGGACGGCGACGGCGAACCCGGTCGACTTCAACACCAAGAAGGGCTGGTTCGTCGACCTGATCGACACCGGCGAGCGGGTCAACGTCGACCCGGTGCTGCAGCTCGGCACGCTGGTGATCCCGTCGAACGTGCCTTCGAGCGACGCCTGCGTCGCCGGCGGAACGGGCTGGATCAACTTCTTCGACTTCCGCACCGGCAGCTTCGTCCCGGGCGCCTCGCTCAACACGGCGAGCAACAAGATCTCGGCCTCCCTGGTGGTCGGTATCAACGTCGTGCAGCTGCCGGGCGGCGCGGTGAAGACCATCGTCACCACGGCCGACAACCAGCAGATCACCCAGGAAACGCCGGTCGCGCCCCCCGCGATCGCCGGCAAGCGGGTGTCCTGGCGCGAGCTGATTGCCCAGTGACGCGCGGATCGACGCCAGCATGACGCGCACGGCGCGTGGCTCGGTCCCCGGCGGCAGGCTGCTTCAGGCAGCCGCCGCCGGCGGCGTTCTGACGCTCGGCATGGTGCTGCTGGCAGTCAGCGGCAGCGCACAGGCGGCGAGCAGCGCGAGCCGCCCCGCCCCGGCGCGCATCGTGGCGCCCGCCCCGGCGGCGGTCCCCGACTCGCGCCACTACCCGGCCAACGAGCTCGACGTACGACCCGGCATCAAGGTGCAGGTCAATCCCGCCTACCCGGCGCGTGCGGCGCGCGAGAACGTCAGCGGCAAGGCCATCGTGCGGCTGTACATCGACGTCAACGGCGCGGTCGAGCGCGTCGAGGTCGAGCGCGCCGACCCGGCCGGCTACGGATTCGACGACTCGGCGGCACAGGCCTTCAGCGCCGCGCGCTTCTCGCCGGCGATGAAGGACGGCAAGCGGGTCCGCGCGCTGATGCGCGTCGAGATCAGCTTCGACGCGCCGACGACCAAAGCGCAGCGCTGATCAGGCGCGCTTGCCTGCGCCCGCGAGCGCGCGCGGCAGCGAGAAGACGACGTTCTCGCGAATGCCTTCGAGCGCGCGCACCTCGCGCGCACCGAGCGCACCGAGCCGCGCGATCACTTCCTGCACCAGCACCTCGGGCGCCGAGGCGCCGGCGGTGACGCCGATCACGCGCCGCCCGGCGATCCACTCGGGCTTCAGGTCCTCCGCGCCATCGACCATGTAGGCCGCCGCGCCCGCCTGCTCGGCGACTTCGCGCAGCCGGTTCGAGTTCGAGCTGTTGCGCGAGCCGACCACGACCACCACCTCGCATTGCGGCGCCATGATCTTCACCGCGTCCTGCCGGTTCTGCGTCGCGTAGCAGATGTCGTCTTTCTTCGGGCCGCGGATCGCCGCAAAGCGCTGCTTCAGGGCACCGACGATCGCGCGCGCGTCATCGACCGACAGCGTGGTCTGGGTGACGTAGGCGAGCTTGGCCGGGTCGCGCACCGCGAGCGCAGCGACATCGTCGACCGATTCCACCAGATGCATGCCCTGCGTGGCCTGCCCCATCGTGCCCTCGGCCTCGGGATGGCCGCGGTGACCGATCATCACCACCTCCAGCCCTGCGGCCAGCATCTTGGCGACCTCGACGTGCACCTTGGTCACCAGCGGACAGGTCGCGTCGAACACGTTCAGGCCGCGCGCCTCGGCCTCGCGGCGCACCGCCTGCGGCACGCCGTGCGCGCTGAAGATCACCGTGCTGCCCGGCGGCACGGCATCGAGCTCCTCGACGAACACCGCGCCCTTGGCGCGCAGGTCCTCGACCACGTAGCGGTTGTGCACGATTTCGTGGCGCACGTAGATCGGCGCGCCGTAGCGCGCCAGCGCGCGCTCGACGATCTCGATCGCCCGCTCGACGCCGGCGCAGAATCCGCGCGGATTGGCGAGGATCACGTTCATGGCGGCATTGTGCCTGTTTTGCACCGCTTCGCCACGCCGCTCAGAGCAGCGCGACCAGCTCGGCCTCGAAGCGCACGCGGCGCCCGGCGAGCGGGTGGTTGAAGTCCACGACCACGTTAAGGGCATCCAGGCTGCGCACCATGCCGACATGGCGCACGCCGTCGGGCGCCGAAAACTCGACCGCGCCGCCCGGCTCGAGCGCGATCTCGGCGTCGAAGGCGCTGCGCGGCATGCTCTGCACCAGCGCATCGCGATGCTCGCCGAAGGCCTCGCCCGGCTCGAGCTCGAACGCGCGGCGCACGCCCGGCCCCGCCTCGATCACCTCGCGCAGGCAACGCTCGAGGCCGAGCGCGAGCTCGCCGCTGCCCAGCGCGAGCGTCGCCGGCGCGCCGCCGAAGGTGGAGATCACCTCGGTGCCGTCGGCAAGCTCGATGCGGTAATGCAGCGTGGCCAGCTGCTCGCCCGGCGGGGGCGCATCAGGCACCTGGCGCGGCCTCCCCGTCGTCGCGGTGCAGGAAGCCCTCGAGGATCACCAGACCGGCGCCGATCGTGATGCCGCTGTCGGCGACGTTGAACGCCGGCCAGTGCCAGCCGAAGGCGTGCAGGTCGACGAAATCCACCACGTGGCCGTAGAGCAGCCGGTCGACTAGGTTGCCGATCGCGCCGCCGAGGATCAGCGCCAGCCCGGTGCACAGCAGCCGCCGCCGCGGCGAGCGCAGGATCAGCCAGGACACGACGAGCGCCGCGCCGAGTGCGATCGCCGTGAACAGCAGCGTCTGCCAGCCCGCGGCGTCGGCGAGAAAGCTGAACGCCGCACCGCGGTTGAATACCAGCACCAGATTGAAAAAGCCCGTCAGCTCGAGACGCTCGCCCGGCACGAAGGCATCGAGCACCGCGAGCTTGCTGAGGCGGTCGGCGATCACCAGCGCCGCGGCGAGCCCGAACCAGGGCAGCGCCCTAGGCATGCCGCCGCACCTCGCCCGCGCCGTGCAGGTTCGACACGCAGCGCCCGCAGAGCGCCGGGTGCGCCGCATCGGCGCCCACGTCGGCGCGGTAGTGCCAGCAGCGCTCGCACTTGGCGTGCGCGCTCGGCGTCACCTCGACCGCGGCATCCTCGTCGCCCGCCGCGCCGCCGGAATGCACGCGCGCCGCCGAGGTGAGCAGCACGAAGCGCAGGTCTTCGCCGAGGCTCGCGAGCAGCGCATGGTCCGCGTCGTCGACCCGGTAGTCGACTTCGGCCTGCAGCGACGAGCCGACCTTGCCGGCCGCGCGCAGCGCCTCGATGCGCTTGCGCACCGGGGCGCGCAGTTCGCGCAGCCGCGTCCAGCGCGCGAGCAGCGCCTCGCCGTCGGGCACCGCCGGCAGCGCATGCAGCGTCTCGTAGAACACGCTCGCCTCGCTGTCGCCGCGGAACAGCTGCCAGGCCTCCTCGGCAGTGAACGACAGGATCGGCGCCATCAGCCGCACCAGGCTCGAGGTGACGTGCCACAGCGCGGTCTGCGCCGAGCGCCGCGCAGCCGAGCGCGGCGCGCAGGTGTAGAGCCGGTCCTTGAGAATGTCGAGGTAGAACGCGCCGAGGTCCTCGGAGCAGAAGCTCTGCAGCTTCTGCGCCACCAGGTGGAAGGCGTAGCGCGCGTAGTCGGCCGCCACCTCGTCCTGCAGGCGCGCGGTGAGCGCGATCGCGTAGCGGTCGATTTCGACCATCTCGGCGACCGGCACTGCGTCCGCCGACGGGTCGAAATCCGAGGTGTTGGCCAGCAGGAAGCGCAGCGTGTTGCGGATGCGGCGGTAGGACTCGACCACGCGCTTGAGGATCTCGTCCGAGATCGACAGCTCGCCGGAGGTGTCGGTGCTCGCCACCCACAGCCGCAGGATCTCGGCCCCGAGCGTGCCGGCAATCTTCTGCGGCGCAATCGTATTGCCGAGGGACTTCGACATCTTGCGCCCTTCGCCGTCGACGGTGAAGCCGTGCGTGAGCAGCTCCTTGTAGGGCGGCGTGCCGTTCATCATGCAGGACACCAGCAGCGAGCTGTGGAACCAGCCGCGGTGCTGGTCGGAGCCCTCGAGGTACATGTCGGCGGGAAATCCGAGCGCGGCGTGCGAGCCGCGCAGCACAGTCTGGTGCGTCGAGCCCGAGTCGAACCAGACGTCGAGCGTGTCCTTCACCTTCTCGTAGTGCGTGGCGTCGTCGCCGAGCAGCTCGCGCGGGTCGAGCGTCTGCCAGGCCTCGATGCCGCCGACCTCGACGCGCTTGGCCACCGCCTCGAGCAGCGCCAGCGTGTCCGGATGCAGCGAACCGGTTTCCTTGTGGACGAAAAACGGCATCGGCGTGCCCCACTGGCGCTGGCGCGACAGCGTCCAGTCGGGCCGGTTGGCGATCATGCCGTGCAGGCGCGCCTGCCCCCAGGCGGGAAAGAACTGCGTCGCCTCGATGCCGCGCAGTGCGGTGGCGCGCAGCGTCTCGGCCGGCGTGACGCCCTGCCAGCCGGGCACCGCGTCCATGCCGGCGAACCACTGCACCGTCGCGCGCAGGATCACCGGCGTCTTGTGGCGCCAGCAGTGCATGTAGCTGTGCACGTAGGCTTCGCGCGCGAGCAGCGCAGCGCGACGCTCGAGCTCGGCGACGATCTCGAGATTGGCGTCCCAGATCATCAGCCCGCCGAACAGCGGCAGCGACTCGGCGAAGTGCCCGTCGCTCTGCACCGGCGTGAGGATCGCGTCGTCCTGCATGCCGTAGCGCCGGCAGGACTCGAAGTCCTCGACGCCGTAGGCCGGCGCCGAGTGCACGATCCCGGTGCCCGTATCGAGCGTCACGTAATCGCCGAGATACACCGGCGCGTCGCGTTCGTAGAGCGGGTGGCGGAAGACAATACCCTCGAGCGCCGAGCCCTTGCACGCGGCGAGCGTGGTGCCCTCCAGCTTGTAGCGCGCCAGGCAGGCCGCCTGCAGCTCGGCGGCGAGCACCAGCAGCCCGCGCGCGGTGTCGACCAGGTGGTAGACGAACTCGGGATGCGCGTTGAGCGCCTGGTTGGCGGGAATGGTCCACGGCGTGGTGGTCCAGATCACCGCATAGGCCGGTCGGTCGGGCAGCCGCTCGAGGCCGAAGGCGCGCGCCAGTCGATCCGGCTCAGCGGTCGCGAAGGCGACGTCGATCGCCGCGTCCTTGCGGTCCTCGTACTCGACCTCGGCTTCCGCCAAGGCCGAGCCGCAGTCGAAGCACCAGTTCACCGGCTTCAGCCCGCGGTAGACGTAGCCCTTGCCGAGCAGCACGCCGAGCGAACGGATCTCGTCGGCCTCGTTCGACGGCGCCATGGTGAGGTAGGGGTTGTCCCAGTCGCCGAGCACGCCGAGGCGGCGGAAGTCGGCCTTCTGGCGCGCGATCTGCTCGAGCGCGTAGGCGCGGCACAGGCGCTGCGTTTCCTCGGCCGCGAGGTGCTTGCCATGCTGCTTTTCGATCTGCACCTCGATCGGCATGCCGTGGCAGTCCCAGCCCGGCACGTAGGGCGCATCAAAGCCCGCGAGCGACTTCGACTTGACCACCATGTCCTTGAGGATCTTGTTCACCGCGGTGCCGAGGTGGATGTCGCCGTTGGCGTACGGCGGGCCGTCGTGCAGGACGAACCGCGGCCGGCCCTTGGCGATGCCGCGCAGCCGGGCGTAGACGCCCTTGTCCTGCCATTCCTTGACGCGCTGCGGCTCGCGCTTGGCGAGGTCGCCGCGCATCGGGAACGGCGTGTCGGGCAAATTGAGTGTTTTCTTGTAGTCAGCCATGCGTCGTCACGAAGTGTTCCTTGGCCTGCGCCACGTCCCGCGCGATCGCCGCGCGCAGCTCGGCGAGGTCGTCGTACTTCTTCTCGTCGCGCAGTCGGGCGAGAAAGCGCACCCGCAGGTGCCGTCCGTAGAGCGCCTCGGTGACCTCGAACAGGTGCACCTCGAGCAGCGGCGTCGGCAGCGCATTCACCGTCGGCCGCCGGCCGATGCTCGCCACGCCGGGCAGCCAGCGCGCCGGGCTCGCCGGGTCGGCGCCCTGCGCCTCGACCACGTAAATGCCGCCGAGCGGCGGGCGCCGCGGCAGCACGATGTTCGCAGTGGGAAAGCCGAGCTCGCGACCGAGCTTGGCGCCGTGCACCACGCGCCCCGACACGACGTAGGGCCGCCCGAGCAGCCGCGCGGCGCCTTCGAGATCGGCGCGCTCGAGCGCCTCGCGCACGCGCGAGCTTGAGATGCGCCCGCCGCTCTTGTCGGTCACTTCAGGCATCGCCTCGAGCGCGAAGCCGCGCGTGACGGCCGCCGCCTCGAGCATGGCGAAATCGCCGCGCCGTCCGGCGCCGAAGCGGAAGTCGCGCCCGACCAGCAGCCAGGCCGCCTGCAGGCGGGTGCACAGCATGTCGTCGATGAACTGCGCTGCCGGGATCGAGGCGAAGCGCGCATCGAAGCGCGCGACGTGCGCGCGGTCCAGACCGGCAGCGGCGAACAGCTCGAGCTTCTCGCGCAACCGCGCGATGCGCGGCGGCGCATCCACGCCGCGCAGCGCGGCGAAATGCTCGCGCGGCAGCGGCTCGAAGCTGAGCACGCCAGCGGCGATACCCTTGCGCCGCGCGACCGTCACGACACGCGAGAGCATGGCCTGGTGACCGAGATGCACGCCATCGAAATTGCCGATCGTCCAGGCACCCGGTCCGCGGCCCGGTTGCGCTGTGCCGTGCGTGACCACCATGATGCGAGCCCAAAATGCTGAATTATAGTGACTTTGCTGCACCGCGCCGAA
>LJNS01000083.1 GCA_001303245.1 Gammaproteobacteria bacterium SG8_30
AGCGGCTCTCGACGTGGTGCGAGTAGCTGCGAGCCTTCTCGTCGGTGCCGATGTCGATCGCCTGGTTGTCGAGCGACACATGGTAGGCGAAGGCATTGTGGTTGTACTGGTGGTCACCACCGGAGAAGTCCTCGTCGAGGAAGATCTCGAGGCAGTCGTCATCCCAGTACTGCACGAGCGGGTCGCGGTGGCTGTCGAACAGGATGTCGTCGACGATCTCGGCGAGCAGGTAGATGCGCTCCGGCGTCCAGACCACCTTGAAGCGCCCCTGGAAGTCGGCGTCCTCGTACTCGGGGCCGAGCCAGAGCTGGTCGATGTCCTGCCAGCGGGTAGCCTCCCAGGCTGCGTCGGAATCGATCCCATCGACGACAGGCGCGATAGCGGCCCGAGGCGCGCGATATTCCGTCCGGCCCTCCACGTGCGTTTCGGCGGCGAGCGGCGCGCCCGCGATCGCGAGCGACAGCGCGGCGGCCAGCACGAGGCGACAGGCGGCGCCGTGGCCGAAGGCGTGACGCTGACAGGTCAGGGGAATCCGGTCCGGCCTGGCAAACTGGTCCCGTCCCGACCTCCCCTGCAAGCGATTCGTCTTGTCTTGTACTGCAAAACCGGACACTTGAGAGCTCCCTCGATCGACATCGCCGCTCCACACAGTGGTCTGCGTCGCGGAGATGACGGTTTCTTGACAGCGTTGTCAGCTTTGAATATAAGGGCGACAGACTGCGCTGTCATCCCCGGCGTGCCTCGAGCCGCTGTGTGCCTGACAGCCCGAAGCAGACGCCAATTGAGTCTTGAACCGGGGGAGTTCAAAACCGATGCACAAGCCGAACTTTCGTAAGACACCTCTCGCTCAGGGAATTGCGCTCGCGCTCGGCGTCGCCGTGATCCCGCCGGCACTGTCGCAAGACATGGGCGAAGCAGCTCCGATGCTGGAGGAAGTCGTCGTCACCGGCATTCGCGCCAGTCTCATGTCGTCGATGGACACCAAGAGAAATGCCCAGGGCGTGGTCGAGGCCATTACGGCCGAGGACATCGGACAGTTTCCCGACACAAACCTCGCTGAGTCCATACAGCGCATTCCCGGTGTTTCGATCGACCGCAACAACAATGAAGGCAGCAGGGTCACGGTCCGCGGCTTCGGCCCCGAGTTCAACCTGGTCCTCCTGAACGGTCGCCAGATGCCGGGCACCGACCTCAGCGTCAACTCCGTCCGGTCCTTCGATTTCGCCAACCTGGCGTCCGAGGGCGTCAGCGCCGTCAGGGTCTACAAGACGTTCAACGCCACGATGCCCAGCGGTGGTATCGGTTCGACCATCGACATCCGCACGGCACGGCCCTTCGACAAGCCGGGCCTTGTCGCGAGCTTCGGCGTCAAGGCGTTGACCGACACCACCAACGAGAAAGGCGACGACTGGACTCCTGAGATTTCCGGCATATTCAGCAACACCTTCGCCGATGATCGGGTCGGCGTCGGTGTGTTCTTCTCCCACCAGCAGCGTGACAGCCGTGCAGTCTCGGTCAACGTTCCCGAGCAGTTCTGGCGCGAGAACGTGCCGGAGGCGATCCCGGACTCGGCGACAGTCATCGACAACCGGCCCAGCCCGGATATCGCCGAGTTCTTCCCGCGCGGTTTCGGGCTGAACATCGCGGACATTGAGAGGACGCGCACCAACGGCCAGCTGTCGTTGCAGTTCGCGCCGACCGACCGACTCACCGCGACCCTCGACTACACCTACGCTGAATTCGAGAACCTCCGCAGAAGTCTCGGCGCGGGCATCTGGTTCAACGATGGTGACGCGCGGCTGGTCGAGATCGACGAGAACGGTACCTCCGTCTTCGTAGGAGCGGGGGCCGGCGACTACACGGCACAGCCGTCGACCGCGTTTTCGAAGAACGAGAACCAGTCCATCGGGCTCAACCTGGACTGGCAGGCGACGGACAACCTGCGGCTCGCCCTCGACGCCCACGATTCATCGGCTGAGACCAATCCCCTTGGCCGCGGCAGCAATGTCTACGCGGTGATGGCCGCTGTCTGCATGGACACGAAGACCATGGACAGCACCAACGGCGCCCAGGTGCCGGACATGCTCGTCACCTGGGGCAACTGCCTCGGCTCGGCTCCGGGCGAGGAGCCTACGGCGGCCGCCTATGACTCCCTGTTTGCGAACGCATTGGCCGACAAGCAACGGGCTGACGTCACCCAGGTGCAGTTGGGTGGCGACTGGGTCAACGGCTCCGATACGTCCGGCCTCACGAACATCAAGTTCGGTGTCGCCTGGACGGAGAACGAGTACCGCGTGCGCCAATGGGACGACGGGCAGGTCGGCGCCGGCTGGTACGGCGGTAACCAGGACGTCTACGACGACTCCATTTTCAGGCGCGTCGACAGCAGCGGAATGCTCTCCGAGTTCTCCGGTTTCACCAGCCCGGGGTTCTACCACGACGTCAATCTCGAAGATGTGCTCGGGCCGATCGAGCAGACCTTCAGGAATGGGCAGCGCATCGCGGTCGACTACAGCACGACGCCGATCGAGGACCACTCGATCAAGGAGGAGACGACGTCCGCATATCTGCAGTTCAACGCCGAGAGCGAATTCAATGGCCTGCCGGTGTTCGTGGTCGGCGGCATCCGCTATGAGAAGACGGACATCCAGGCAAGCAGCCAGCAGGTCGAGACAACGGCGGTTACCTGGGTCAATCCGACTGAATGGAGCGTGATACGTGCCGACGAGGCCACGTTCTCCGACGTGCGCGCTGACTATACCCAGTGGCTGCCGAACCTGGACGTCGCGTTCGACGTGCGCGAAGACATGGTGGCGCGACTGTCCTACAGCAAGTCCATCTCGCGCCCGAGCCTGACCGCCATGCGCGGCACGACCAGGGTCTCCACGCGCCCGAAGCCGGGCCAGCGGGACGGCAGCCAGGGGAACCCTGGGCTGAAGCCCTACACGTCGGACAACTTTGATCTGTCCTTCGAGTGGTACTACGCGCCGGGCAGCTATGCGTCGATCGGGTTCTACCGCAAGGATGTCGAGAATTTCATCGTCACGCAGCAGTTTGAGCGAGTGATCGGCAACCTAAGGGATGCGTCGACTGGGCCGCGCGCTCAGCAGGCGAGGGCGGACATCGTCGCGGCGGGGGGCGATCCCGACGACCTGACGCAATTGTTCAACCAGATAAACATCAACGCCGGCAACCCGCCAGGAACCGTGATCGTGCAGGAGGACGCGGACCCGCTGATCAGCTGGGATATCTCCGTGGACTCCAACCTCGAGGACGCGGTGCTCTACGGCTGGGAGTTCGCGATCCAGCACATGTTCGGTGACTCCGGATTCGGCGTGAGCGCCAACGCCACGCTCGTCAACGGCGACATCAACGTCGACAACTCCGTGATCGGGTTCCAGTTCGTCCTGCCGGGGCTCAGCGACTCGGCGAACCTGGTGGCGTTCTACGACAAGGGCAGGTGGCAGGCGCGTGTCGCCTACAACTGGCGGGACACGTTCCTGAACGGCACCCGGAACGACTCGCCCCACTACACCGAGGCCTTCGGGCAGTTGGACCTCAGGGTGAACTGGCTGGCGACGGATAACCTGAGCGTCTTCGTGGAAGGCATCAACGTGACGAACGAGTCGCAGCGGATCTACAACAGGTACTCGAACCAGTTCACGGATGCGAATCAGTTCAAGGCGCGCTACGCCATCGGCGCCCGCTACTCGTTCCGGTGAGGCGGTTCGTGCACTGACGGACGGTCCGCAGGTGCAGAAAGGAGCCGCCTACCCAGGCGGCTCTTTTCGTTGCGGTGATGGTGACAGTAGTGTCACGATAGGGTGGCTGAGTTACTCGAGGATCGAGCGGCGGCGGTGCCTGTGGCGGGGATCGACAAGTTGAATCGGCCGGTCACGCGCGTCGTGGTGGTAGGCGGTGGCGCCGCGGGTTGGATAACCGCCGGCCTGATCGCGGCCGAACATGACGCGGCAAGCCCCTCCGGTGTGCAGGTGGCTCTCGTGGAATCGCCCGACGTCGGGCCCATAGGAGTCGGCGAGGGGACCTGGCCGACGATGCGCACCACGCTGTCGAAGCTCGGCATCGCCGAAACCGACTTTGTCCGCGAGTGCGATGCCTCCTTCAAACAAGGCACTCGCTTCGACGGCTGGTGTAAGGGCGCAAGCTACGACCGGTACTATCATCCATTCACGTTGCCCGGCGGCTACGTGACGACGAATCTGGCCGAGCACTGGCTCACGTTGTCAGAGCGTGTTCCGTTCGCGGATGCCGTGAGTGTCCAGAGCCACCTGTGCGCGCGGGGTCTGGCGCCAAAGCAGGCTGCGACGCCGGAATACGCCGCCGTCGCGAACTACGGGTACCACCTGGACGCCGGAAAGTTCGCCACGCTGTTGCAGAAACACTGCACGCGGCGTCTTGGCGTACGGCACATCCTGGATCACGTGACCGGGGTCAACAGCGACGAGGACGGCCAGATCGCGTCACTCGATAGCAAGATTCACGGGCAGATCGCGGGCGACCTGTTCGTCGACTGCACCGGGTTCGCTTCGCTGTTGCTCGGAAAGCACTATCGGGTCCCGTTCATCAGCAGAAGAGACAATCTGTTCATCGACACGGCACTGGCGGTGCAGGTGCCCTATGCCGGGCCGGAAAGCCCGATCGAGTCGCAGACGATCTCGACGGCACAACAGGCCGGCTGGATCTGGGATATCGGTCTCTCGTCCAGGCGGGGCGTCGGTTACGTATATTCCAGCGCACACACAACGGATGAGCAGGCGGAGTGTGACCTGAGGGCCTACGTCGCACCCGCGCTGGGTGCCGGGGCCGAGTCCGTTCCGTTGCGAAGGATCCCGATCAATCCGGGTCACAGGGAGCGGTTCTGGCACCAGAATTGTGTCGCCGTGGGCATGTCGGCGGGCTTCCTGGAGCCACTCGAGGCGTCGGCGCTGGTCATGGTCGAGCTGTCGGCCCAGATGATCAGCGAGCAGCTGCCGGCGACCCGCGAGACCATGCCGATCGTAGCGAAGCGATTCAACGAGAATTTCCGCTATCGATGGGATCGCGTGATCGATTTCCTCAAGCTGCACTACGTGCTGAGCCGGCGCACGGACAGCGATTTCTGGATCGACAATCGCGAAGAGCGGTCGGTACCCGAAAGCTTGAACGAGGCGCTCGCGCTCTGGCGGCACCGTGTTCCGTGGCACGGCGATCTCCCTCACGTTGACGAGGTGTTCTCGTCAGCCTCCTACCAGTACGTCCTCTATGGCATGGGGTTTAGGACCGAGCCGCGCGCCACGACCCGGCGGAGCCGCGACCGGGAAGTGGCGGACAGACTGTTCCGCGACAACGTCAGCAGGACGCAACAGCTGATTGCCGCGTTACCGAAGAACCGCGAGCTGATCGATCAGGTCAGGAAGTTCGGACTGCCGAAAGGAAAGGCTGCCTGACGGCCTGCGATCCGGAGTCGCGCTGGTCGCGGCGAGCAAGAGCATGGCGAACCACCAGCTGCTGGACAACATCACCCACAGGAACCTGCGGGTCATCACCGACCGCTCGGCGTGGTATGGCGATGATATTGCTGCGACGCTCATCTTTCCGCTCGAGTTTCGTCGTATTCAGTCCGAGTATCCGATCGCTTTTCAGAGGAATGCCGAAACGCGTGGGTACGAGCCGATAGCTTTGTTCGGGTTTGAAGAGCGGGAGAACCTCTATCTTGGTCCCAATGGCTGGGATGCTTCCTACATTCCGCTGACGGTCGAGCGTCAGCCGTTTCTCATTGGATTCAAGACGAGCACCGAGGATGGCGTGCCGCAGGAAGAGCCGGTTGTCCATGTCGACATGGACAGCCCGAGGGTGAGCGAGACCGAGGGCGTGCCGGTGTTTCTGGAGCACGGGGGGCAGAGTCCGTACCTCGAGCACATCACGCGGGTCCTGCATACCATTCATGAAGGTTACGCCCAGAATCGACGCTTCTCCGAGGCTCTTACGTCGCTGCAGCTGCTCGAGCCGTTCTCGCTCGAGTTCGAGGCTGGGGGCGGAGCCAGGAGGAAGCTCAGCGGGCTTTACACGCTGAACGAGGAGAGGCTGAACGGGCTCGACGCGGCATCACTGGAGAGCCTGCACTGCAGTCGCTTCCTCGAAAGCATCTACATGGTGATGGCTTCGATCGGAAACTTCAGGGCCCTGATCGAAAGAAGGAAGCACCTTGCCTGAGAGCGTCCCGGAAGGGGCCGGCGTCTGCAGAGTAAAGTGAAGCACGTCCCGCAAATCGAAGTCCGCCGTCCGATCGAATTCCCGGACGCAGTCCGGGATTGCAGTGGTCCGGCGCTGTTTCGCGGTCTCGTTGCCGAGTGGCCGCTGGTAGGGGCAGCGAGGCGCTCGAACCGGGCCGTCGACGAATATCTGCGCCGTTTCTATAACGGCAGCCCCGTCACCGTTTCCGTCGGCGAACCGGACATCAAGGGTCGCATCTTCTATGACGATACGCTGACGGGCTTCAATTTCCGGACGCGGCGCGGCCGGCTCGACGACGTCCTGGATGAGATCAGGGCCTGCGAGGACAGCGAGAGCCCTCCGGTCCACTATATCGGTTCGACGACGGTCGACCTCGTGCTACCCGGCTTGCGCGCCGAAAACGATCTGCCCTTCCATGGCGTCGATCCGTCGATCCGGATCTGGATAGGCAACCGGACGCGTATTGCGGCGCATTACGACGTTCCCGACAATGTCGCGTGTGTCGCCGCGGGCCGGCGACGCTTCACCTTGTTTCCTCCGGATCAGCTCGAGAATCTGTACGTCGGTCCGCTCGACCTGACGCCGGCCGGACAGTCCATCAGCCTCGTAGACCTCCACGAGCCGGACTTCGACCGGTTCCCGAGGTTCCGCGAGGCCCTGCGACATGCGCAGGTGGCAGACATGGAGCCGGGCGATGCGCTCTTCATTCCGGGGATGTGGTGGCACCATGTCGAGGGGCTGGATCCCCTCAACGTGCTGGTGAACTACTGGTGGCGCGATATGCCGGCGTACCTCGGGACGCCACTGGATGTTCTGAACCATGCCCTGTTGAGCATCCGGGATCTGCCGGTGGAACAACGCGAAATCTGGCAGGGCATCTTCGATCACTACATCTTCAAGGCCGACGACACCGTGGCGTCGCACATTCCGGAACACGCACGCGGCGTCCTCGCGCCGATTGCCGACGAGTCGGCCCGGCGGCTGAGGGCGATCCTGATAAGAAATCTGAACCGCTAGCACGGAGGTCGGAAAGACCTTGAGAAGCAGCAACGTCAACAGAGTCGTCATCGTCGGCGGCGGAACCGCCGGCTGGATGGCGGCTGCCGCACTCGGCAAGCTGATGGGCAGGAACCTCGACATCTCCCTGATCGAGTCGGATCAGATCGGGACCGTCGGCGTGGGCGAAGCAACCATTCCCCTGCTAAGCGCGTTCCACCAGCTCCTCGGCATCGACGAGCGGGACTTCATGCGTCAGGCCCAGGTTACCTTCAAGCTGGGCATCCAGTTCGAGAACTGGGGAGCGATCGGCGACAAGTACCTGCACGGCTTCGGAATCGTCGGCCAGGACTGCTGGGCCTGCCCCTTTCACCATTTCTGGGTCAAGTCCGTCAAGCTGGGCAACAAGGCGCCCCTGACCGAGTATCTGCTCCACCGGCACGCGGCCAACGCCGGCAGGTTCGAGCTGGATCGCAAGAACGGTCTCGCCTACGCCTACCACTTCGACGCGACCCTGTATGCGAAGTACCTGCGTCGGTTCAGCGAGCAGCACGGCGTCACGCGAATCGAGGGCAGGATCGTCGATGTGGCCACGAGTCGCGAAAATGGCGGGATCGAGTCGCTGACGCTCGAGTCGGGCCGGAAGATCGAGGGCGACCTGTACCTCGACTGCAGCGGATTCCGTGCCCTGCTCATCGAGCAGGCCTTGCACAGTGGCTACGCGGACTGGACGCACTGGCTGCCATGCGACCGGGCCATCGCCGTGCAGACCAGGTCGGTCGGGCCGCCGCGTCCTTACACGCGATCGATAGCGCGCGAAGCCGGCTGGCAGTGGCAGATTCCCCTGCAGCACCGTGTCGGGAACGGTCTGGTCTACTGCAGCCAGTACCTGTCCGACGACGACGCCAGGAAGCTATTGCTTGATCATGTCGACGGGGAATCCATCAGCGAACCGCGCCTGATCCGCTTCAGGACCGGCAGGCGGCTGAAGCAGTGGAACCGGAACTGTGTTTCGCTGGGGTTGGCCAGCGGGTTCCTCGAGCCCCTCGAGTCGACCAGCCTGTACCTGGTGCAGTCCGGAATCGTCCGGTTGATGCACTTCTTTCCGACGAGGGGCATCGACCAGCTCGAGATCGACGAGTACAACCGCAAGTCCCGGCTCGAGTTCGAGTACATACGGGATTTCATCATCATGCACTACCACGTCACCCAGCGGGATGACAGTCCCTTCTGGAATCACTGCCGGACCATGGACATCCCGGACTCCCTCTCGCACCGGCTCGAGCTGTACAAGCGAAACGGCAGGATCTTCCGCGAGGACTTCGAGCTGTTCTTCGACGGATCCTGGTCTCAGGTGATGACCGGCCAACGGCTGATGCCCGAAGGGTACCACCCGATCGTGGACATGATGAGCGACCAGGAGCTCAAGGGTCTGCTGAGCGAGATCCGGTCCAGGCACGCGCAGACGGTTTCGCGTTACCCGAGCCACGAAGCATTCCTCGACGAGTATTGCAGGGCCGAAAATCCGGATCGATAGATTGCCTTAACGTAACGACGTGCCTACGGTACGAGATGTCGTCGGACGGCCGGTTCGCGGGCATGCGTGAGACCGGCTTCGACGGGGCCGGCTCCTTTCCCTCCGATGTTACCCATCCGACGGTCGGTCGGGCTCCCGGCCCGGCGACGCCATCAGGTTCTGCTGCCGCGACGGGCCAGCCGGCGGCCGTACACGTACATCTGCTGAAAGATCAGCAGGAAGAGGATCACGCCGAGCACGGCCGCCCCGTATTCCCACGGCGTCAGCCGGCTTCTTCCCTGGATGAGTGCCCAGGCGAACTGTGCTACGCACAGCACAGACACCACCAGCAGCGTCGGCCGCCGCCCGATGCGGCTGACGACCAGTGCACCTAGCGGCGCTCCCAGCGCGACGATCGGGGCTGCGGCCAGCCAGTTCTCGAAGGCGCCCGGCTGGACAGCGCCCGAAAGCGCCTTGACCGCGATGCCCACGAGCGAGGTGAAGGCCATCAGGAGCACCGAGGTCGGGATGGCGATCTTCAGGTCGGCGTGGCACAGCAGTACGAGCACCAGGTAGATGAGCATGTCGACGCCGACGCCGGTGATGCTGGCGACCGTCGCGCCGCCTACGAGGCCGACGACGAAGCCGACGCGATGGTCGAACGCGGCATCGTGCGGCGTCATGCCCTCGTAGGCCGTGATCTCCCGGATCCTGCGCAGGTGCAGCAGGCCGAAGCTGCACCACATGGAGGCGAACAGGAGCTTGATGAACGTCTCCGACGCAAGCGGCGCGACGAACAGGATGCCGAGCGGCGTGCCGATGAGCGAGCCGAAGAGAGCGGCCCTCAGCATGGGCCACTCGATGGGCTGGCGCGTGCAGAGGATGTAGAGACTGGCGCTCGTCATGCCGACGCTCTGCACCGCGAAGCTGAAGTCGCGGCCGAGGGTGGCGGGCAGGTCCATGAGAAGCACGAGGACCGGGAAGCCCACGGTGCCACCTCCCATGGGCGTCGAGCCCGCGACATAGGAGCCGGCTGCCATGGCGAGTGCGATCTGCCAGTGCCCGGCAAGCGTATCCCAATGGCGGCCCACGACTACCAGCGCCAGCCAGGCCGCGTAGAACAAGCACAGCCAGAGCAGGAATGGTGCCAGCGATCCCCGGGGCTGGCTGGTGCTCATGGGCTGTTGCCTTTGTGCCGCCCTGGACCGTTCGCCGTCCTGGTCGTGCGGTGCAGGCGAGCTACCAGGCGTAGGCCTCCGGCGCCGCGCCGCCGGGGCCGGGGAAGATCTCGTCGAGGCGCTTGAGGACGTCGGCGCTCAGGGAAATCTCGGTGGCGCGCACGGTGCGGTCGAGCTGTTCCACGGTGCGCGGACCGATGATGGGTGCCGTGACGACCGGGCTGTGCAGCAGCCAGGCGAGGGCGATGGAGGCGGGATCCTCGCCAAGCTCGCGGCAGAGCGCCTCGTAGCGCTCGAGCTTCGAGCGGTTCTTGTCCACTTTCTCCGCGAAGTGGTCGTCCTTGCGGCGCCCGGCCTGCGCCTGGTCGAGCGCACCGCCGAGCATGCCGCCGGCGAGCGGGCTCCAGGGGATGAGCCCCAGTCCGTAGTGGCGGCAGGCCGGGATCACCTCGAGCTCGATCGTCCGTGCGTTGAGGTTGTAGAGGCTCTGCTCGCTGACGAG